>NZ_CP022412.2:3656642-3961362 GCF_002222615.2 Bacteroides caccae | reverse complement strand
AATGCCACTTCGGGTAGTGAAGCTGTTTATTCCTTGAAGCCGAAGTCGGAAATCAATGTTGTAATGCTTCAGGAAGATATAACGAAAGGGCAGAGGGTAGAGGCTTTTACCGTTGAGGCTCTGACGGATAACGGTTGGAAAGAAGTTGGTAAAGGCACGACAATCGGATATAAGCGTATGCTGCGTTTTCCGGCGGTAAAAGCCGGCAGGCTGCGGGTGAAGATTGATGAATGTCGTCTGACTGCTCACATTAATCAAGTGGCTGCTTATTATGCGCCTCCTTTGCAGGCAACCGTTCAGGGTGAAGATTGGAACAACCTGCCCCGTACCGGTTGGAAACAGGTCGCTGCTTCGCCGTTGACGATTGACTTGGGCAAGTCGGTGACATTGACCAGTTTTACCTATGCTCCATTGAAAGCGGAAGCAAAACCTACAATGGCTTTCCGTTATAAATTCTTTGTGAGTGCGGACGGCAAGAACTGGAAGGAAGTTCCTACCAACGGTGAGTTCAGTAATATTATGCATAACCCGTTGCCGCAGACCGTTGCTTTCGGTCAGAAAGTGCAGGCACGCTATATTAAGTTGGAGGCTACTACGCCTACCGCAACAACCGCAAAAGTGGAAATGAATGAAATAGGAGTGAAGATAACCCCCTGACGGAGTTGTCATCATTGAAAGATATGCTTAGAGAGTAGCAGTGAGGACTGGCGGTCTTGATTTCTCGTGAATCAGACGCCAGTCTTTTTTTTATTAAACCAAATGAACCTTTTACTGTTATTAATTAAAAAAGACAGAAGTTATGCTAGTAGTAGATTTAGGAAAGTGGATGAACAAAATCCTGATAGATTGGGGAATAGACCCGAAGGTAGCTGATCGTTTTGATGAAACTATTATTGCTTTGCTGATGATAGCGATTGCTATCGGTCTGAATTATCTGTGTCAGGCGATTCTTATAGGAGGAATGAAGCAATACACCCGTCGGAAACCACATCTTTGGAACACGTTGTTGATGAAGCGTAAGGTGTTTCATAATCTGATTCATACGATTCCGGCTTTTCTGGTTTATGCTTTGCTGCCAATGGCTTTTGTTCGTGGCAAGGATTTATTGCTTATTTCCCAGAAAGCTTGTGCCGTTTACATCATCTTTTCTTTGTTGTTGGCAGTTAATGGGATTTTGCTGATGATAATGGACATTTACGATGGAAAGGAGTCGATGAAGAACCGCCCGATGAAGGGATTCATTCAGGTGTTGCAGGTACTTTTGTTCTTTGTCGGAGGAATTGTAATTATTGCTATTATCGTGAATAAGTCTCCGGCCAGCCTGTTTGCCGGATTAGGTGCTTCGGCAGCTATTCTGATGTTGGTGTTCAAGGATTCCATATTGGGTTTTGTAGCAGGCATTCAGCTGTCTGCCAATGATATGGTTCGTCCCGGAGACTGGATTACGCTTCCTTCCGGCGCAGCTAATGGTACGGTGCAGGAGATTACGTTGAATACAGTCAAAATTCAGAACTTCGATAATACGATCTCTACCGTTCCGCCTTATACTCTGGTCAGCAGCCCCTTTCAGAACTGGCGGGGAATGGTGCAATCGGGAGGACGAAGGGTGATGAAGAATATAACCCTGGACTTGACTACCCTCCAATTCTGTACGCCGGAAATGCTCGACCGTTATCGAAAAGAAATACCTTTAATGGCAGATTATCAACCCGAGGCAGGAGTCGTGCCTACCAATTCGCAGGTTTACCGTGTGTATATTGAACGGTATTTGTGTAGTTTGCCTGTGGTGAATCAGGATTTGGACTTAATTATCAGCCAGAAGGAAGCCACGATGTATGGTGTGCCTATTCAGGTATATTTCTTTTCCCGCAATAAGGTCTGGAAAGAATATGAACGTATCCAGTCAGATATCTTCGACCATTTACTGGCAATGGTTCCTAAGTTCGATTTGAAGGTTTATCAGTATTCGGATTGAATGATTATATTCTCAAAGTATTCTCACCATGATGAGAAAAAAATCTCATCATGGTGAGAATTTTTTCTCATTATGAGGAGAATTTTTTCTCATTATGAGGAGAATTTTTTCTCGCTATGGTGAGAATAATCCCTTGTCTGAGGTATGCTGGGATGAGGTTTATGGTCTTAATTAATAAAGAATCAGATTAAAATCGACATAGATTGGCAGATGATCGCTAATACCCCCCTGATATTTCATTCCTTTATAGGTGCGGAAAGGTTCCTTATCGCCATATTTCTTATCTTCGGTCAATAGAAAAGGGAGGTTGGAAACGGTTGCTTTGTTTTCGCTTGTGGAAAAACTGTTTGCTGGGTTAAGTAGAGAACCGGATACAATTAGGTGATCGAGTAATCCCCATTCTCCCCGATATTTGTATGAACCGAAATTTTTGGATTGGGCTTTTCGGGCAAGTAAATGGTAAAGCTTTAAAGGAGAAGGAGCAGTTGGCGAAGGAGATTCTGCTTCCAGTATTTTCTGAATAGATTTATTGGTCGGATAGTCATTGAAATCTCCCATAATGATAATTTGTGGATGAAGCCGTATGTTGAGAATACTGTCAGCCTCTGTGTACAGTATTCGGGCTGCATGAAGGCGGTACGGTTCGGATTCTTTTGCTCCGCCGGAACGACTTGGCAAGTGGCAGACAAATACGTCCAGTGTGTCTCCGGTCAGTAGCAAACCACTGACGTGCAACAAATCTCTCGTGGGGCGAAACTGTTTCAGGGGCGGAATAGAGACAGAACGGAAAGACAAGAGTTTGAATAAATCCCGTTGATAGAGCAATGCTACGTCAATGCCTCTTAAATCGGGAGAGTCGGTCATGACATAGCGGTAATTCAATTCCTTTAAAGGAGAACGGCGGGTGAGGTCGCGAAGTACCGTATCATTTTCTACCTCACATAACCCGACTAATGCCGGAGGTTCCCATTCGCCGACGGCAGTAATGACACGCGCCATATCAGTCAGCTTTTTCTTGTATCTGGTGTAATTCCAATGACGGAGGGCATCGGGAAGAAACTCACGGTCGTTTTTCAACGAATCATGATGTATGTCGAATAGGTTTTCTACATTCCAACTTACAACTCTGAAACGGATTTGTTGTGCAAAGGAGAGGGTGCAGAAGCCCATAACAAAAAAGATTATGGCCATAGCTGCTCTTTTTCTGCTACGACCACAATCTCCTTTTTTATAGTGGCTTATCTGTCCGTTACTTTTTGGCAGGTACATGTGCCAGAATATCCAACAGATGTTTCCAGAATTTCTCTACGGTAGGGATAAGCATCCGTTCGTCAGGAGAGTGAACTCCTGTCAAGGTCGGGCCGAAAGAAATCATATCGAGCGTCGGATACTTGTCGAGGAACAGACCGCATTCCAGTCCGGCATGAATCGCCTTTACTTTGGCATCTACGCCGAATAGACGTTTGTATGATTCGGCAGCCACTTCTAGGATAGCTGAATGCGGGTTCGGTTTCCAGCCCGGATAACCTTCACCGAAGGTAACATTGGCTCCTGCCAGTTGGAAAGCGGAGCGGACAGTATTTGCCATGTCGTCGCGTGCGGACAGGATAGAACTGCGTTGGCTGGTTTCGATACGGATGACATTGTTCGGTTTCATCTTGACAGAAGCCAGATTAGTAGACGTTTCTACCAGTCCGGGGATGTCCTGACTCATGGCATAAACACCGTGAGGGGCTGCATACAGAGCTTTCAGCAGACGGGCGGTGGTATCCTGATCGATAGCTGTTTTACGGGGAGTTTCCGATTCAAGGACTAGTCGCAAGTCCGGTTCGGTAACGGATAACTCGTTTTCTACTTCGCTGGTGAAGATATTCAGTTCGGTGCGGACGTCATGTTTGGCGTCTTCGGGAACCGCGCAGATTGCGTATGCTTCGCGAGGAATGGCGTTGCGCAGGTTACCGCCGTTGATTTCGCAGAGGTACAGGTCATGTCTGGTAGCCATGCGGGTGAGGAAGCGGTTCAGTATTTTGTTGGCATTGCCTCGTCCGAGGTGGATGTCACCACCGGAATGTCCTCCTTTCAATCCTTTCACTTCTACTTTGAAGAAGAAATATCCGGCGGGAACTTCAACCTCTTTATAAGTAAACTCTGCAACGGAATCGATACCTCCGGCGCATCCGATAAAGATCTCTCCTTCATCTTCCGAGTCGAGATTAAGCAGGATGTCACCACTCATGAAACCTTCTTTCAGGGCGAAAGCTCCAGTGAGTCCGGTTTCCTCGTCTACGGTAAACAGGCATTCCAGCGGACCGTGCTCAATGCTATCGTCGGCCAGAATAGCCAGTTCGGTGGCTACGCCGATACCGTTGTCGGCTCCAAGGGTGGTACCTTTCGCTTTCAACCATTCACCGTCAATTTCTGTTTCAATGGGGTCGGTGAGGAAGTCGTGTTGAACGTCGTTGTTCTTTTCACACACCATGTCGATATGCGATTGCAGTACGACAGTTTGCAGGTTTTCTTTTCCCGGAGTAGCGGGTTTCTTGATAAGTACGTTACCGGCTTCGTCCACTTTGGTTTCCAGGTTATGTTTTGCTCCGAATGCCTTCAGGTAGGCAATCATTTTTTCTTCCTTCTTCGAAGGGCGGGGCACCTGGCAGATTTCTTCGAAATACTTGAATACGCCGGCCGGCTTCAAATCTTTTTTTTCCATGCTGTTTCTATTTTATAATAGGAATAGAAGAGTGGTTTTGGCTTCTTCTATTGCTAAATATGGTTAATTTGATTGGCTTATCTGAACTCATATCTCATTAAAGCCTATCTTTGCACTCACAAAATTAATAGAAATGGTTGAGACTATACTGATAACTTTGTTAATAGTTGCTATTTCCCTGGTATTATTAGGGGTGAAAGTATTCTTTACGAAGGGAGGGAAGTTCCCGAACGGTCATGTGAGTGGGAATAAAGCGCTGCGTAAGAAAGGGATTGGGTGTGCACAGTCTCAAGATCGCGAAGCACAGAAGAAGCCACGTTTTTCTATTGATGAGTTGGAAAAAGCCTTGAACGATAGTATGAATTAAATTATTAAAAACAATACACTTATTAAATTATGAATAGAATGAACTACCTCATGAACGGTTTGGCTGCTCTTGCGTTTATTGTTTTATTTTCACAATGTGCCGGCAAAACTGACAATCAAACTTCAACAACTCCGGCTCAGGTGAATGCCGAACTGTCAGGAATGAAAATCGCCTATGTTGAAATAGATTCGCTATTAGCTAAATATAACTTCTGTATTGACTTGAATGAGGCAATGGTGAAGAAGAGCGAAAACGTTCGTATGACACTGAATCAGAAAGCTACTGCTTTGAATAAGGAAAAACAAGACTTCCAGAAGAAGTATGAAAACGGTGCTTTCCTGTCACAGGATAGAGCTCAACAAGAATACAATCGTTTGGCTAAGATGGAACAAGACTTGCAAGAGTTGAGTAACAAACTTCAAAACGGTTTAATGGAAGAAAACAATAAGAACAGTTTGCTGTTCCGTGATTCTATCAATGCTTTCTTGAAAGAATATAATAAGACACATGGATATAGCTTGATTTTCAGTAATACAGGTTTTGATAATCTGCTTTATGCTGATAGCGCGTTCAATATCACAAAAGAAATCGTAGACGGGTTGAATGCAAGATATTCACCTGCTGCTAATAAGTAACTTTTTTTAGCTTTTCTCTTATAAAAGAGATTTCATTGTTTATATTAGAAATATGTAAATTATAATGTTCCTGTTCTAGGCTGTGAAGTTTTGGACAGGTTTTTTTATGCCCTTTCCTTTTCTTCTTCCTGTGGAATACGGAAGGCGGTGTAGAGTTCGAGTATGGCAGCAATAGTGAGGCAGGCAATCCATTCATTGCCTCGTGTGGTAAACATGAAAGCACCAGTCAGTATAAGAGCGAGTGCTCCGAATATCTGCTGAACACGGAGACGTTTCAGTGTCTTGCTTTTCCCTTTTACCGGGGTGTTTACTTGTGCCAGTGCAATGAATCCGGCTCCAATAGTATATATGTAGGGTGCATAAATCCAGCCTGTAATGAATACGGCTGCTCCTGTGAGGGCCATTACGGCGCCTACGCCAAAGAGGGCGGGTACTAGTTGCTTCATTCTTTAATCTTCAAAAACGTAAATATCTTCATTGGGTTTCTTCATCAGATACTTTTCGCGGGCGATCTGTTCGATAGCATCCGGATTGGTACTTATTTCATTAAGGCGCTTGGTATTCTCTTCGTAATCCGCCCGGTACTTTTCTATTTCTTCTTTCAACTGGCTGATCTCCCGTTCGTATCCAAGACGGCGAAGCAGGCTGTTTTCATCCAAAAAAACGATAATGACAGCAAATGCGACGATAGTGATAAGATACTTGCGTCGGCATATAAATTCCCAGATACTGATTAGTTTACCCATAATTAATCTTTTTAATCTCCGCAAAGATAAAACTAATAACTTAAAAACTTATCGCTTCTGCTTCAAAACTTCTCTCTCTATCCCTTATTACTTATCACTTTTTTGTGTACATTTGCAAGCAAAGCAAAAATAGAGAAAATCCCGGATATGGAAAACTATATTGTATCGGCCCGTAAATACCGTCCCTCCACGTTCGAATCGGTGGTAGGACAGCGGGCGCTGACCACTACGCTAAAAAATGCAATTGCTACTCAGAAACTTGCTCATGCGTATTTATTTTGCGGACCGCGTGGGGTAGGAAAGACTACTTGTGCACGTATCTTCGCCAAAACAATCAACTGCATGACACCTACTGCCGACGGTGAAGCTTGCAACCAGTGTGAATCTTGTGTTGCCTTCAACGAGCAGCGGTCGTATAATATCCATGAGCTTGATGCAGCCTCCAACAACTCGGTGGACGATATTCGTCAGCTGGTGGAGCAGGTGCGTATTCCGCCACAGATTGGCAAGTATAAGGTTTATATCATCGACGAGGTACACATGCTTTCGGCTTCTGCATTCAATGCGTTTCTGAAAACGCTGGAAGAACCTCCCCGTCATGCTATTTTCATCTTGGCCACGACGGAGAAGCATAAAATTCTTCCGACCATTCTTTCCCGTTGTCAGATTTATGATTTCAATCGTATCAGTGTGGAAGATACGGTGAATCATCTTTCGTATGTTGCTTCGAAAGAAGGAATCTCAGCAGAGCCGGAAGCACTGAACGTGATTGCCATGAAAGCAGATGGAGGTATGCGCGACGCATTGTCTATCTTCGACCAGGTGGTGAGTTTTACCGGAGGAAATATCACGTATAAAAGCGTGATTGACAACCTGAATGTACTTGATTACGAATATTATTTCCGTTTGACGGATTGCTTTCTTGCCAATAAAGTGAGTGATGCATTGTTGCTTTTCAACGATGTGTTGAATAAGGGATTCGATGGAAGTCACTTTATAACCGGATTGTCTTCTCACTTTCGCGATTTGTTGGTAGGCAAAGATCCGGTAACACTTCCTTTGCTTGAGGTGGGAGCGAGTATCCGCCAACGTTATCAGGAACAGGCGCAGAAATGCCCGTTGCCTTTCTTGTATAAGGCGATGAAGCTCTGTAACGAATGTGATTTGAATTACCGCATCAGCAAGAACAAGCGTTTGCTGGTAGAACTGACCTTGATACAGGTTGCGCAGCTTACCACCGAGGGGGATGATGTGAGTGGTGGGCGTAGCCCTAAACAGACTATAAAACCCGTGTTCTCACAACCTGCCGCCGCTCAGCCGTCGCAGGTAGCTTCCGCTTCATCTGTACAGCAGGCTCCTGTTCATTCGTCACCGGCTTCGGTTACTGCTAATGTCACTCCCAACAGGCAGCCGCAGATGGCTACGACGGCAAGGCCTGTATCGCCTTCTGCTACGAATACGACTTCATCCGCTCCTTTGCCGGGCGCAGGAATTCCTTCGGTTGCCAAAGAGGAACGAAAGGTTCCGGTGATGAAGATGTCCAGCTTGGGCGTATCTATCAAGAATCCGCAGCGCGATCAGGCCGCGCAGAATGCAACTGTAGCTCATGTTCCCAGAGTACAGCAACCGGAACAAGACTCTAACTTCAATGAACGGGATTTGAATTATTATTGGCAGGAGTATGCAGGTCAGTTGCCGAAAGAGCAGGTGGCTATCGCAAAACGCATGCAGGTGCTTCGTCCGGTGTTGCTCAATAACTCTACCACTTTTGAAATTGTAGTGGATAATGAGATTGCTGCAAAGGACTTTACGGCATTGATTCCTGAGTTGCAGGATTATCTCCGTGTCCGGTTGAAGAATAGTAAAGTGGTGATGACGGTACGGGTAAGTGCACCGACAGAAACGGTTCGTGCAGTAGGTCGTGTGGAGAAGTTCCAGATGATGTCTCAAAAGAATCAGGCATTGATGCAGTTGAAAGAAGAATTCGGATTGGAACTGTATTAGTTTCGGGTAAGAAATTCCCGCTTCCTTTTTCTGCAAGACAAGAATAGAAATGACAAACGCCGGCAGACTTGCAGTGTTCTCACTCAAGTCTACCGACGTTTATTTTTAGTGTAATCGGTTGTTCATACGGTCCTCATATCCATCTCCCGGTCTTCTTTCCGGCATTACGATCCATAGGATGATATATATGATGATTCCGGCAAAAGCGGTGAAGATTGTTGCTAATACATAGACGATTCTTAATAGGGTGGGATCCCAGCCGAAATAATCGGCGATTCCGGCACATACCCCTGCAACCATTCGGTTACCGGCGGAAGCTCTGGTTAATTTTTTGTTATTTTCCATAATATACTGTTTTTGTATAAGAAAAAAGCTCCGAATATTACTACTCGAAGCTTTCATCAATTACTCTTATTGTTGGGGGTGGAAGACCGGACTCGAACCGGCGACATTCAGAACCACAATCTGACGCTCTAACCAACTGAACTACATCCACCATGTCTGCGTTTCTCTAACGCGGTGCAAAGATAGATATTATCTTTAAATCTCCAAAGAATTCTATTACTTTTTTTTATAAAAAGTGTATTCTTTTATTCCCCGATTGTGCTTGCTGAAAAGGGATCGCGCATCATTCGTGAAGATTTTCAACGAGTTACGGGCTTTTAAAGGAACTAACTCTATCGGTAAGTTTACCGGAAGTAATTGGTGATTTTTTTTCTCAGATTGAACCGGTCGTGCTGTCCATACTAAGCTATACTCGCAGTTGTTGAGGCGGACGGTACTATCCTTTACCAGTTCCATTTTTACCATGAGTCCGCCGTCGGTACGGCGGGCGGACATATTGGAAATATAATTTCCCAAAGAATATACGACAAGATGTTTGTCATTTGTCAGGCTATCCGTACGGACTTCAATTGGTTGGACAACGTGCGGATGTGAACCAATGACATGGTCTACTCCTTTTTGAAGAAGCCAGCCGGCAAGGAACTTTTGCTCTTTATCAGGAAGGGATTGATATTCGATTCCCCAATGCATACAGGCGATAATGGCATCCGGATGCAGTGTCTTGCTCACTTCGATGTCTTTGGCGATAATAGCCGTATCAATATAGTTCACGATATTGGGAGGAGTAACGGCGATTCCGTTGGTTCCATACGTATAGTTGAGCAGGGCGATACGGAATCCGTTCTTTTCTAACAGGAGCGGATATTTCTTTTCGCGTTCTTCGGCATTGGTGTACGTACCGGCATGAGGGATATTCAGAGAGTCGATCAGAAGAATAGTACGTTCCAATCCTGATCTTCCGCGGTCGAGACTGTGGTTGTTGGCTGTCACCAGTACGTTGAAACCGGCGTCGTGAATGGCGGTGAGGAATTCGTCGGGTGCGCTGAAAGCAGGATAACCTTTATAGGGCTTTCCACCCAAAGTAACTTCCAGATTGGCTATGGCAAGATCTACACTCCCAATTTCTTCTTTCACGTATTCAAAGCAAGCGGAGTAATCATAAGTCCCTGTTGCGGTACGCGCAGCATTGATCTGTCCTTGATGTTGCATGAGATCGCCTACGAAAAGAAGCCGCAAGGTGTCGGCAGACATGATGCTGTCGGGTGTCGACAGAGTATCAGATAAGGTATTAATAGAATCTCTCCTTGCCTGCGACCGGGAGGTGCAGGACAGGGAGAGAAATAAAATCATCAGAAACAGTGCATGTCTCATTGATAAATGGCTTTCTTACCGGCTAAAAGTGTATTTTTCATTAACGATACTATCGTCATCGGACCAACGCCACCCGGTACGGGGGTGATGTAAGAACATTTTGGCGCTACTTCGTCGAACTTCACGTCACCGGTCAGCTTGAATCCGGATTTCTTGGTTGCATCCGGCACACGGGTAGTACCTACATCAATTACGACTGCACCTTCTTTTACCATTTCAGCCTTCACAAAGTTGGGCTGTCCCAAAGCGGCAATGATAATGTCGGCTTCCTGACATTCTTTTATCAGGTCTTTGCTGCGGCTGTGACATACGGTGACGGTTGCGTCTCCCGGATAAGCCTTCTGCATCATCAGGGCAGCCATAGGCTTGCCGACGATATTGCTTCGGCCGAGTACGACACATTTCTTGCCCGAAGTCTCAATTTTGTAACGCTTCAGTAGTTCGAGGATACCGTTGGGAGTGGCAGATACATAACACGGAAGTCCGATAGACATACGTCCTACATTAATAGGGTGGAATCCGTCTACGTCCTTACGGTAATCAATCGTTTCGATAACTTTCTGTTCGGAGATATGTTTCGGTAACGGGAGTTGGACGATGAATCCGTCTACGTCACTGTCTTCATTCAGTTCACGTACTTTGGCAAGCAGTTCTTCTTCGGTCACGTCGCTTTCGTAGCGGATGAGGGAAGATTTGAACCCACAAACTTCGCAGGCTTTTACTTTGGCGGCTACATAAGTTTCGCTGCCACCGTCGTGTCCCACAAGGATAGCTGCCAGGTGGGGACGTTTACCGCCCTGAGCCACAATTTCGGCTACTTCGGCTGCAATCTCTTGTTTTACTTGTTCGGAAATGGCTTTTCCGTCTATCAGAGTCATATTTTCAGAGTATTTATTGGTGATAGGCAAAAGTAAAATAAATAACTGAACTCTCCAAAAGGATTGTTGTTTTTGTCGGGATACAAAAAAAACAGAGGCTCTATTTAGGTGAAACAGAGCCTCTGTTTACCCCAAATAGAGCCTCCGTTTGATGCAAATAGAGCCTCTGTTCGGAAACAGGCTAAAAAGGACTTTTTCCTGATTAGATTTCCATATTCTTATTCGTTAATAGCTGTCCTTTGTACTCTCCGGTCAGTGTGCGGAGGAAGGCTACAATCTTATCTACTTCCTGTTGTGGCAAATCGATGCCCAACTGGTATTTAGCCATTGCACGGACTGCGTCATCCATAGTAGCCATGCTGCCGTCGTGGAAATATGGAGCGGTCAGTTCGATATTCCTCAGACCGGGCACTTTGAAGCGGTGGCGGTCACGTTCTATTTGAGTCTGTTTGAAGCGGCCGTTGTCTTCTTCAGTCATTTCTGCCTGTCGATCGGCAAAATAATCGTGCTGTACGCCTATCAGTTCATAAGATTTCCCTCCCAGGATTTCTCCTACATGGCAGGTTGCGCAATCATACTTCTTGAAAAGTTCGTATCCGGCGATTTCGTTTTCGGTGATTGCATCTTTTTGTCCTTTCAGATAGCGGTCGAAGCGTGAGTTGGGAGTCAGCAAAGTCTTTTCAAACTCCTGAATGGCGTCTGTGATATTCTTCTCACTCAATCCGTCGGCATACACTTCGTTGAATGCGGATACGAAATCTTTGTCTTCAGCCAATTTATCGATAATCTGGTCGAATGATTCGCAAGCCATTTCCACCGGATTCAACGGAGGACCGGCAGCTTGTTCGGCAAGAGTTCCGGCACGGCCATCCCAGAATTGAACGAAATTGTATGCGGCGTTGTATACTGTCGGGGCATTGACGCCACCAAACTGTCCGCCTACACCTTCGGAATATTGTTTGTTGTCCACGCCGCCTGTATCCAACCCGTGGCAACTGGCACATGATACGGTATTGTCAGCAGATAAACGTGTGTCATGATACAACAAATTACCCAGAACGACTTTGCGTACATCCACTGCGATAGAATCGGCAATGGGACGAATGGGTTCGTTGGCAAATTCCGGTGCTACTGTAATGTCCGTATACATTCCCATACGGTGACTTTTTACCCAGTTCAGTGCGACTTCCTTTTTTGCGTCATTGAAGGAAGCCCCCCAATGCACAAGGTAATATTTTGCCTGGGGCATTTTTCCGTCGAGGATCACTTTTTCTATTTTGGCCAGGTCTGCCGGATTGAGGGGCTGTCCTGCTTCCAGATCTGCCTCCATTTGGGTCATGTCGAAGGCACGGTATGCCTTGCTGACGTCTTCCATTACAATTTTTCCGGCCACAGGCATGCTTGCATAGAACGGTAGGTCCGGTGTTGAGGTATGACATCTCAAACATCCTGCATCCGTAATAATCTGCTGCATCTGCGCATTTGCTTCCAGATCGGCAGAAGGTACGCGGTGCATAAGTCGATAAGTGACTGCTAATGCCGCTACCACTACCAACAGTGCCACAATTAGTTTTGTACTTTTCTTCATTTCACATTTGTTTTTTTAGATTAGTTATTACGATTATATAAGTGTACGCTTTGTTGAGCCGCCGGTAAATAATTTACTCCGTACCAGCACATCTGCAAAGTCAGGAAGGACATGATGAGCAACACATAAAGCGTTTTCCGTCCCGTTTTCCGAAAAAGACGGAGGTGTACGTAAAGTAAATACCCTGCCCAAGTGATGACTGCCCAAGTCTCTTTCGGATCCCAGCTCCAATAGTTTCCCCATGCTTCTTTTGCCCAAAGGGAACCTAGCAGCATACCAATGGAGAGGAATGCTATTCCCGCATAAACCAAATTGTCGGCTGTGTGCAAGTATTCTTCCTTATGGCGGAACAACCCGGTCAATGCGATTATAAAAGCACAGCCCAATACAGAGTAAGAGAACATATATACGGTGACATGGGGAATGAACCATATGCTTTGCAGAGCCGGCATTAGTGACTGGTCGTGTATCTCGGGTTTCATCAGATTGATAATGACAAAGACTGTGGCGAGCAGTGCCGAGAAAGAAAGAATCCAACGATACTGCCATCTGATATAAGTCAGTAGTCCGGCTATGCCCATGAAGAAAGAGTACCACAAACGGGTTTCCCCCATAGTGCGTAACGGAGGACGTTGCAGGAAGAGCCATAATCCGGTAATGAATACGGCCAGAACGATAATTCCGCCTGACGTAAAACCGATTGCTGTCTTACTTCTTGTTGACGAGCGAAGGGCAAATACTGCTCCTATCAGCCATAAGCAGATAGATACTGCTGCAAATACATAGAAATTATCCCAGTTTATCATCTGTTTTAGGTCCGTTAATGAATAGAAGAATAGCTCCCGCAAGCATCATCAGGATACCTGCTACTATTATATATTTCCAGGGTTGTTTTACTACCTGCAAGATGCAGTACTCACTCTCGTTGCCTTTCGTTACGTCATAGCCGGTGAGGTAAATATCTTCTCCCAACCGATAGGCGTATGGGTGATTGACCTCAAGCAATGCTTTTTCATTTCCCAGACGTACATTGGCGGCAAAGCGGGAAGGACGCCCGTTCGGGTAGTATTCTACGGCAAAAGAGTTGAGTTCGATTTCATAATCCAAATAATGCGATGCACCGTTCATGTCGAATGCTTCGCGTGATGGCTCACCTTTATATATAGGTATACGTAAAGTCTGTGTGTCACTGCTTCCTAGAAAACCGGCAAATAGAGCCAGCCATAGCCCCGCGTGATTCAGGATGAATCTCCAACGTGCCTGTTTGCGGTAATGATAGGCGTGAATGGTAATCATTGCCAGGTTACTTAATAAGAACAGAAGTATGGCGATGAATATCCAGGAAGTCATAAAGTTATAGCAACCTAAAAAGGCTGGAAGCCCTTCACGCATTTTTGCTTCCGCATCGGATAGTTGAGGGAAAAGACCTATTATCAGGCAACCGCAGATGAGTAATCCGATAGATAGGATACTTGCTTGGGAAGAATAGAGGAATCGGGTAAATTTTGCAATTTTATATTCCTTATACAACATCCATAACAAGAAAAGCCATAGCGCTGCAAAAACAAGATTGAGCGGAAAGGCGAAAAAGGAAACCGGAAAATTTCCCGTAAGTAGTTGCATCGCAACTGCCAGTGAAATATATACCATTACGTAGACGTAGTGCATATTCGTGCTTTTGTTCTGTTATTTTTTGCAAAGTAAACAAATAAAAATGAATATACATATAAAATCTATGTAAAATTGTAATCATTACAATTGAATGACAGAGCTGATGTGATTATAAGGAGAAAATCACATAAAGTAGATGTAGGAAAGGAGAGGAGGGGTTTAAAAAAATAAAGAAAGGAAGCCGGAAGCTTCCTTTCTTTATTAGAATTTGAAACGAAATCTTTTATTTCTTCATCTTAGGCATCATCTTACCCATTTTGCTGCTGGTTACCATTTTCATCATTTTACGAGTCTGGTCGAATTGTTTCAACAGGCGGTTTACTTCCTGAATCGTTGTACCGCTACCTTTCGCGATACGTGTGCGGCGTGAACCGTTCAGGATTTCCGGGTTGGAACGCTCTGCCGGAGTCATGGAGTAGATGATAGCTTCGATACTCTTGAAAGCATTGTCGTCGATATCAATGTCTTTGATTGCTTTTCCTACTCCCGGAATCATGGAAGCAAGGTCTTTCAAATTACCCATTTTCTTGATTTGTGCAATCTGGCTGAGGAAGTCGTTGAAGTCGAATTGATTCTTGGCAATCTTCTTCTGTAAACGTTTAGCTTCTTCTTCGTCGTATTGTTCCTGCGCACGTTCTACCAACGAAACGATATCACCCATACCGAGGATACGGTCTGCCATACGGGCAGGGTGGAACTGGTCGATCGCGTCCAACTTTTCGCCTGTACCTACAAACTTAATCGGCTTGTTGACTACTGAACGGATAGAAAGCGCCGCACCACCACGGGTATCACCGTCGAGCTTGGTCAGTACCACACCGTTGAAGTCCAGACGTTCATTAAATTCTTTGGCCGTATTCACAGCGTCCTGTCCGGTCATGGAATCAACCACAAACAGAATTTCGTTCGGATTGATTGCTTCCTTGATAGCGGCAATCTCGTTCATCATCTGTTCGTCTACTGCCAGACGTCCGGCTGTATCGACGATTACGAGGTCGTATCCTTTGGCTTTAGCTTCCTGGATAGCGTGTTGCGCGATTTCTACCGGGTTCTTGCTTTCCAGTTCGCAGTACATCGGTACGTCAATTTGCTCTGCCAACACACGCAACTGTTCGATAGCTGCCGGACGGTAAACGTCACAAGCTACCAGTAATGGCTTGCGGTTCTTCTTGGTTTTCAGCATCCGGGCCAGCTTACCGGAGAAGGTAGTCTTACCGGAACCTTGCAAACCTGACATCAGGATTACTGCCGGGCGGGCATCAATATCAACTTCGACAGTCTCGCCACCCATTAACTGGGTCAGTTCGTCGTGCACGATTTTCACCATCAACTGGCTTGGTTTCACTGCTGTAAGTACGTTCTGTCCAAGAGCTTTTTCTTTCACGGTATCTGTGAAATTCTTTGCTACCTTGTAGTTTACGTCGGCATCAAGAAGTGCCTTGCGTACATCTTTCAGCGTTTCCGCCACGTTAATTTCGGTGATTTTGCCTTCACCTTTCAGAATCTTGAATGACCGTTCTAGTCTTTCACTTAAATTATCGAACATAGTTATTTAATTACGAATTAATATTTTGAGCCTGCAAATGTACAAAAATCTCTTGTATTTATATCTTTTTATTCTGCCATTTTGCTTTTTTGAGATAAATATAACTCGTTATCAATAACAAGGTATAGTACACAATCTCAATGGTAAAGCAGATTTCAATCGGTGCTTTGAGCCACATCCCGATGAAAATGATATACGAGCCGTAAATGATAATTGTAATTGTTTCGAGCAGTAAGGCGGCTTGTGTGTTTCCTGTGCCCGAGATACCGTTGAACACAACATTGGCTACCGATGCGATGAGCATGGCGATACAAATCACATAGACTGAAGGGACGGATTCTGCAATCAGTGCTGCCTCACTGGTATAGACGGACAGCAGTAGTTGCGGGAATAGTGCTGTGACTGCTACCAGCCCCAGCATAATAAAGAACGAGAATCTCGCAATTTTATTAATAAGCGGCATTACGTGCTTGATACCTCCCGCACCGATAGCATTACTGACAAGACTGTTTGTGGTGGTTGCCAGTGAATTGACCGGAATCAGCAATACGACGTAGATACTCCGGACTATGTTGGCAATCGCCAGTTCCCGTTGTCCCAGCCGTTCTACGGCAACAAAGAATACGAACCATGTAGCCATTGACAGGAAGTATTGGAGCATGGTGAAGCAGGAAATGCTGAGAATCCGCATCAACAGTGCAGGGTCGAACGAACGCAGACGGTTCAGTCCGTATTTCTTTAAGTCGATAGTGACATATGTGTAGATGAGGAAGAATAGGATAGAGGAGGCTTCGGCCAGTACGGAAGCAATGGCGGCTCCCTTGATACCCATTTCGGGCAGACCGAATTTCCCGAAGATCAGTGCGTAGTCCAGCACGACATTGGTCAATGCCATGACGACTGCGTTAATGGTCAGCACTTTAGTACGTGTGATTCCGATATACAGTGCCCGGAACATAACATTGATGAATGAGAAGAAGAATCCGTATATACGCCAGTCCAGAAACTCCATTGTCCCTTTGTAGATTGATTCCGAGGAAACCAGCAACCGCATGATGTTGCCACCGAAAGCCTTGGTGAAACCGAAGAGTAGTAATGCCATTACAAATAGGAACATAACTCCCTGAATCATCACCGGACCTACATCTGTGTAGCGTCCCTCGCCGTTACGTCTCGCAATGACAATTTGCGAACCGGTACTGAATCCGAATGCGATGGTGAATACACATATATAGAATAGTCCGCCCATAGCAGAAGCTCCCAAGGCAACTTCACTTACGTGACCCAGGAACGCCGTATCGGTGACATTGATGACATTTTGTGCCAGCAAGCTGAGTAGTATCGGGTAACTGACACTCCAAATCTGTTTGTTGGTATACATATTAAGCGTTTAAGTTTACATTTTGCAAAGATAGCGCTTTATTCCGAATCGGAAGCGATCGGGTAGGTGAAAACAATTTCCGGACCCTCCGGGGGTTGGGTATTGATTTGATAGGTTCCTCCGAAATGTGTCAGTAATAATTGGTTGATTTCGTGCCGGATGACAGTTTCCTGTGAGACAAAGGTAGTATCCGCCAACGGCGAATTAATGATTTGGAAATGAAGCATTTCATCTTTCCGGCTGAGTATGAAACGGATGACGCGTTCCTGTTTTTGGTCTTGCTGGTATTCATGCGGGTAAACCAGTGTGCTAAGTATCATCTGTGTCAGGCGGGCGGTATCTGTGCGGACGGGCTGTGACTTCGTTTCTGTGTAGAATCGGACTTGGATGCCTGTCGTTTCATTCTTCATACGTGCCATATAACATGCTTCGTTGCATAGTTCGACAGCATCGTAAACTTGTATCTGGAATTTCATCATTTGAGCTTCCAGGCGTGATAAGTCGAGCACATCGTTGACAAGTCTCATTAACTTTTCAGAGCTTTGGTGGATTATGTTTGAATATTCCTTCCTTGTTCCTTCGTCAATATTCGGTTCGCACGCTATGAGTTGCGAGAATCCTACTACGTTATTGAGCGGAGTGCGGATGTTATAACTCATGTTCGAAAGAAAGCGGTTCTTTATTTCATTCGTTTCCCGAACGGTTGCGGCGGCTTTGCGGATTTCGTTTTCCGAACGTTTCAATGCCTTTCGTACCATAGCCAGACGGAACATGAAAATGAATAATACAAATAAAACAACGATAATCACAGCCAGAAAGATGAGGCGAATCCGGTTGTTGTGCCGTTGTTGTTCCATATTGATTTTATCCAGTTGATAACTGCTCTTTATTTGTTCCATTTGATTGTTTGCAAGCGACATGGAGGCGGAATCTTTAATGGCAAGTGCCTTCTGATATAGTGGAACGGCCTTTTCGCTATCGCCGGCCTTTACCCATATTTTAGCTTTCACCAATAACTGTTCGGCATAGTCGCTGGCATAGTTGTCTTTCAGCATGACTAATGTGGTGTCGATATAATCTGAGGCTTTTTGATATTCACCGATATATTTGTAATATCTGGCGTAGGTGTCGAAATAAAGTACCTGATACATGAAATAGTTGTTTTCGTTCTGATATTCCTTAGCTTTCACCAGATGTTCATAGGCTCTTTGCGGCTGTTGGGTATTCAGGTAATAATAAGCATAGAACAATTCGTTGAACAGAAATACGTCAGAGAAACCGTCTTTAAGAGAAGGATTTTCCTTGATATGTTTATAGAGTGTGCTTTCGAGTTCTTGCAGGTATTTAAACAGCTTGCTGTTATTCTTCATTTCTTTGGTGACAGATACCAATTGCGACAGTACCGAGATGCGAACTACCGGATTAGCGTCCGGAGCAAGTAGCTTGTAGGCTTCTTCCAGTGCTTTGATGCCTTCCTCCCAACGTTGACTGCCGATGTAGGCATTGCTCAGACACTGATGAGCGGCTACCAGTCCCCGATGATTGTTTTTTTCGAAAGCTTGTTGCTTCATCTTGTTTGCCTCGCTAATGGCACGCTCGTATTCTTCGTTGTAAGTGTACAAGTCGATCTGGAAACGTTTGGCGTCGAAGAAATAATCCCATATATCGGATTTGTGGACGTGTGGTTCCATTTGTGTAATCCATTTCGCTACGCTGTCTGTTTTGTTGTGGTTATAATAGTACAATAGGTGATAATAGGCTGCCAGTCCTGCGTATTTATCATCCTTCTGAAACAATGCTTCTTTCATTAAAGTGTCCGAGAACTGGATGCATTTAGGATTATTCTGTTCTATTCTTATAATGTTGTTTAAAGCTACAAGACGGGTTGAGTCATGAGGCAGGTTTTGAAACACCTGTATCAAACTGTCCGTGTTCATTTCATAATCGGCTTTTCCGACAAGAAAGCAGCAACAGACTATGTGCAGTAGTATTAATCGTTTCATCTTGTTTCCTCCTTTCCTTGGTCGCTTTTGTCAATAGGATGTGTAAACAAGAAACGTGAACCTTCTTCGTAATCGGGGTCGATCCAGATACTACCTCCCAGTTGTTCGATGATGAGTTGGCAAATCGATAGTCCGAGCCCCGTACCTTGGGCATTTTCATTGAGCTTCTCGAAACGGTTGAATATCTTTTTCTGTTTTTCTTTAGGGATTCCTGTGCCGGTATCGGTGACAGAGAAAAGTGCCGTATCTTCCGTTTGTTGCTCAAGTTGCAGAGTGATAGAGCCTTGTGAGGTGAATTTAGTTGCATTGATAAGCAGGTTGATCAGTACTTGTTGCAGGCGGGCACTATCTGTCAGTAGTTCCAAGGAATCGAGAGGAGTGGAGAAGCGGACGTCTGCATGGGTCTGCTTTATCTTTTCCACCATATCAATGACGTTTCTGCATAGTCCTACTGCATCGCATATTTTGAACTTGAATGTCATCTTTCCAATTTCAAGGCTGGATAAGTCAATCACGTCATTAATCAACTTTAGCAACAGTTCCGAATTTTGCTGGATAATATCATTGCACTGTTTTCTCGTTTCTTCATCAATGGATTCTTCCGTCAGAATGGTGGAAAAGCCGGATAAGGCGTTGAGTGGAGTACGAATCTCATGACTCATGTTAGAGAGGAAAAGGCTTTTAGTGCGAATCGAATTTTCTGCCTGTTTCTTTACTTTTTCTTGTTCTTGTTGCGATTGGATCAGACGTTTGTTGTTCCTTTTGATGCGGAAGATGAAGAATATAATTAAGGAGAGGACAGACAGGATAATAAACCAGCTCCAGTATAAGATTTTCTTTTGCCTGTTTATGTTGTTTAATTCATTCTTGTCAATCTGATAGAGAGTATGCAATTCATTGATCTGGCGCAGATAGCTATTGGCGTCAAGTGAGTCTTTGCGTGCGTTAATCACTTCATATTCCTCACATGCTTCTTCGATACGTCCCATTAATGAAAGAACTTTTGCCCGTTCTTGTGATATCTGTATGTCTTTGTACGAACCGGATTCTTTGACGTATGGCAGTAATTCATCATACGATTGCAATGCTTGGGTATATTCTTTTGCGGCGATATGGTAGGAAGCATATAAGTATTTGATTAACAGAAGAAAATATGGATACGGATGTTTGGCATAGATTCGCTCCATTTTTTGCAGATGTTCCAATGCCGAAGGGAGTTTGTCTGACTGTATCTCATAAAACGCACGGCAACAGGGAAGATAAAAATAGCAAGGTGAATCGGGCCTTTTGTCGCAAAGAGCTTCCAAGTAGTTGATATCTTTCTCAATTCCTGCCATTTGCCGGTTATTGAGCTTAATAAGTATCATTTGAGATAATGCGTTTTTTAAATAGATGTCGGCTTCGGGTATCTGTTGCATAATCTCTATTGCTTCTTCATAAGAACCTATGGCAACTTGTGGTGTTGATGAGCTTAAATATGTATTTCCGATTGCACGTAGTGCAAGAGCTGTTCCTAGCGGGTAGTCTATCTCTTTAGCTTTCTTATACATTGAATTGGCGTTGTCAATAGCCAGGCTGATATTTCCTTCTGTTATTGATGACTGAACCGCCATTGCTTTGAGCTGGAATAAGATGTCGTATCGTTGCTGTTTTTCAAGTTCAGGTGTTAACAGCTTCTCCCATAAGATAATACTGTCTGTGGTGACGCCGGTGTTAAAAGCAAGGTCATACTGAATAAGCGGCTGTAATAAAGACAGACGTTCTGCATTAGTATGTGCAGCGTACAATGTTACCGATATGAATACCGTTATAATTGTAGTAATTATGTGGTGTAAGTTTCTATTCACCGGATGTTTGTTTGCAAGGTTTTATGCAAAAGAAACAAAAAGAGCGAAGACTGACAAGAATCTTCGCTCTTTTTTTCTAATTTATTTTCTTTTGATAATATCACGTGCGCTAGGGCCTTCGTGGTTGGGGTAGCCGGGAGTATGATTTCTGCATCTCGGGTCGGCGTCTACTTTCAGACTGCGGTAATTATCTTTTGACCGGGTGATGTAGTCGTCGAGCATGGCACGATGTTCTGCAAGAACCTTGGCATATTTGGGATTCTTGGCGAGGTTCTTACGTTCACCTGGGTCATTCTTCATGTCATAGAGTTCTTCTCCGTTGCCTTCCAAATAATGGGTGTACTTGTATCTGGGGCCACGTACCATACGTCCGGGAGTAACTGTGTATTCATATTCACTATGCCATTCGGATACAACATATGGATGAGTCTTCTTTTGTTTTTCTCCTTTTAATGTCGGTGCGAGGCTGATTCCTGCCTTTTCTGCGGGAACAGGAATGCCGGCCAGGTCACAGAGGGTTGGCAATAAGTCTAGTGTAGGCTGCGTGAGCAAGTGGTCTACCGGTTTTTTCTGATGCTTGATACCGGGACCTGCAAAGATAAATGGTACGTTTGTCATTTCATCATAGAAACTGATGTGCTTGGTCACCATACGGTGTGAAGTCATTCCGTCACCATGGTCGGCAAGGATAACAACGATTGTGTTCTTTCCTGCGGGGGTGGAGTATAATGCTTTCAAAACACTGTCTACTTGTTTGGATACCATTTTTGTATAGTGCTGGAAAGCGGCGATGTAATGGCGGTAATTTTCCTCACTCCAATGGGAGGCTTGCGTCATACGCCGGTGGCTGCAACAGATGTATTGCACCGGGGTAGGTATGTTGTTCCAGTCTTCTACATCGAAATTGTCGGGCAGTTCCGGAAGTGTGCCGCTGACAGGTCGGTCAGTATGTACTCCTTCATTTTCTCCTACGAATCCGCAGATATTATGGGGATTCTGAAAATCGGCAATGCATATGAAAGGTTTTTCCGAAGGATTGCTTAAATAGGAAACAACGTCCTCGCAGGTTCCTACGTCCAGAAAACTATCATTATTGACCGGAAATTCCGGGTCGGTAAATGGCTTTGCTACCGGTTCTTTATGTTTGAATCCTCTTAATGAACCCATATCGTGCGTTTTTCCGAAGTGTACAGCTTCGTAACCGTTTTCCGAAAAAAGGCTTCCTAATGTCGGAACGTTTTCCGGTATAGGTGTATTGATCGGTTCGCTGGAGTTGGAGCGTACGTTAGTTTGATGAGGCATCATGCCACTCCATAAAGCGGCGCGTGACGGTTGGCTGAGGGGGCAGCCTACATAAGCATTGGAAAAGATAACTCCTCTTGAAGCTACTTCGTCGATAGGAAGGGTGCAATCTTGTGTATGACCGTAGGCGCCAACGACGCGTTGTGTAAGATGGTCGCATTGGATAATCAGAAAATTGGGCTTTTCTTGTGCTTGGGCTGCTATGCCGCAAAGAGCCAATCCCATGAAAGGATAAATTGTTTTCATTCTTGGTTAGAATTAAGTGATACTTGATTTTGAAGCAAAAGTAGGAAAAAAGGGAAAGTAAAAAAGGGGGGAATACTTGTTTTGGACGCAAGTGAAAGTTTTTTGTACAAAATTGGAATAAATGATGGGTGATAAAACTATAAACGGTGAACAAACTGCGATTATAACGCATTCTGTTCACCGTTCATTATTTATGGTTTACTGCTAATTAGCTGTTCATGCTCATCAGGAATTCATCGTTGTCTCTGGTTTTTTCCAGACGGTCTTTTACGAAGTCCATTGCTTCGATCGGATTCATGTCGGCAAGATATTTACGGAGAATCCACATACGGTCGAGAGTTGTCTTATCAAGTAACAGATCGTCACGACGAGTACTGGATGCGGTAATGTTGACTGCCGGGAAGATACGTTTGTTGGACAGGTTGCGGTCGAGTTGCAACTCCATGTTACCTGTACCTTTGAATTCTTCGAAGATAACTTCGTCCATTTTAGAACCGGTATCAATCAATGCAGTTGCGATGATTGTCAGTGAACCACCGTTCTCGATGTTACGGGCAGCACCAAAGAAACGTTTCGGCTTATGAAGTGCGTTTGCATCCACACCACCGGAAAGTACTTTGCCCGATGCAGGAGATACTGTGTTGTATGCACGTGCCAGACGAGTAATAGAATCAAGGAATATAACTACGTCGTGGCCGCATTCTACCAGTCTTTTTGCTTTTTCCAATACGATACCTGCGATTTTCACGTGGCGCTCTGCCGGTTCATCAAAGGTAGAAGCGATAACTTCGGCATTGACGCTGCGCGCCATATCTGTTACTTCTTCCGGACGTTCATCGATAAGCAACATAATCATGTATACTTCCGGATGATTGGCTGCAATGGCATTTGCAATGTCTTTCATTAAAATTGTCTTACCGGTTTTAGGCTGGGCTACGATTAAAGCACGTTGACCTTTACCGATTGGAGCGAAAAGATCTACTACGCGGGCAGACATGGAATCCGAATAACCGCCTTTGCAGAGTTTGAACTTTTCATCCGGGAAAAGCGGCGTCAGGTGTTCGAAAGGAACACGGTCGCGAACGAAAGCGGCGTCACGTCCGTTAATCTTCGATACCTTTACTAACGGGAAATATTTCTCTCCTTCTTTGGGCGGGCGGATAACTCCTTCTACCACGTCACCGGTTTTCAGGCCAAATAACTTGATTTGCGACTGTGATACATAGATATCGTCAGGAGAAGAAAGGTAATTATAATCGGAAGAACGGAGGAATCCGTATCCATCCTGCATAATTTCCAGTACGCCTACTCCATTAAGGATGTCATCGAATTCGTAAGGCTTTTCACGCTCAATAACTTTACGTTCCTGCTGCTGTTGTGGTACCGGAAGATTTTCGTTCGCGTTGTTTGGCTGGGCAGGACGCGGCATCGGTACACGCTGCTGGTTCTGATTTTGGTTATTGTTACGTTGGAAGTTATTATTGTTATTATTATTGGCGTTATTGTTACTATTGCTAGCATTATTATTGCCATTATTGTTGTCACGCGGACGGACAATGCGTGGACGTTGTTGCTGTTGTTGCTGATGAGCCTGTTGTTGTGGCTGTGGTGCTTGTTGTTCGGTAGCAGTTTGTGCCGGTTCAGTTTTGGTGGCTTCGAATTTTCCAAAAAGTTCGGTGGGAAGTTCTATCTTTTCTGAAGGCAGATCTTCGATAGGAATAAAATCATCGTCGTCGGCACCGGATAAGATATTGCTTTCTTCGTCTATAACGGGTTCGGCTTTCTTTTGCGGTTGCGGTTTCACTACTACTTTCTTCTCTTCAGCAGGTTTGTTGGCTTTTGTTTTCTTTTCGGGAGCTTGTGCCGGGACTGCTTTTTCTATTACTTCAGGAGCTTTCTCAGTAACTACTTTATCTTCCGTTACTTTAGGAGTTGCCGGAGTTGCAGTTTTCACGCTTTCAACTTCTTTTTGCTCTGCTGCATCGGCATTTTTACGCGGACGGCCTACTTTACGTTTAGGAGCTGCGGTATTTTCTGCTTTAACTTCAACAGCAGGAGTCTCTTTTTCTTTATTTGCACTTTCCTCTTTTTTAGAAGGCTGTTGTGGCTTGGCAGGAGCAGCTTCTTTGGCTTTCTCAGCTTCTCCTTCCTTGGTTGCGGAAACTACTTTGTTATCTTTCTTGGCAGGCGCTACGCGTGAACGCTTTTTCTTTTGTTCTTCTTTGCGTTCTTCTTTAAGCTTGTCTGCGGCAACTTTCTTTGTGGCTCCGGCGATTGCTTGTTCATCGAGTATTTTGTAAACAAGGTCTTCCTTTTTTAATGAGTCTGTTTTTTTTATGCCTAACTCTTTGGCAATAACTTGAAGTTCCGACAGATCTTTGTCGTTTAATTGGATAATGTTATACATATAGTATGGTAAGTTATTAATATTTCTTTTTTGCTGAATTATGGACAGCATTACTATGACTCTCCGGTCACAGATATGCGAGCATACGTTTTGTTTTTATTATGAATTAGGGATGTATATGTTGAATCGTAGAATGTTTCAACGGGGCAAAGATAATAAATTTTTTTGGTTTCATAAACAATCAAACCTTTTTTTCAACGTAAAAGTGTATCTTTGCTACATAAAAGAAAATAGTATGACAGTAAATGAAGCTCATTTAATTTATTTTTCGCCTACACACACATCAAAACAAGTTGCCGAGGCGATTGTTCACGGAACAGGAATAAAAAATATTCTTCCTGTTAATGTCACTTTGCAGACTACCGGGGAAGCTGTAATTCCTGCATCTGCATTGGCTATTATCGTAGTTCCCGTATATGGAGGCCGTGTAGCTCCTTTGGCAATGGAACGTTTGCAGAATATTCGTGGCTTGGATACACCTACTGTGTTGGTTGTGGTTTATGGCAATCGTGCTTATGAAAAAGCCTTAATGGAATTGGACGCTTTCGCCCTTCCCCACGGATTGAAAGTGATTGCCGGCGCAACTTTTATCGGTGAGCATTCATATAGTACGGATGAACATCCGATTGCTGCCGGACGTCCGAATGATTCGGACCTGGCTCTGGCTACGGAGTTCGGGAAAAAGATCATAGAAAAAATAAAAACGGCTACCGGCCCGGATACTCTTTATCCGATAGATGTCCGTGCTATCAAACGCCCGAGGCAGCCTTTCTTCCCCTTATTTCGTTTTTTGAGGAAGGTTATCAAGTTACGTAAAAGTGGCACACCGCTTCCTCGTACTCCGTGGGTAAAAGATGAGAGTCTGTGTACACATTGTGGGTTGTGTGTGGTTCATTGTCCGGCGGGTGCTATTACAAAAGGCGATGAACTAAATGTAGATGAAACCAAATGCATCAAATGCTGTGCTTGCGTGAAAGTCTGTCCTAGGAATGCAAAAGTGTATGATACTCCTTTTGCGGCTTTATTATCGGATTGTTTCAAGAAGCAGAAACAGCCTCAGACTATTTTGTAAATAACAACGCGTTTCGTTGTTTCATCAATACGGAAGCGGTTATCTATTCGTTCGCCTATCAGCCATGCAATGCGTTCTCCGCAACAGAGCACCCATTGACGCTCTTTCTGACTGATAGAAAATTTGCGGTCGGTCAGGTAATCGCTTATTTTTTTCTTGCCTTTCATTCCGAAAGGAATAAAAGTATCACCGATTTGCCATTTACGGTGATAGATTTCTTCATTCAACTTGTCAGCGTCAAAACATGCTGTTCCTTTTTCCCGTGGAATCTGAAAATTTGACGTGTATTCTTTCTCTTCTTTAATTAATTGAAAAGGGGGGATGTCTTTTTCTTCAGACCGGATTTCTTCCAGTAGCAAAAATTCCCTGTCTTTAATCACTCTCCATTCTTTGCTGGCAAACTGTTTTCCCGATTGTCCATGAAGTGAGTTTGCAATATCTTTGATTTGTGTGGAGTTAAAGCCGAGTGGATGCAGAGTCTCGAATAAAATAGTTTCGGGTACAGCTTCTTTTAATAAACTGCTGATCCGGATTCCTTCTGGTGTGACTATTCTTGCTTTTGTTTTTGCTATACATTTATTATATATAGTAGCTACATCATTCAGATAATTACTCGTCTCCACCAGACTATTCTTGACGGATGGATTAATCTCCTCCATAAGTGGAAGGAGGTTGAGCCGGATCTTGTTGCGGGTGTATTCATCTTCCAGATTTGTACTATCGGTTACATAATCCTGTTCAATGTTTTGTAAATATTGAATGATCTCTTTGCGGTTGACACAAAGGAGTGGACGTACAATAGCTCCGTTGCGAGGACGGATTCCGAGTAATCCGGTGATTCCTGTGCCACGGATTAGATTGAGCAACATTGTTTCTATACTGTCGTCCTGGTGATGAGCAACGGCAATGACATCGGCCCGGTATTTATTTTTAATTTCTTCAAACCAGTTATAACGGAGTTCCCGCGCTGCCATTTCTATCGAAATATGCTTTTCGGCTGCGTATTGGGTTGTGTTGAAATCAGTGGTATGCAATCGGATGTTGTATTTCAGGCAGAGTTGGCGGACAAATGATTCATCGCGGTTTGATTCCTCGCCGCGTAAATGAAAGTTACAATGTGCGGCTTCGCAGTGATAACCTGCTGTGTGGAGAATACGTAGCAGTGCCACAGAGTCGGCGCCGCCGCTCAATGCTACCAGAATTTTGCTGTCTGATGAAAACAGATGATTCTTTTCTATATATTGTGTAATCCGTTGCTGTATCATGTTTGCAAAGATAATAGTTTCTTGCTTAGTCTTTTGAATTTTTCAGGAACTTCTCCTTCTGTTTCCTCTTTTTCTGATTACCAGATCTTTTTTAGTGAGGAGGTTTTTCGATTAGAAATGACTCTTATTTAAAAACAATCTAAATAATTTGCGTGCTCCGAAGTTATGAATTATCTTTGCCGAAAATTTAGAGAGTTATGCGTTTGTCCGAATTAACAACAGGCGAAAAAGGTGTCATCGTAAAGGTGCTGGGACACGGTGGTTTTCGTAAACGTATCGTGGAGATGGGTTTTATTAAAGGTAAAACCGTTGAAGTTTTATTGAATGCTCCATTGAAAGATCCCATTAAATATAAAGTCTTAGGTTATGAAATTTCTTTGCGTCGTCAGGAAGCTGAGATGATTGAGGTAGTCAGTGAAGAAGAAGCAAAAAAACAAGCCGGCGAAACTATTTATCACGAAGGTTTGCCTGAAGATGTTTCTGTAAAAGAAGAAGATATGAAGCGGTTGGCGTTAGGTAAACGCCGTACCATTAATGTTGCCTTGGTCGGGAATCCGAACTCGGGCAAGACTTCTCTTTTCAATCTGGCTTCCGGTGCCCATGAGCATGTCGGAAATTATAGTGGTGTGACTGTGGATGCCAAAGAAGGGCATTTTGATTTTGAAGGGTATCATTTTCGTATTGTAGATTTGCCGGGGACATATTCGTTATCTGCATACACGCCCGAAGAAATTTATGTCCGTCGTCATATTATAGATGAAACGCCGGATGTGATTATTAATGTAGTAGACTCCTCCAACCTCGAACGGAATTTATATCTTACGACGCAATTGATTGACATGAATGTCCGTATGGTGGTGGCTTTGAATATTTATGACGAATTGGAATCCAGTGGGAATACATTAGACTATCATTTGCTGAGCAAACTGTTTGGAGTACCGATGTTACCTACTGTCAGTAAGAAGAACCGTGGATTGGATACCTTGTTTCATGTCGTAATCAACCTTTATGAAGGCGTCGATTTCTTTGATAAACAGGGGAATATGAATCCGGAAGTATTGAAGGATCTGACCGAATGGCATGATTCTTTGGAGGACCGTAAGAATCATGAAGAGGAACATCTGGAAGATTATGTACGCGAACATAAAAGGACCGGGCGTGTGTTCCGCCATATTCATATCAATCATGGACCTGATTTGGAGAAAGCTATTGAGGCTGTAAAAGAAGAAGTTTCCAAGAATGAGTTCATTCGCCATAAGTACTCTACCCGTTTTCTATCAATAAAATTGTTGGAGAATGATCCGGACATAGAGAGTTTTGTACGTACTTTGCCGAATGCGGAGGAAATCCTGCGTATTCGTGATAAAATGGCCAAACGCGTACAGGATACGATGAATGAAGATTGCGAGTCGGCTATTACGGATGCGAAATATGGTTTTATCAGTGGTGCGCTGAAAGAAACTTTTACTGATAATCATTTGGAACAGGCGCAGACTACAAAAGTGTTGGATTCCATTGTCACTCACCGTATTTGGGGATATCCTATTTTCTTCCTTTTCATGTATCTGATGTTTGAAGGTACTTTTGTGCTCGGGGAATATCCGATGATGGGGATTGAATGGTTGGTGGAACAAATAGGCGATTTGATTCGTAACAATATGACGGATGGTCCGTTGAAAGATATGTTGGTTGACGGCATTGTGGGTGGTGTAGGAGGCGTTATTGTCTTTTTACCAAATATTCTGATTTTGTATTTCTGTATTTCATTAATGGAGGATTCCGGTTATATGGCTCGTGCGGCGTTTATTATGGATAAGATTATGCATAAAATGGGGTTGCACGGAAAATCGTTTATACCTTTGATTATGGGATTCGGATGTAATGTACCTGCTATTATGGCTTCACGTACTATCGAAAACCGGAAAAGTCGTCTCATTACGATGTTGATTAATCCACTTATGTCATGTAGTGCGCGCTTACCTATTTACTTGTTGTTGGTAGGAGCTTTCTTTCCGAACAATGCGAGCTTGGTATTGTTAAGCATCTATGCAATTGGTATTTTTCTGGCTGTACTGTTAGCACGGTTGTTTAGCAAGTTCTTGGTGAAGGGTGACGATACTCCGTTCGTTATGGAACTCCCGCCGTATCGTATGCCGACTGCGAAATCGATCTTTCGCCATACATGGGAAAAGGGAGCGCAGTATTTGAAAAAAATGGGCGGAATTATTATGGTCGCTTCTGTTGTAATTTGGTTTCTGGGATATTATCCGAATCATGATGCATACGAGACAGTTGCCGAGCAACAGGAAAATTCTTATATCGGTCAGTTAGGACGTGCGATAGAGCCGGTGATAGAACCTATGGGGTTTGACTGGAAACTTGGAATTGGCTTGATTTCAGGAGTGGGGGCAAAGGAGCTGGTGGTAAGTACATTGGGAGTGTTGTATGTCGATGATCCGGATGCAGATTCGGTAAGTTTGGCAGAAAGGATTCCGATCACTCCGTTGGTCGCATTCTGTTATATGCTTTTTGTACTGATTTACTTCCCGTGTATTGCGGCATTGGCTGCTATAAAACAGGAGTCCGGTAGTTGGAAATGGGCATTGTTTGCAGCTTGTTATACTACGGTATTGGCTTGGCTTGTATCCTTTGCCGTTTATCAGATTGGAGGATTATTTGTATGATTAATTGGCAGGAATGGGTAGTAGGAGTACTGGTAGTACTCTGTATTGCTCGTATTATATATGGAATCTTTCTTTTTTTTCGTCATACGCGAGAAAATAAAAATCCTTGTGACAGTTGTGTAAGTGGCTGTGAACTAAAGGATATGCTAGAGAAGAAGCGTAAAGAGTGTGGTGTAAAGAAAAAAAGTACAAAGAAAAATTGCTGTGGATAGTTGGTAATTTCAAAATTTGTACTACCTTTGCAACCGCAAACAAGAAAAATGGTTCCTTGGATGAGTGGCTTAGTCAGCGGTCTGCAAAACCGTGTACGGCGGTTCGAATCCGCCAGGAACCTCAAGAAATCCTTGCAACTAACTGAAATTCAGTAAAAGTTGCAAGGATTTTGCTTTTAGGATTAAAAAGAGGATTAATCTCTAATGAAGTTCTGAATCGCCAGATAGAGCGAATCAAGGAGATAGAATAGTTATTCGCTTGCTCGTTTCAGCCTTTCCAAAATTACCTCAACAATACTGTTTATGCTGTCATCTATCCCGAACTTACATTCTTATAAAGCAACGAAACAAATGGGCATCGTTTTTTTTCATTTGTGTAGCGAAAATTGGTTGAATCTATGAATCGTATAAAAGGTATACTTTATGCAGCGGTATCCTCCTCCACTTTTGGGCTGGCTCCGTTTTTTTCTATCACTTTGCTATTAGCCGGTTTTTCGGCTTTCGAGGTACTTTCTTATCGTTGGGGAGTGGCGTCGATTGTATTGATTGTGTTTGGTTGGTTATCCGGTTGCAATTTTCGATTGGCTGGAAAAGATTGGGGAGTTGTTTTTCTGTTGAGTTTGTTGAGAGCCGTTACTTCATTTAGTTTGATTATTGCTTATCAGAATATAGCTAGCGGAGTGGCTTCTACCATACATTTTATGTATCCGTTGGCTGTTGCTTTGGCAATGATGTTTTTCTTCCGGGAGAAGAAGTCCCTCTTGGTGATACTTGCAGTATTGATGTCTTTGCTGGGAGCAGCTTTACTTTCATTGGGAGAGTTGGAGGCGAAAAGTGGAAATACAATGGTTGGTTTGGTTGCTGCCTGTGTTTCTGTTTTTTCATACGCAGGGTATATTGTTGGAGTGCGGACAACGCGGGCCGTACAAATAAACTCTACGGCATTGACTTGTTATGTTATGGGGTTGGGAACTATTTTTTACCTCATAGGCGCCTATTGTACTTCCGGACTTCAACTTGTGTCGGATGGATATACCTGGCTGATTATTCTTGGGCTGGCATTACCGGCTACGGCTATTTCCAATATAACTTTAGTACAAGCTATTAAATATGCCGGACCTACACTGACTTCCATCTTGGGTGCAATGGAACCATTAACGGCTGTTGTAATCGGAGTTTTTGTATTCAAAGAGCTTTTTACTGTGAATAGCGCTGTTGGAATTATACTAATCTTGTTGGCAGTAAGCATAGTAGTGTTTCGCAGACAAAAATCCTGAATGATATAATCAATAAAAGAGGCTGTCTCAAATTTGAGACAACCTCTTTTTATTTGCTCTAAAATGTTTATCTTAGAGCATGTTAATCGATAGCACAAATATACAATTTAAGGAGTATTCTCAAGGCATGGATTCCTTATTTCCTTCCCGTCTTGATGAAAATATTTCTTCGGATGCTCCGGTCAGGCTTGCCAACCAGCTCGTTGATGAGTTTGACATCAGTCTGTTGTTATCCACTTATAAAGGTGGTTGTTGTCCTGCTTATTATTCTCGCATGCTTTTGAAAGTGCTGTTCTTCGCCTACCTTCCTCTATTATCAGTTATCCGAAAATCCTTACAGCATTATATCAAGGATATCTATTATAGTCTAAAATATCTGACTCGTAACACTTTTCTATATACTATTCTACCATAATTATTTTTAAATAATAATATTGCCATAATTTCACGAGTTGAACCTACTCCTCCTCCCTTTACCATATTAAACCAAGTAAGAAAGCCACCTCTCGACCAGCAATCTTCAAGAAATATTGTTCCACTTGTGACAAGATTAAAATCAATATACAAATAGTTTCCACCACTTGATTCTACCCTCCGTATCTTAAATTCGTCATTATTAACTAACGCTTCTTGATCTTCATACTGCGGATTAGGAAAGAAATCAAGGCTAGCAGTAAATGGGTTAGTATATTGACTTACTTCAAAATTTGGAGTATGTGGTTCAAACTCGAAAGGGGCTGTGGCATCCATATTCAGAAAAACTGGATTTGACCTAATACCCTCAGCATTAAATACTCTCATATAGACTGTCACTTTATTAGTTTTTTGTGTAGGCATAACTCCCCACCAAGGATCAATAGTTTGTGACCAATCCGAAGTCGAGCTTTCACTATCCCTTTTAAGTTTCCATTCATATTGAATATTTTTCAAAAAAGTTTCTGCTTTTGAGTCTATACATCTGGCAGACACCATATAAGCGCTAACTTCCATACGCCATTCAAGGACGAATGGGGGAAACCCAACCATTATCTTCTTATGGAACTTCGTTGTAACATTATTAATAACACAACTGGCGGTAATAGTGATAACACCGTACTTCTTCATCGACAGCGTACCGGTATTGTCTACAGTAGCTACAGACTCATCAGATGTATTCCATGTAATATTGTAATTCATCGTATTATTACGTATGGTGTAACGGCTACCGTCAGTGGCAACTTCTGGACCGTCCACAGTAACCTTCATCTGCTCCAGCATCCAGTCAAGCATAGTAGGCTCGAAAGAAGTATGGTAGGTAGACCCGTCGGTTATATAGAATGCGTCGAACGGGGTATGTTTGGGGCTAGCAGGTGGAAAATTCATCAAATACTTCTTCTCATAATCACTTTGAGTCAGTTCAACCTTACCCTCACCGATATCCAGAGAGCTGACTGTAGGGATAAACATCAGTTTATTCTCAAAATTAGTTGTAAGATTATACCGGGTAAAGAGCTGGACCCATCTTTCGGCCTGGTCACTGCTTATGGCAGCACCATTGGCATTGGACAGTTCATAATAGGAACCGGGCATCTTGTCATAGTTAATCATTGATAAAGGGTAATCCCGCTGATAAGAAAAAACAGTCCGGCGAATCTTGATCATCCAAAGGAACTTCTTCACATAACGAAGATACATGTTGCATACTGAACGACCGTCGTAACCTATTGGGTTTGCCTCAAAATGTAGAAGTAATGTTGAGCTGCCGGGAAGAAAACCAAGCAGGAACACTTGCCAGTCCTGAAGAGCGATACCAAGAACCGAAGCAAAGAAGTTGGGTGCCACAAACTCCATCAAGATATCCGAAAGGATTTTGGTCGAAGCCCTGCCATCGACATATATATAAGGTTTGCGGCAATCAATAACCGGTGTCTGGCCGTTACTTATACTGACGACACGCATCTTGTATCCGTTATCACCCTCTGGATAGCCCATCTTGGTGAGTTCACGCTGCCAAACAGTATGATAGGAGTTGTCTACGTTCCCATTGTCATCAACATAGTTGATAAGCATCTGACGGGCAGCGTTGCTATAAAGCACAGGAGATATCTGTTCTGCCAAACACCGTTCACCTCGTTGTCGAAAACCTGCTCATTCTCGTAACGTATAAGATGACTGCTCAATGCGTCTTCACGAATATATGAATACTGGTACAACACGACCCCTATAATCCCCTTACCTCTTCCAGAAAGGGAGTGTTGGGTGGCAAGAACCTCTTCTGCATTGAAAGGCTTGGCACCCACAGAGGAGGAGCGAACGGTACGAAGAAGATTCTCGAAGGCGACACGATCCACATAATTGCTATCATTCAATTCCTTGCCATTATAAATATCCAGATCAGCCAATTCAAAGGCATAGTCACGAAGAAGACCATGAGGAATCTTACTCTTGTCAAGGTGCTGGAACATGTTGTCAAGCCAGTTCCTGACTTCAGGGGTATCTTCAACAAAATGTGATTGCCCTAGTGCCGACATGTAGAATATGCAGCACAACAGAAAAATTATATTTTTCATAATGAGTAGACTTTTTACAAAATATAATCAAATAATCCTGATGTATAGAAAGTTCTATTCCTTTCAATGTTATATCCCTCAAACTTCCCTTCTGTTACTGATGCCTTATATGAAGCCTGTGGAACACGTTTACTCGTAACCTCAGTTTCAAAATTAAATAGACCAAAGATTTCACCTTTATCTACATTAATATTAGTAAACTCAATATACCCTTTGTTTACAATGTCAGTCTTTAGAATAATCTTCTTTTTTCTGATACTTTTAGGGATAAGAGTTGTATCTGAACATTGATAAAGGTACGGAGTTACTTCAATGGACGCTATATAACATTCATCCTCAAAATCAAATAGACCGTTGTTATCAATATGTTCCTTGAAATAATATTTCTCTCCCAATTGCGGTAGTCCCTTTTGAGTGACAGAAATATATATCCTATAATTTCCACCTTCCTTATCATTAATGCCTTTAGCTATATTGAAAGTAAAAGAGCCATCGTCATAATATGAATAGTTCATATGAAAACTTGTCGGAGCTTCAAACATTGTTCTTAGTCCTTCTCCCCTAGCACATTTACCATTTATAATACATTCAACATAGCTGTTATTTTTTAATAATGATTCTACTATATCTTTTTTACAGCCACTGAGTGACGATAATATTAAACATAGTATTGTGATTAGCATTAACTTTGTACTTTTCATTGTAAAGTGTTTAGATCATCAACTATTTTTAGATAATGGACATACAAGCTATCCGGTATAGTAAGATCAATGGCTTCTTCTTTACTCATATTAAGTATATAAGCAGAGTCACGATAAATAATCTGATCCATCAGCATGTTTTCCAAACTAGATTGCTCCTTATGTAGCTTTTCGTCAGGAGTAAGATTTAATTGTGTAGATCTGTCAATTGAAATGCCACTATTGGCATTTTCTACTATGATATCAGAGTCATTACACGATGATACCACCAACATAAATGTTAAGACTAGCACTAGCTTTGTGTTCATTTTCATAGTTGTGTAATTTAATAGTTAAACATTTATTTATGTGAAATATATTATTATGTATAGTCAATTGTCATAAGTCATTATGTATTAGAGGTCTATATTTTTTTTAAAAGAGATTGTTTGTGTAATTTTTAAACATATAATAAAGGTAATAAACTTATTCAATATAAAAAATATTTTAATCACTTTTTTTACTATTAATCATAATGCCATTTAAAAAATCGACTTATAATCAATAAATGTTCTCTTAATATCAACGGATATTATTATAATTGGAAGTTATTAGATATTCACTAAGAGTCAATACTTCCAGAAAAATGTTGTTCTATTCTAGCAGAACTAGTAGTGTTTCGCAGGCAAAAATCCTGAATGATATAATCAATAAAAAAGCTGTTTACCATACGGATAAACAGCTTTTTATTGGTGAGCCTCTTGTCGGATTCGAACCAACGACCCCGAGATTACAAATCACGTGCTCTGGCCAACTGAGCTAAAGAGGCGTTATTTTCTTTTGCGGGTGCAAAGGTATGAAATACTTTTAAAAATGCAAATACATCGTATACTTTTTTTATATTTGCATTCTCACTAATAATTATAAGACAATGAAAAAGAAAATTATGAATGTGTGTGGTGTGGCGTTTGTAGCTGTAAGTCTATTAGCTTGTTCCGGTCAGAAGAAAGGAATGGCTGCCACTGAAATGGCATCGGATAGTACGAAAGTAGTTGGAGACGTGATAACTACTCAAGCAGATAGCACGGGATATATCGTGAAGGTAGGTGAGGTAGCACCAGACTTTACCATAACTCTGACTGACGGTAAGCAGGTGACTTTATCTTCTCTCCGTGGTAAAGTGGTAATGTTGCAGTTCACGGCAAGTTGGTGTGGTGTTTGTCGGAAGGAAATGCCGTTTATAGAGAAGGACATTTGGTTGAAGCATAAAGATAATGCAGACTTTGCCCTGATTGGTATTGACCGTGACGAGCCGCTTGATAAAGTGCTCGCCTTTGCAAAGTCTACCGGAGTCACTTATCCTTTGGGGTTGGATCCCGGTGCAGATATTTTTGCAAAATATGCATTGCGTGAGTCCGGCATAACGCGGAATGTTTTGATAGATAAAGAAGGAAAAATAGTAAAGCTAACCCGTTTGTACAATGAGGAAGAATTTGCTTCACTGGTGCAGACGATTAATGAAATGCTGAAATAGGATAAAGAACATTTCATCAGGTGTATCTCAGGAAGAATCGTAAAACTTTCGTGTACAATAAAAATAGTAACGCTATCACAACAGGATAGCGTTACTATTTTTAGGATATGGCGATACTATCGAAAGAGCATCCCGTCACTATTTTATAAAGAGCATTCTAAACAATGCTAAGCTTAGCCAGATAATCATAATGCTTTCCTTCTTTCACAAGTTCTGCTTTAAAGCCACATTCGGAAGCGTATAGGCTAAGTGTCTGAAAATCTATATATAACCAGTCGAATGTGTCTCCTTTTATACTCTTGTATTGCATCCGGAAATCAATTTCTCCGTAATAATCTCCGGCTAAGTCGATAACTATGCTGCCGTCTTCTTCTTCGAACAGATATCGTAAGTCGCTGGAATCCATCAATATACATCCGCCGGGGCGGAGGATACGTTTCATTCGTCGGAAAAAATCAGGCATATTGCTTAGTCTGCCGATGATTCCCGAGCCGTTCATAAGCATAAGAATGGTGTCGAATGTTTCTGTGAATGTTTCATCAAAGAGGTTGATAAGACGGGAATCCTTGACTCCTCGTTGCTTCATTACTTCGACAGATAGCGGAGAAATATCAATGGCACAAACCTCTTTTCCCATATCCTGAAGTGCCAGGGCGTGACATCCGCTTCCTGCGCCTACGTCCAGTATTTGTCCTGTGGCCATTTGTAGGGCAGTACGTTCCAGCATGGGCATGGAGGGCATGGAACGGAACAACTCCTTGACAGGAATTTCATCTTCTTCGAATTGAGAAGAAAAAACTCGCAAGCGGTCAGCTCTGTGGAGGTTGAAAAAATCGGAGATAGCAGCCCCCATTGGGTCTTTTTCCGGGATGAGAATTGTTGTTGCCATATTGGTCGTTACGATTGTTTTAGTTGGCAAAGATAAATAAATCCGTAGAAAAGGGTTATCTTTGCTGCCGGAAATATGATACTAATAACTTAATATATGAGTATAGAAGAAGCAATCATGGGTGGAATTGTCTTTAAAGGTAAGAAAGACAAGCCACAGGAAGATGAAAAAGTGAAGACAAAGGCTAAGAAGGCAACATATATTCGTGGGCAACATGGTTCGGGTGCAGCGAAGATGAAAGCTGATATCAGGAAAAAAAGAGCAAATCGACATAAAAAATAAGAATCATATTTGTATTATTTTTGTTTGCTTTTATATAGGAACTGTTATTTTAGGAATATGCTATTTATTTTCATAGACAATGATAAAAAAGCGGGGCAGGATAATCATCCTGCCCCGCTTTTTTATCATATGAATTATTTCTGCGGAAGTATCTCAATCCAATAATCGTCCGGGTCATTAATGAAATACAGTCCCATGGCGGTATTCTCGAAACACACGCAACCCATTTCTTTGTGATAGGCACGGACTGCATCATAATCACCTGCTACACGAAAGCAGAGATGACTCTCGTTCTCACCCAACTCATAAGGAGCCGTATGATCTTTCAACCATGTTAATTCCAGAAGAAATCCCGTCTCGTTATCTGTCAGGTAGACGAGGATGAATGAGCCGTCGGAAGCTTCTTTCCGATGATGTTCTTTCAATCCGAGTGCTTTCCCGTAGAAGGCAATACTTCGTTCCAGATCGGTGACGTTGATATTAAAATGGTCAAATCTACTTTTTATTTCCATTGTTGTGATCTACTTTATTTTTTCATTAAGAGCTTCACGATCTCACCGACATAAGTACGGGGTTGACCAGCTTGCGGAGTAGTCTGTGAGGCCAGTTTCTTACATTCAATAACAGCCGAAGGCGTTGTTTGGTTCGGAGCGTAGAGTTTCAGTGCATAACTGTCTGCCTTCTCCATTGCTTCGTAAGACTGGTCGGGGGAAAGCGTGCAGTAAGCAACGGCTTTACCGGACTGATAGCCCAGTGCACCACCGGCGTTGGCAGTCATATTTGTCATATTGAATTCGTCTTTTCCGATAGAAATCACTAACTTGCCGCTTCCCATTAAAGCATATACTTCACCCGGAATCTGTTTCAAGTCGATTTCTACATAACCCGGCATATCTGCCGAAGCTTTGCCGACAGGAGTTGCAGGAGTCAGATCGGCGGCAGGAACTGCATTTTGGGCAGGTTCGCCGATTGTCACTTTGATGTCAGTTTTCTTATCTGCACCGCCAATAACAATCGGCCCTGTGGCTGTAACGATCGACGGAGCCTTTTGTTCTTCTTCTTTCTTCTTTTTCTCTATTTTCGGACGGGTATCCGGAGCTCCGAAGGCTACAGCTACATCCATAAATATATCATCGGCAAAGTCTACCGTTTTTCTACGCCATTTTGCCAATCCGCGGACTAACTTAGTCTTTGTTTTATTAAGTGCGTATTTGTCGGTAATCCATTCTTCCGCTTTGTACTTTTCTGTATCACGGTATGTGAAACGGATTTTTTCCAGTTCCACCAGACAGTTGCCGGGTTTGCAGGTAACGGTGATCTGGTAGTTGATTAGCGTACGGTCTAATGAAAGAGCGCTGGAACTGAATACGATCCACTCTTCTCCGATACCGGCAATGGTTCCTTTGTCTTCGTCGGCATAGACAACGCGGCTATCAACATTTTGGTTTTCTTTCAGACGTTCGGTCATCCACTTCATGACCGTGTCATAGATTTGTGCCTGACTCATTCCGGGAATCTGAAATTCCTTAGAGAATATAACTTTGCCGTCTACTTCGGGGACAGCTCCCACGAGATACCTGCTGTCGTCTTTTTTTTCTTTTGCTGAATCTGCCTTCATTGCTATCGGCAATGCGAGGAACAGGGTAAGAAACAGGATTGTAAATTTATTCATAATTATTATGTGTTTATTTGGTAATTTCAAAACTTTCGCCCCGTTGGGTGATGCTGATAAACCGGCATCCTGCATTTTCGGCGAAATTACGAAGCGCATTACCGCCTTCATAATCTTCACTAAAGTGCATGGGCACAAATATAGTAGTTTTTATTTGTTCGATGAACTGTTTTGCCCCTTTCATATAATCTTTTCCCATTCTCCGGTCCACCGGAAACAGCACTAAATCAATGTCCGGCGCTTTTTCTTTTAAATATTTAACTTCTGCAAGGAAATCTCCGTTTGCTTTTCGTATCTCTTCTTCGGTAGATTCTTCGCTCCAGTGCCAGTTGTTTAAATCGCCGGCATGGAAAACACTCCAATCTTGCAGGTGAATCAAGAATGAACTGCCCACATCCGTCGAACCGAAAGCATCGATGCGGAGCGTCTCGTCCTCATATGTTTCTCCTTTCTTTATATAGATGGCATCTTCGGCCTGGGCACGGTGAGATTTCAGAATGTCTTTAGAGAAAATATAATGGATGTCAGGCCGTTGTTCTTTCCAGGTCAATATTTCGCGGTTGAAATGGTCGGGGTGGAAGTGAGTGGCTAATACATAGAGCTTACCCGGCTTTTGCAAGAGGTAATCATGCACGATTCCCCGGCTATGTTCGGCTTCCGAGGAGTCTTTGTAATAGTCGATAATAACGGTGACGCCTTCTGCTTCGAGGGCGAAACCGCTATGATAAATGTAATCCAGTATCATAAGCTGAATATTTTTGTAGTTGCAATATTACGTATTCTAGTTGAAGTTGCCAAGAAAAATCGACGAAATCAAGGGGCAAGGCGACTGATTTGCCATTCTCCATTCTCTTTCAGGATATACAGAAAACGGTCGTGCAGCCGATTCGGTCTTCCTTGCCAAAACTCAATCCGGTTGGGGGTGACGGCATATCCGCCCCAGTTGCCGGGCCTTTCCACTTCTTTCCCTATCCAATGGGCGGCTTCTTTCACGAAAGCGCGTATCAGCTGCATCCGGCTCTTGATAGGTCGGCTCTGTGGAGAAATGCGTGCACCAATCCGGCTTTTATAGGGGCGTTTACGGAAATATTCATCCGATTCCTCCGACGGGACTTTCGTTGCAATTCCTTCTATGTGTACCTGTCTTTCGAGAGCGTGCCAGACAAAAGAGAGCGAGATATGTGGATTCTGTTCCAACTGTTTTCCCTTACGGCTTTCATAATTAGTGTAGAAGATAAACTTCCCGTCATGAAGCCCTTTTAACAGTACGGTACGCGTAGAAGGTTTCCCTTCGGGAGACACCGTACCTACAATGACGGCGGTAGGCTCGTCTACTTCCGCGTCAATCGCCTCTTGTAGCCACCGGCTGAAAAGCCAAAGCGGGTCGCCGGGAAGTTCATTTTCCCTCAACCCGCCTTTCGTGTATTCTTGCCGGATATCTGCAATGTTTATTTTTACCATAAGATTATCTGGCATTTAAATTGTTCGTTCATTACATAGGAACTTCGATCAACAGAATATGTGAATCTTTTAATGTCTCCAGTTCGAAGTTGTTAGTATCATAAATCCCCATTCCGTCACGGCGTTTCATGACTTCACCGTCTACAATGATTTCTCCTTCAATCAGAAAGATGTAGACACCCGCATGACTTTGGTGTGTATGGTATCCAAGTTTCTTTCCGGCTTCTACTTTGCCGATAGAGAACCAGGCATCTTGCAGAAGGGAAGCGGGAGTGCTTCCGTCGGGCGAAACGATAACTGCCAATTCGTTCGGGCGTTCCAGTTCACTGATATTGAAGTCCTGATAGACAGGGCGTGTGTTCCGTTCTCTCGGCATAATCCAGATCTGGAGAAATTCTACCGGTTCTACGGGACTTGCATTCATTTCGCTGTGGAAGATACCTGTTCCGGCACTCATTGTCTGGATTTCTCCCACGGTGATGATGCGGCTGTTCTTTTTACTGTCACCATGTTGCAGATGTCCTTTCAGTGGAATGGAGACAATTTCCATATTCTTGTGCGGATGCGTCTGGAATCCTTCTCCGGGTGCCACTTTGTCGTCATTCAATACACGAAGTGCACCGAAATTGATACGGTTGGAATCGAAATATTCATCGAAACTGAAAGTGTGGTAACTATCCAGCCACTCATATTTAGAATGTCCTCTTGTATCTGCTTTATGTATAACTTTCTTCATAATGTTCTCCTTTTTCTTGTTGTTTATATGTCTTATGAACAAAGAGGGTGGGGGAAAGGTTTTATTTCTTCACTTCATTTAGCAAAGGCTTATGGTTGATAAAATCTCTGATATTTTGTAATGTCGTCATTGCGATATTCTCCAGTGCTTCGTGTGTGAAGAAGGCTTGGTGGGAGGTCACAATGACATTGTTGAATGAAAGCAGCCGGGCAAGCACATCGTCGTCGATGATGCGGTCGGACTGGTCTTCGTAGAAATATTCGCTTTCTTCCTCGTACACATCCAGTCCGGCAGAACCGATTTTCTTGTTTTTTAAGCCTTCAATCAAGGCGTTGGTGTGAATCAACTGTCCGCGACCGGTATTGATAATCATCACTCCGTCTTTCATTTTGCTGATAGAGTAGTCATTAATCAGGTATTTGGTAGCTTCGGTAAGCGGACAATGGAGGGAGATGATGTCGGAACTATGGTATAATTCGTCTAATGAAGTATATACGATTTTTTCTTCGCGGGCGAAGTTATAGTCCGGATAAAGGTCGTAGGCCAATATGTTCATGCCGAACCCTTTCAGAATATGGATCAGGATCTTTGCAATCTTTCCCGTGCCGATGATACCTGCTGTTTTTCCGTGCATATCGAACCCCATGAGTCCGTGAAGGGAAAAGTTTCCATCCTTGGTACGCCAGGAGGCACGGGGAATTTTCCGGTTGAGGGATAGCATGAGAGCTACGGTATATTCGGCAACCGCATAGGGTGAATAGGCGGGGACACGTACCACCGTGATTCCGGCAGCTGCGGCAGCGTTTAAATCTACATTATTAAATCCTGCACACCGCAATGCCAGTAGCTTTACTCCGTTGGAAGCCATGATGCGGAGTACTTCCGCATCGGCAATATCATTGACGAAAATACAAACTGCATCTACCCCTTGTGTCAGTAATACATTGTTTTTATTCAGGTGTCCTTTGTAGTAGCGTATCTCAAATCCGAACTCTTTGTTTTTATCAGTGAAAGAAGATTCGTCATAAGGCTTTGTGCCGAAAAAAGCAATTGTATAGGCCATAATATTTTCTGTTTTTATTCTTACATAATAAACACTGAAATAGGGTGAATTGTTTATCCTTTCCTATGTCTTGAATATAAATCGTTTCATTAGAAACTGTTTGGTTTTTCAATTAAAATAGGGGGGGTAATGAAAATAAATGCACAATCATACCTTCTATGTGCAATTATATCGTATCTTTGCGCCCGAAATAATTTAAAAAAGATTTAGATGAGAAAAATTTCCTTGATTGGATTTGTGATGTTAATCGTTTCAATTCCAACTTTTGCCGGAGGTCTTCTGACAAATACTAATCAACATGTGGCTTTCCTTAGAATGTTAGCACGCGGTGCTTCCATTGATATTGACGGTGTTTATTCCAATCCTGCCGGTCTGGCTTTCTTGCCGGGCGACGGTCTTTATCTTTCTTTGAACGGACAAAGTGCTTATCAAACGCGTAATATAGATATGACGTTTCCACTGTTCCCGGAAGACGGGCACAGACGTTATTATAAGGGTAAAGCTTCTGCTCCTTTTATTCCTAGTTTCCAAGGTGCTTATAAAAAAGGAGACTGGACTGTATCCGGTAGCTTCGCTGTTGGCGGTGGAGGAGGAAAGGCTTCTTTCGATGACGGTTTGGGAATGTTCGATTCAATGGTAATGGGACAGATTTATCAAGCTGCAAGTGGCAAAGTTACTCCTAATATGTACACAATCAATAGTGCAATGGACGGAAGCCAGTTCATTTATGGCGTTCAATTAGGCTTGTCATATAAGGTTAACGATTGGCTGGGTGTTTTTGCCGGTGGACGTATGAACTATTTCAGTGGTGGTTATGAAGGCTTTCTGACTGCGAAAGTGAAAGCAGACTTGCCGGGTATGCCGGCAGGTACGGAATTAGCAGGTATCGAATTGGATTGTGACCAGACAGGTTGGGGAATTACGCCTATTCTTGGAGCCGATGTGAAACTGGGTAAATGGAATATCGGTTTGAAATATGAGTTCATGACAAGCTTGAATCTTGAGAATAAGACCAAGAAAGCGGAAGTTCGTCAGATGGGGAATGTAATGGGGGATGAAGGAAATCCGTTGGCTGATTATAAGGACGGTGTAAATACGCCGAGTGATATTCCTGCTTTATTGACTGCCGCCGTTGGTTATGAAATCCTTCCTACACTTCGTGCAACAGTAGAATATCATCATTTCTTCGATAAGGCTGCCGGTATGGCCAATGACAAGCAGAAAGCTTTGAAACATGGTACACACGAGATTCTACTTGGTGCAGAGTGGGATGTGACTAAACAACTGACGATTAGCGGTGGTTATCAAAATACAGATTATGGATTGGCTGATGATTTCCAGAGCGATATTAGTTTCTCATGCGATTCTTATTCACTTGGTTTTGGTGCCGCAATCAAAATGACGAAGCATTTGACGATGAATGTTGCTTATTTCTGGACAAACTACAAGGACTATAATAAAATGACAGAAACAGCTCTTGGAGCTTCATCAACTACATACAGCCGTACTAATAAGGTGTTCGGTCTTGGTGTAGACTACAAGTTCTAAGATTTCATAATCCGACCTTTATATATAAAGAAGCCGTCTCGGACATTGTCTTGAGGCGGCTTTCTTTATTTTTTTGTCTTAGAAAGAATACTGCACCAGCATATTCAACCGGTTTGCATGGCTCGTTGAAGAACTGAAATCACTGCGCCAGCCTCTCAAGTATTCGACACCGACTTGAAGATTACCGCTTACATTCCAAAAAGCATTGGCTACAAGATATTGCCCTTTGCGATACGAATCGGGGTTTGCACTAGGATAGCCGTTTTCAGAGTAAAGTCTGGATAAACTGTACGTTCCGGAGACAAATACATTCGGCGTAATGTTGTACTGCAATCCTGCATACCAACCCAACATTGGAAGAACCTGCATCTTGCCTTCATTGTCAGGGTCGGGAACAAGGTCAACATTCAGATTGCTTAAATCATTCAGATAAGAACCGATCCCTTTACCATAATTGAATTGTCCGTATGCCTGCAATTTCTTTGTGATATTAAACGTTGTAGAGGCTTGCAGGCCGAATCCGGTCTTTGAGTAAGCCTTATCGTGCACATTGCTCGAATAAGTCATATTGCGGACAATCGCACCTAATTTAATATGGCTGCTGCTGTTCCAGTTGAACTGTGCGGAAGCGGCGAAGTCCGGCATTCGTTGAGTATTGATTGCTACGTCATTGTTGGTCGTGCCGTCTACCGAAGGCATTTCCATAGAAACTCCGAATTTCCAGTTTTTCAGTTTATCGCACATATAACTTAGTTGCGTGGTACGATAGAAAGCTGAACCGTTCGGACCGGCGAAGTCGATAGTAGGAGGCAGGGCCGAAAGGTCCATAAACGAGCCGTAGCTGTATCCGATTGTGAAACCGAGGAACTGTGCATAAGCATTTTGCAGTTCGAAGGTCTTTCCGTCGCCACGGAAGTTACCGGCGGTATAAACCACGAAATCACCAAGATGTTTGGTGCGTCCTACCAGTTTGAGAAACAGGGTAGAAGTAGTGATATCCATTTGGAACTGGTTTTTGGCAAAATTATCCTTTCCCGGTCGGCCGATCAATGCCGGATAGAAATCCACATCGTCAACGATTCCATTAAAGTCATACTCTCCCGTAGCACGAACGTAGCCACCGATACCGAGGGCGAATTTTCCCTTTTGGTCGGTAAGCAGGAAGCGAGGCGCGTTCGGGTCATGGAAACGCATCTGCGAACGGTCGTTCATGATACGGATGATTTCATCGCCCGCTTTATCCCGTGAGACAAACATGATCGAATTGGGTTCCTCATCTTCGATGACTACTTTCTTTTGTGCCTGGGCACAGACGGGGAAAACTCCTATCCCCAGTAGCATAGCTACCATTTTAAAGCTTGTTTTCATTATAAGTTAAGTTTTAGGTGAATGCCCAATGAACAACTAAAAAAAGAAATGGTTGAAAGGCCAAAGGAAAAATTGCCAAACTAATCGGAAGAATTGCTATTTATAATGATTCTAAAAAGGCGGATCTTTGTACCGTACCAATTAGATAAAAGAAATACGACGATGGAAAAAGTAGAATTTACTCAAGGAATACTGGCGATGGAATCTGATCTGCATCGCTTTGCATATAAATTAACGTCGGACCGTGACTCTGCCAACGATTTAGTTCAGGATTGCGTATTGCAGGCTTTGGATAACCACGAGAAATTTGCGCATGCCAAGAACTTGAAAGGATGGATGTTTACAATTATGCGCAATATTTTCGTCAACAACTATCGCCGTACCGTCCGCGAGATGAATATTATAGATGATACGTATTCTATCAATCAGCAAAGTCTGATAGAAGATGAAGACAGCGACAGATTTGAATTTGCTTATGACATGAAGCAACTGTATCGCGTGATACATTCGATCCCCGAAGATATGAAAGTTCCTTTTCAGATGTTCGTTGCCGGATTTAAGTATAGAGAAATTGCCGAGAAATTAGGATTGCCGATGGGGACAGTGAAAAGCCGTTTGTTCTTTATCCGCAAGCGGTTGAAGGAAGAACTGAAGGACTTCTCCTGATACAGTTCTTTTTAATTGAGTGATGTGTTTTAAGGTCAAAGTGAATGAGCCTTCCTGTCTGAATGCGAAACTGATGGGGAGGCTTGTTTTTTATTTCCGTGTTTCCCCGGCGTATAGAATCTGATAAGAAGAAAGCGATACTTTCAGTTTTATTTTCTATCTTTGCACCCCGAAAGAATTAAAAAGAGACGTATGATGCCGTGAATAACGGTCGTGTATTCTAGAACACCACGTAAAAAACAGGAATTATGAAAGAGAAAGTATCTGTACCCTTTATGCTGCTGGGCATTCTTTTTAATGTGTGCCTCATTGCAGCCAATCTTCTTGAAACGAAAGTAATCCAGATCGGTAGTCTGACCGTAACCGCCGGATTATTGGTTTTTCCTATTTCTTATATTATCAATGATTGCATCGCCGAAGTTTGGGGATTCAAGAAAGCGCGCCTTATCATTTGGAGCGGCTTCGCTATGAATTTCTTTGTTGTTGCTCTTGGGCTGATAGCTGTTGCGATCCCTGCCGCTCCTTTTTGGGAAGGGGAGGAGCATTTCGATTTTGTGTTCGGCATGGCACCCCGTATTGTGGCTGCCAGTTTGATGGCATTCTTGGTTGGTTCATTCCTCAATGCGTATGTGATGAGTAAGATGAAAGTGGCCAGCCGGGGACGGCATTTCTCGGCACGTGCCATTCTGTCGACCCTTGTCGGTGAGACGGCCGACTCGTTGATTTTCTTCCCGGTTGCTTTCGGAGGTATCATTGCGTGGCGGGAATTGCTTATCATGATGTGTATTCAGATCATACTGAAATCCATGTATGAGGTTATTATCCTTCCGGTGACTATCCGTGTAGTGAAAGCCATTAAGAAGATAGACGGTAGCGATGTCTACGACACCGATATTTCTTACAACGTGCTGAAAGTGAGAGATATATAATTGAAATAGAGAACATAACCTTACCCTTTTATAACTTTATGAATATGAATAAAGAAAGCGCATTGGTGGTATTCAGCGGTGGGCAGGACTCGACTACTTGTCTGTTTTGGGCAAAACGTAACTTCAAGAAAGTATATGCTTTGAGTTTTCTGTATGGGCAGAAACATGAGAAGGAAGTAGAGCTGGCGCGAGAGATTGCCCGGAAAGCTGAAGTGGAATTTGATGTGATGGATGTTTCCTTCATCGGAAGCCTGGGACATAACTCATTGACGGATACGAGCATGGTAATGGATCAGGAAAAACCTGCGGATAGTTTTCCGAATACATTTGTGCCGGGACGCAACCTGTTTTTCCTGAGCATAGCGGCTGTCTATGCCCGTGAGCGTGGCATCAATCATCTGATAACGGGAGTTTCCCAAACAGATTTCAGTGGCTATCCCGATTGTCGCGATGCGTTTATCAAGTCTCTCAATGTGACGTTGAACTTGGCTATGGACGAGCAATTTGTAATCCACACTCCGTTGATGTGGATTGATAAGGCCGAGACATGGGCTTTGGCGGATGAACTGGGAGTGCTGGATGTGATACGTCATGAGACATTGACGTGTTATAATGGTATCCCGGGGGATGGTTGTGGACATTGTCCGGCTTGCACGTTGCGCCGGGAAGGATTGGAGAAGTATTTAAAAAGTAAGAATCAATAATATCTCTACATAGAGATTAAAATGCATTTTCTGCTGTCACATCCTGCTGTCACAAGAAAGTTCTCATTTATAAAACGGCCGTAAGTTTCGTTTGGAACACGCCGGGTTAAATTAGTTTCAGCAGCTTGAAACAATAGTTTCATCAGTGAGAAACTATTGTTTCACCGCCTTGAAACTGTAGTTCCAAAGGCTTGAAACTAAAAGTTTCCTATAAGGAAACACTTTGTTTCAAGCCAAGAAACATTCTGAAACCCGTGGGGAACGGATACAGTAGCCGTTGGTTAAGAGTTGAAGGTGATAGGTGATAGATACGGTGATAGGTTGAAAAATGAATCTATCACCACTTAAATGCCTGTTAATAAGATGTTTGGGCCTGTCCGGTGATAGGTGAAAGAGGAAATGCATTTTTTTATCTAGGTAGAGGTTGTAGTTTAACAAGAGTAATGACTGAATTAAAAGACCAACTTTCCTTATTGGGAAGAAAGACCGAGTATAAGCAAGATTATGCTCCTGAAGTACTGGAAGCTTTTGATAATAAGCATCCGGAAAATGACTATTGGGTACGTTTCAACTGCCCGGAGTTCACAAGTCTGTGTCCCATTACCGGACAACCGGACTTTGCCGAAATACGTATCAGCTACATTCCGGAAGTAAAAATGGTAGAAAGCAAAAGTTTGAAACTCTACCTTTTCAGCTTCCGCAATCATGGAGCTTTTCATGAAGATTGTGTAAATATCATCATGAAAGACCTTATTAAACTGATGAACCCCAAATATATCGAAGTCACGGGAATCTTTACTCCGCGTGGAGGCATCTCTATCTATCCGTATGCCAATTACGGTCGTCCGGGAACGAAGTTCGAACAAATGGCGGAACATCGGTTGATGAATCGGGAATAATAAAAAAGGCTTGTCAAACATCGGCATTGCTTATGCGGCACTTCTTGAGGAAATGGATAAAAGGCTGGATGATTTAATGAATGGTTTAATATTGTAGAAGATATTTCGGAAAAATAATCTTGTAGAAGAATACCTGATGTAGTAAAGAAGTTATCTGAAGAATTAGGTGTATATTTACGGAAAAATTATGCTCAACGTCTTTCTTTTAAAGAGACGGGGGAAATCGTTCCTTGGCCGGATGAAGTTCTATAATAAATTATTTAATCCATTAAATTTATGAAACATATTTTTATGCTATGGAAAGTACTAATGGTTTGCCTGTTGTTAGCAAATCCGTTAGCGTCTTATGCTGATTTTCAACCTTCTTATTCAACGGCAGGTTTTTATTCGCTGCCCAATACCGGTCGCACGGTGTATGATATGAATCCCGCCTGGCGTTTCTACAAAGGGAAGATAGAAGGTGCCGAACAGAAAAACTTCGATGATAAGAAATGGGATATCGTATCCTTACCTAATGGGATAGAATATCTTCCGGTTGAGGCTAGCGGGTGTATTAATTACCAAGGCGAAATATGGTACCGGAAACATTTCACACCTGATGAAGCCTGGAAGAACAAACAATTGTTTCTTCATTTTGAAGCTATAATGGGGAAATCAAAAATATGGGTTAACGGTAAGCTGCTGAAAGAGCATTTCGGAGGCTTTCTGCCTGTTATTGTTGATGTATCTTCTGCCCTGAACTTTGGTGAAGATAATGTGGTCACGGTGTGGGCTGATAATAGTGACGATCCTTCCTATCCTCCCGGTAAGACGCAGGAAACACTGGATTTTGCTTACTTTGGCGGGATCTATCGTGACTGTTGGATGATAGCTCACAACCGCGTATTTATTACCGACCCCAATTATGAAGATGAAGTAGCAGGCGGCGGGCTGTTTGTTTCTTATGATAAAGTGTCGCGGCAATCGGCTTTGGTAAATCTGGATGTGCATATACGTAATACTTCGGGAAAGTTCTTCAGTGGAAAAGTCAGCTATGAACTGTATGACCGTGATAACCGTCTTGTGCTTTCAACAGAGAAACGATTGTCCGTGGGCAATGAGCATGCGGCAAAAGTGGCCTCTCGTATGAAGGTTGACAGTCCTCATCTTTGGTCGCCCGACAGTCCTTATCTCTATCAGTTGCACGTCTATGTGAAGGATAAAGCCGGCAGCATTGTTGACGGATATCGTCGTCGCATTGGTATCCGGAGTGTGGAGTTTAAAGGAAAAGACGGTTTTTGGCTGAACGGTGAACCGTATCCCTATCCGTTGATTGGGGCTAATAGACATCAGGATTATGCTGTGATAGGCAATGCCTTGTCTAATAACCTGCACTGGCGCGATGCAAAGAAATTACGCGATGCAGGGTTGCGTGTTATCCGTAACGCACATTATCCGCAAGATCCTGCTTTTATGGATGCGTGTGATGAGTTGGGACTCTTTGTTATTGTCAATACTCCGGGATGGCAATTCTGGAATGATGAACCTATTTTTGCCCAAAGAGTATATAGTGATATCCGTAATATGGTTCGCCGTGACCGCAATCATCCTTGTGTGTGGATGTGGGAGCCGATTTTAAATGAAACCTGGTATCCGGCAGAGTTTGCTAAAAATGTGGTAGATGTACTGAATGAGGAATATCCTTATCCATATTGTTATGCCGGCTGTGATGTTACGGCACGTGGACACGAACATTTTCCGATCCATTTCACTCATCCGGTAATGGGGGGAGGAGGGGCCTTTAATACGGAGACTTTGAATCCCGATGTTTGTTACTTTACCCGGGAATGGGGAGATAATGTGGATGACTGGTATTCGCATAATTCTCCGAGTCGTGTGAACCGTGTCTGGGGAGAAGTGCCGATGTTGATACAAGCGCAGGGATATGCAAACCCCGATTATAAATATACGTGCTATGATGTACTGTATAGAACTTCCAGACAGCACATGGGAGGTTGTTTGTGGCATTCCTTCGATCATCAGAGGGGATATCATCCCGATCCGTTTTATGGAGGAATTATGGATGCGTTCCGGCAACCGAAGTTCTCTTATTACATGTTCTGTTCGCAACGTCCTGCGGAGGAAAACAAGGAACTGATTGCAGATAGCGGTCCTATGGTGTATATTGCGAATGAGATGACTCCTTTTTCTCCGAAAGATGTTACGGTGTATAGTAACTGTGAAGAAGTTCGTCTGACTTTCTGCAAGAATGGCAAACAGCATATTTATCATAAACCAATCGATAAGGCCGGAATGCCATCGCCTGTTATAACCTTTAGCGATGTTTTTGATTTTATGTATGATAAGCAATTGTCGCGAGGAAGGAAACAGGCCGATTCGTATCTTCTGGCAGAAGGTCTGATAGCCGGAAAGGTGGTTGCAACACATAAGGTGATGCCGGCCCGCCGCCCCTCTAAAATACTACTTTGGGCGGATGACGAGAAGGTGAGTATGAAAGCGAACGGTTCGGATATCATGACTGTAATAGCTGCTATTGCAGATGATAATGGGAACATCAAACGATTGAATAATTATGAAATAACCTTTGAAATAGAAGGTCCCGGACAACTGATTGCTGACAGTAAGACGTTTACAAATCCGGCTCCGGTTCGTTGGGGAACTGCGCCTGTATTGGTAAGATCTTCTACTGTTCCGGGAGAAATCAAGGTGCGTGCATCCGTGGTATGGCAAGGTAAACATACTCCGGTTTCGGCGGAGTTGATTATTCCGACTTATCAGGCGGAGCATATTTTGCTGGCAGATAAAAAGGAACTGGAACGATTGAATTCTGTTTCCGGACAGAAAGCAATGAGCACTGATTTTAAGGGACAGAACGGAAACAACTTGAAGCGACAGCAGAAAGTCAGCCGCTCGAAGTTAAAAGAGGTGGAAAAACAACAAAGTGATTTTGAATGATAATGTAAAAGAATCAATATATAAAGAATAATCTATGAATTTCCCCCAATCATACATTTGGATATTGTAAGATTGGGGGAACTCATTTAATTGGATTTCACTTCTTTTCTCTCTCCATTCGCCTGTACTGCATATATCTTCATGCTATCATTCCAAGGAATAGATGCCGGAATATCAAATGAGAAGAAATTAGAGAAATACATTATCTCACTACCTTTTTTTACTTCAAATGCGACAGCTTCATCACCCGAACTTATTGTAATATGTTGCCCGGAACGGGTATATGTTACATTCTTTGTAATCTTCTGGTCATTCTTGAACTGTGTATAATAGCCTACATCACCTACCTGATATTGTTCAATACCCACATCATTATTCTTTCTGTCTTCAAGATAATAAAATGCATGTTTAGGTGCAGGAAACTGGCTCATGTAGCTTACTGCTTCGGCAATCATGGTTGGTGTCACATTGTAGTTCCATTTACCATACTGTTCAATCTCCACATTATTTACCGGTTCGAGGAATCCCCACATCCTGAAGAATTCAGTCAGATTCTCATTGGCAGCCTTACTTGCCATCTTAGCAAAATGTAACTGACCTGCTCCCGGATTAGATTCAACAATACGATCTTCCCGCAAGAGTTTGAAGAGTTTCTGCCAGAAATCTGTTTTATAGCCACAACGATGATAATAATTCCAAAGTTGCCAGTTCATACGCATATGTATTTCCGTATCCTCATTCTGATGAGTGGCGCTACCCATATTCCACCAAGCTTGTTTATCAACAAAACGGGCTTTTGCCAACGCGCTTAATTCCGATCCTCTCGAACAATATTTTCCCAGTTTAAACAGTATGTAATTTGAGAAAAGATTATTGGATGACTCTGTTGAACCGGGCCAGTTGATAGCACGCTGGTGAATATGTCCTATTTCGTGAGCCGGTCCCCAGGCATTGTCTTTAGCAGCCATCACGTTATCATAAAGCAAAATATTGTTGAGATAAGTATATACGAATCCAATCCTATAATCTGATGCCCACATATAGCTACCTTCCGGAGAGATGGCAAACAAATGATTGTTGACCTGTGACGGACGGACGTCATCAATACCCATCAGTTCCTGTTGCCAACTAATGATATTATCCCAAAGATTAATGGCAGACAGTATATCGTAGGGAACAGCCTGCATCATCTTATCTCGATGGAAGTAGAACATAATTCTTTCACCACGTATGCAGAAATACTTATAAGTAGCTTTATTTATAAGCTCTTTATATTTATCATTAGTCTTATCCGTTTTTACATCAAAGAATCCGCTGACATATCCGCTACCTAAAGGAATATGTATCTTCACAGGTTTTGCATTGACATCCTGCAAGTTAGTGTTATACATAAGGAACAACATTCCTCGCTGTGTAAATCCAAGTTTATTAACTCCTTCTTCAAGGAAACGGGTTTCTCCGCTTGCTGCTGTTTGCACATAGTCGCCGGACTTTTCTTCACCGATGCATTGAATAGACAAACTCTGTCCATGGGTGTCACCTACCAACACAATGACCGAATCTCCGGCTTCCACATAAATACCCGTAGGGTTGTCTAAGTTACTGTATCGTTTGGTCATCAGTGTTTCTGCCCATTCCTCTACATTACTGTAAGGGTGATAATCTTGTATACGGAAAGACTTTTCCCATTCGTCATATGTGTTTCTCTTTAATTGAATGGCTATATTGGCAAAATAGCCGGGAAGTGCATTTATCTGTGCATCGGTCGCTTCATCTCTCACCTCCGTACAAGTTATATCTGTAAAAACGCCCAGCAATTGTGCGTCAAGTTTCTTATCCGGATTCTTTTGATAGAACTCCATTTCATCACAACTTACAAAGTCTCCCAAGCCGGAGTGAACCTCAAATTTTATTTTAGTAGCTTTCTTCAAACTCTGAGCAAACACCACACGGCTTGAAGCATTCTGCATCTTAAAATCGAATGAACCGTACTTCGTATATTCGGGAGCATCTTCTGTTGCCGTGTAAATATCCAATTTGCCAAAATTACCATTTCCACTACGGGTGTGATAAATCAAGTAATCTATGTCTTTTGTGCCATCAAAAAAATATTCGAGAGTAACAGGAAAATTAGCCTTTTGATTCCAAATTGAATGATAGGGGGTTCCACCAAACTTGCCATCAAAAGAGTTCTCGATTCCTTGTCCCGGCTGGTGCTCACTATCTTTTCCTCCATTGGGAGATATTTTCAAATCACCTTCTATCTCTACATCCGAAACACCGGAATCTTTAGCATTTTGTGTAACTGAGCATAATGCTCTTATCTTGTCGTCTTTAGTATATATGTAAGTGAATGTGACAGTACGTGTTTCATAATATGGGTTGGCATCTACCGTATATTGGTATTCTTTATCTGTCAGCGCACGGGTGGCAGGAACAGTTTTGATCCAATCACTGTTTTCCGATTGCTCTATTGTGTATTCTATATTCGAAGTGACAATAATGGAAAGAGGACCGCCGGCCGCATCGATTATCGGATTGGGATTCTTGACAAGGATAGCAGGACCGTACCCTAATTGACGTACTTGAATAGTATAGTTTTGCACAGAACTCTTTAATGTGATTTCTGCAGAGCGTACGTCCGGTTCTTCATTGGCATGTACCAATACTTTTACCGCGGGCGAAGAACCCGACATGTCTTTTGCTGCGACACACCAGTCCTGATTTGATGAGACTACCCATGCGTCTGCGGCCAGATTAGTTTCCACAGGTATTACAAGCGATGATTGTTTTTGATCGAAATCCTGTTGTAAATACTCCTCTTTTATTGTGAATACAGGAGTTTTATCACCCGGTTCATCATCGCTGCAAGCCAGGAACAAAGAAGAAAAGATGAGAGAAGTAATCCCCCATAGTAAGAACAGATATTGCTTCATAAAGTATTGTATCATCAAAAGATTATTCAAAGTTAACCATAAAAGTTAATGAGAGAGAGAAAACATTCTCTCTCTCATTAAAATATTACTTAGGAGAAAAATCAGTCTGTGCTCATCCAGAACTCTGCAAATGCAAAACTGTTTCCTACTGACGTTTTATCTACTTGTACCCGCAAATATTTAAATGGTTTGCCGACGAATACCGGCGATGTATATTTTGCTTTTGTTGCCGTTGGTAGATTTTCTGTAACCGTAGTGATTTTACTGAAGGCAGTACCGTCCGGACTACCGAGAAGTGTATACTGCAGAGGAGCGCCATTATTGTTGTTATGACGTATTTGATATCCTATTGATACTGCTGTGGATTCTTTCGGCAGAGCAATTTGAATCCAGTGAGGCATTGGTGCTACTCCGCTCCAGTTACTATGGTAATACGTATCTTCTTTTCCGTCGAGCATTTCAGCAATAGAACCTTCATTTGTCGGATCCGGGAAAATACTAATCATATTTTCTTTCAGGTCGACTTTGGTTAATTTGCTTGCATCAGGTACATAAGAGATAGCATACAACGATGTATTTCTTTCTGCATCGATAACAAATTGTGGTTTAGTGCATGAAGACAAACAAATCGGAAGCACATAATTACCATAACTCAAACCGGTACGGTCTACTTCAATATTCGCCTCTTTTACACTTTCCATATCGTTGGTAAAGTTGACAGTTGTCTCCAGCGTGTAAGCAGTAGAAGGTAACATTGCATAATCACATTCGTTTGCTGCATTATATTCGTCTAACAATTTCGAATCGATAGTTAATTCACAAGAGAAGTCCCATTTGCTTGGAATAGGAATTTCCAATGGCAAAGTGAAATTCATTTTAATAGGGCCGTTGTCCGAGAAAAAGTTTTGAGTATAACCGCTCTTTGAAAAGAAAACTGTCGGAGTTTGTACATTTGGCTTAATAAAAACCTTTCCTAATTTTGAATTGATAGAGTCCTGTGAATTTTCCAGTTGCAATGGTAGCACATACTCTTCACCGGCATTCAAGGCGGGAAGCCCGTCAATAAGTTCCGTTTTTAGAGTAATATCCATAGTTTTATACAGTTCATTTGCGGCAAAAGTAAATTTTCTATCGCCCTTCAATTCATAGCAAGTGGTGGGAATGGCTTTGTATTTTACTCCCTGTTCTGCATTATATATAGCCAATGCAGCATCATCCAACGTTCCTATACTTACTTCCGTCACTGCGTTGAGTTCTGAGCCTCCCTTGTTTATCACAACCTGGTAGTTGGCATCTTCCCCTGTGTTATATACACTTACAGGTATTTCGCCACTATTTCTGAAATAAAGTATAGTACTGAAATCATCCAGAAATTCATCCTTGCCATCTTCGCACGCAGTCTGCGTTAAAAGGAAGGCAGATACGAACGACACTAATAATATATTTTTTCTCATAAATATTTTCTTTTTATTAATAAAGTGGTTTTATGTGTATTTCTCACTACCATCCATAGTTTCTGGTCAGTAATTTATTACGATCCAATTCACGCTGAGAGAACGGATAGAGATAGTGGTTGGATTTAAACACGCGTGTTTCAAATACGGTTCTTTTCCAAAATCCGTCAGGAGTTACTTTCGTATCATTACCTTCCAGCGGACAGGTTGCATCCATACCATACATCGGACCATTATCCGTTTGTTCCGCAATCATCCAAGTACGTGTGTCGAAATAGCGATGTCTTTCAAATGCCAGTTCCACACGACGTTCTTTACGACAAAGTTCAATCAGTTCGTCCACGGAAGCATTGGGATATACACTTGTAATCGGAGTCAATCCCGCACGGTCGCGCAAATCCGCCCATTTTTCCATTGCCAGTTCTTCATATCCTGCCGGCAAAGCAACATTCCTCTTCTTACATTCCAGAACAGATTCGATGAAGTTCAGATACATCTCTCCGAGACGGAATACCGGGAATGTCAGATTACCCCATTGTCCATCACCGGAGTTCAGTGTATGGTCATAAAAACGATTACACAGGTAACCACTCTTAGGATAGTCGTGGCTCTTGTTACCATTACCTCCTTTGGCAAAAGAGATCATTGTGCTGCCAGCACCATGCAACCAATAGTTACCTCCAAAGAAAACAGTGATGTAAAAACGGGGCTCACGATCTTTATACATGTTAGGAGCAGTGATATTGTAGTTCTTAAAGTTGCTCCATCCTTTTGCCGGATATTCCCAGTCTGATTTTTGCAGTTCTTCTTCCTTGCTGTATCCTGAAGCATTGTCTATTATCGGATCACCTGATGCTTCATACCCTATAATAGGATAGCGTCCGTTGTTCATCGCATAAGCATCTACCTGTTGCTGTGTAGGACCTACACCACCGTATGCAGTACCGGGTAGTCCGGTGGGAGCTGTATTTACTCCCCAACTATATCCGCTATTGTAACGGTCTGTCCAGATCAATTCACTATTCCAGTTCACATGGGTGATACCATAATAATCTTCATACGGATCACCGTTACCTGCACGATAAAGTTCGTAATCAGTATCGTCTAACAAGACTTTAGCAGCCTTTGCTGCTTCCAGCCATTTATTGGCATCGTATGTTTGCGGGAAAAGATCCACTCCCGAAAGTTCGGGGAACTTGTCTGTTACCGGGTTCTTTACCGTACGATATAGAGCATTACCGTTGAACAAGTCGCGTGCCGAATAAAGTTTCAGACGTGAAATGACTGCATAACAGGTGCCTTTAGTCGCTAAACCGTATTTACTGGTCGACAGACCCTTCTGAACAGGTACAGCACTACTTTCGGCACATGCAGTAAGTTCACTGACTACATAATTTACACACTCTTCCCATGTGTTACGAGGACGGTATAATTCTTCTGTAGAAGCTGCAAAGTCCAGTAATTCGTCTCCAATCAGGAAAATAGGTCCGTAGTCGCACATCATACTAAAATAGTAGTAGGCACGGGCAAAGCGCGCCTGCCAATACCATTCGTCAAGTTGTTCCTGGGTAGCCAGAGGGTCTGAGCATTTATATACATTCTGCATGAAAATATTACATTCACGGATACCTTTATAGTATTTGTCCATTTTGTAATAAGGTACATTTGAGGCATTCCATGATCCGAAGTTCATAGAACGGTAACCACGGTCATAAGTAATGGTACATTCGTCCGATGCTCCCAAATAGGGTTCATTATCTCCAATGAATCCTCCATTGTAGTTAGGAAGAAATGACATAGCATTGAGCCAATACTGCTTGATCGTATTTCTTGACTCCCAGATTTTTTCGAAAGTCAGTTTTTCGTCTTCTTGCCTGTCGAGGAAATCTTCACATGAAGATAACAACATCGCGCCGGTAGCGAAGCATAACAGATAAAGTGATTTTATTTGAAGTTTCATAAGTTATACAGTTATAAGATTTAGAAATTAGCATTGAAGCCGATAGTGATCACTCGATTCAACGGATAGCCGGAACCTTCTCCTCCACCTTTTTCAGGATCCCACATATCGAATGGAGCAAATGTGAACAGGTTACTTCCCGACACATAAAAGCGGAAAGACTTAATGAATGTTTTACTTGTCAACGATTTGGGAAGTGTATAACCAATTTCCATATTCTTCAATCGTATGAAAGAACCGTTGCGTTGCCACCATGTGGAAGTTTGAGTGTTGTTAGATGCTCCGGCACCTCCGCTACCATTGCTGAGACGCGGGTAGAGTACATTTGCATTCTGTTCGGGGGTATTAGTGGACATCCATACATTGTTGTATATATTTTCGTTCACAGCCGAACGTTCCAAGTTTCCTGAAGAGAAAAGACTCTTAACTGATGATCCGCTTAAGAAGAAACTTGTGCGAGCCGCTCCTTGAAAGAATACATTGAAATCCCAGTTCTTCCATTGTGCCGTAGCACCGAAACCATACATGATTTCCGGTAAGTTAGTATATCCGATAGCGATTTGGTCTTGAGAGTTGATAACTCCGTCACCATTGATATCCTGATATTTAATATCACCTACACGGTATTCTCCGAAACTTTGTACAGGGCTGTTGTCTATTTCTTCCTGACTCTGGAATAACCCTAAGGCTACGAGTCCGAAAGGCTGCATGGAACCACCTGAACCAAAAGGTTTGCCTATTCTGTTTTGGTATTTATATTCCCAGTCAGGTTCGTCGTTGTTCTTCAATTTGTTACGATTATATGTAAAGTTACCTCTTGCCGTTACATAAACATTACCTATCTTCTGTGAGTATTCGATATTACTATCGAAACCCTGGTTCAGTGTTTCACCGATATTGACATAAGGGATAGTGGAAATACCGACAATGGCAGGCAATCCGGCACGTTGCAGGAAGATTCCGGTACGTTCTTCACGGAAGTAATCGGCCTGTACTTTAACCTTGTTGAATAAAGAGAATTCGATACCGACGTTCAATTTCAGAGCTTCTTCCCAAGATGCGTTCAGGTTTTCAACTTCACCAATACGAATACCATCACCTCCTTGGTTGGCACTTTGACCGTATTGCCAGTTTCCTCCTGTTACAATAGAAGATTCGTATACCCATCTTCTCTGTCCGCCGATGTCATCATTACCTACTTTACCGTAAGAAGCTTTTAACTTTAACATATCAACAGTGTTAGTTATAGGTTCAAACCACTTCTCGTTAGACATCATCCAACCGATAGCTGCTGCAGGGAAAAAGCCAAAACGATGTCCGCGTGCAAAGTTTTCGGAACCGTTATAACCGACATTTACTTCAGCAAAATATGTATCTTTGAATGCATAAGTAACACGTCCTGCCAAACCTTGGTTTTTATAAGGAAGTGCAGCGTCTCCGCTACCGGCCTGTGTGTTAGTATGTATTTTCTGATTGTATAGTAACAATGCGCCTACACGATGTTTTTCTGCAAACAAACGGTTGTAGTTCAATGAGCCTTCCAAATAACGTGTCATCGTTCCGCTACGTCCGATTGCGAATCCCAAAGACTCACTTCCGGTATGTACGGGGTCCCATTCACCGTCACCATTATTATCGTCATATATCAGATTGCCTTGGTCGTCTCTCCCACGGGCATGATAGAAAGTCGGTGTTTTGGAGCGGCGTTGCAAGGTAGTGTTCCACGCATCCCATGAGAATTTCAAGTTGGCAGTTAATCCCTCCAACGGTTTCCAAAGTTTACCGATATCTTGCGTAACACCGACAAGTGCTTGTGCCGAGTTCCAGAACTGTTCACGGTATCCGGAGTGAACCAGCATATTCCATGGGTTGAAACCGGAATCGGTAGAAGGTCCTGAAAGTTTTCCATCAGAGTATTCTATCGGGAATGCGTTAGGGGAAGCATTGAACGTATATCCCCAAATGTCGTTATCGTTGTCACCAAATCCGGGACCAAACGATTTTTCATAGATATTAGCCAGATTGACATTCAGTACTGTGCTTTTGGTCAGGTTGAGGTCTATATTGGCACGGAAGTTGAATTTGTTGTAATTAATAGATGAATCGTATCCATATATGTTTCCTGCATTTTTGTAGATAGAGCTTTCATTATAGAAAGAGCCTGAAACATAATATTTCACGATGTCTCCACCACCGGTGATACTCAGATTTACTCGTTGATTTTCAGCCATGTCGTCGAACAAAGCATCAAACCAGTCTACATCCGGGTAGAGATCGGGGTCACTATGTTCTCTATATTTCTGCATGACTTCGTCCGAATAATACTTGGTTGAAGAAGCTTCATTGTAAAGTTCCGCCCATCTTGCTGAGTCGAGCATCTTCGGACGTTTGGTAGGACTGGTAAAACCAAACTCTGTGCGTACATTGATTGCCGGCTTACCTTCTTCTCCCTTTTTAGTAGTAATCAAGATTACTCCGTTGGCACCTCGTACACCATAAACGGCAGAGGCCGAAGCATCTTTCAGAATGGAGAATGAAGCGATATCGTCTGTATCTACCAGATCAAGATCACGTTCGATGCCATCTACCAGCACTAACGGAGTGGAAGTTCCCTTAAAGGAAGATACACCACGAATGTAGAAATCCGCGGCACTATTTTTGCCGGGCTCTCCCGAACGGGTCATAGCCACAACACCGGATAACTGACCTGCCAACACATTTGAAATTGATGCTCCGGGAACTTTCAGTTTTTTGATGTCTAGCGTTGAGATAGCCCCAACAACACTTTCTTTCTTCTGGCTACCATATCCGACAACAACAACTTCGTCCAATACTTCAGTATCGGGTTGAAGAGTGACATTGATACTCTTTTGGTCTATGATTGCAATTTCCTGCTTCTTCATACCGATATAAGAGAATTCAAGTACTCCACCTACACCTTCTATCGTGATAGAATATTTACCGTCTATATCGGTCACAGCACCTACCGAACTGTTTTTTAGCCAAACAGAAGCTCCAATAATAGGTTCATTGGTATCGCCATCCCTTACTACACCGGTAATAACACGCTTTTGCTTTTTCTGTTGAGTCGATTCAACAATTTTAGTAGTAGATTCTCCTTTCACATCCTTCCATTCCTCTGCTGCAGAGGAAGAAAGCGGACAAAGAAGCAATGACAGAACAGTATACTTCAAATACCGTTGTTTACAAAAAAAATGAAATTGTCTCATGCTTTTTCTTTTAGATTTAACATTTGGTTAATTGTAGATTGAGTTAAAGGTTGAATATGTTCTTGCAGAACTTATTACATGTCTACAACCTCATTATCAAGTTTTTTAGGATGACTCCGATAGCACACGGTTGCATGAGAAACCCTTGTGAAGCGGTCTGGTAGAAGATTATGGTACTATTGTTCTACCGAGATAAGCGCCTTAAATATTGATATTCAATTAATTATCTTAATAAGCCATGTAGTGTATTATACCTATTTTATATACTAATCACAATAAAATGCTTATTGGGGGATTCGGGAATGACACAAGGCAAAAATATTTTTTTTAATTCATAAAGAAAATAATATGCATTCTTGCGTGTTATTCAAATAAATAGTTATCTTTGCGCATAAAATTTGTTGCCTATTATAAATATAACCTAATTAACCAATGTAATATGATGTGAAAAACAACTCTTAATTTAGAACATGTAATAAGTTCTGCAAGAACTAAATAAACTAATTACTTCTTCCATATATAACAAATACATACTAAATTACTCATTCCCTCGTATTTACAAACTATATGATATTCGGCAAATGTCTCTCTTTGGGAATAATTATTATTGAGTAGGGCGCAGTTTCATATTATCTTAGCTCAGTATTTTAAACCATGAATATTCCTGTATGTATACAGGAAAATCATGAAAGAGGGTAGTACTTCATTCCTCTGTGATTTGTTCGTTAAGTATTACTCATGATGATACGGTCCGCCATTCAGTATCGTCATTGCCCGATAAATCTGCTCCACGAATATTAATCGGATCATCTGATGCGAGAAAGTCATTTTCGACATTGAAATTTTTTCGTTTGCTGCTTGATATACCTTTTCTGAAAATCCATAAGGGCCTCCGATAATGAAAACTAGCCGCTTGTTGACTGTGTTCATTTTTCGTTTCATATAATCGGCAAATTCGAGAGAACGCATCTCTTTTCCATGTTCATCAAGTAATACGATTACGTCTCCCGGTTGGAGTGATTTCAATATCAGTTCTCCTTCTTTTTCTTTCTGCACTTCCATTGAAAGACTTTTTGTGTTTTTTAGTTCGGGGATTACTTCCATATCAAAAGTAATATAGCGTTTGGTGCGCTGAATATAGTCATTAATGGCAGTTATATAGTGTTGTTCTACGGTTCGTCCAACGACGAGCAGGATTGTTTTCATACGTCTGTTATTCTGATTAATGCACAAAAATAGGCATTTTTTATGTTATTCTGCAATTAATGATTACCTTTGCCTATCATTAGTTGAAAGTTTAAGGCTTTAAACTTCAACTTTAAAGCTTGTATTTATGAAAAAACGAGTGCTTGTAGGAATGACCGCTTTGCTTCTTTCTATCTCGTTGCTTATGGCGCAAGAGATACCGGCAGGAGTGATTACGGCATTTAAAAGAGGAAGTTCGCAAGAGCTGAGTAAGTATATGGGGGGCAAGGTAAACTTGGTGCTCCAGGGTCGCTCGACAAACGTTGACAAGCAGAAAGCAACAGCTATGATGCAAGATTTCTTTACGGAGAATAAAGTCAGCGGATTTAACGTAAATCATCAGGGAAAACGGGATGAATCGAGTTTCATTATTGGTACATTGGCTACTACCAGAGGAAATTTCCGTGTAAACTGCTTCCTGAAGAAAGTGGAGAATCAATATTTAATACATCAAATAAGAATTGACAAAATCAATGAATAAGGAAAAAGAACTGATCGACAAGCTGATCGATCTTGCTTTTGCAGAAGATATAGGGGATGGGGATCATACCACCCTTTCATGTATTCCCGCTACTGCTATGGGAAAATCAAAATTGCTTATCAAAGAGGCCGGTGTGCTGGCAGGTATAGAAGTAGCCAAAGAAATTTTCAATCGTTTCGATCCTACGATGAAAGTCGAGGTATTTATCAACGATGGAACGGAAGTGGAACCGGGTGATGTGGCAATGCTGGTAGAAGGAAAAGTGCAGTCACTACTTCAGACTGAACGCCTGATGCTGAACGTGATGCAACGTATGAGTGGTATAGCGACAATGACCCGCAAATACGCTAAGAAATTGGAAGGTACCCGTACTCATGTGTTAGATACGCGTAAGACAACTCCCGGAATGCGTATCCTCGAAAAAATGGCAGTAAAGATTGGCGGTGGTGTAAATCATCGTATCGGACTTTTCGACATGATTCTCCTGAAAGATAATCACGTGGATTTTGCCGGAGGTATTGATAAAGCTATTACCCGTGCCAAAGAATATTGTAAAGAAAAGGGCAAAGATCTGAAAATCGAAATTGAAGTTCGGAACTTTGATGAACTGCAACAAGTTCTCGACTTGGGTGGTGTGGACCGTATTATGTTTGATAACTTCACTCCTGAAATGACGAAAAAGGCAGTAGAGATGGTAGCAGGTAAATATGAGACCGAATCTTCCGGCGGTATTACTTTTGATACTCTTCGAGACTATGCCGAATGTGGCGTAGACTTTATTTCGGTAGGAGCTTTGACTCATTCGGTGAAAGGGCTGGATATGAGTTTCAAGGCATGCTGATTATAAGCGGTAAACGATAAACAGTAAACGGTGAACGATAAACAGTCAATGGTGAATACTTTGCAGCACGGTAGTGTATAGTGCTGTTCATTGTTTACCGTTTATCGTTCACCTTTTCTTTTTCTCCATTTATTATTTATCGTCTCTTTAACTTCTTTTAGCAATATTCATTGCAGCATTCCTCAAATTCTTGCGTCTAATGGACAAACGACGCAGACATACGTTCGATTTTTAAAAAAAGGTAATTGACTTGGAAAACGAGATAGAACTGATAAAGGGCTGTCGGGCAGGAAAGGATTCAGCCCGGAAGGAACTTTACACCCTCTATTCCAAACAGATGCTGGCGGTATGTTTCCGCTATACGGGCGATATGGATGCAGCGCACGATGTATTGCATGATGGTTTCATTAAGATTTTTACCAACTTCTCGTTTCGGGGCGAATCTTCGCTTAGCACATGGATTACCCGGGTAATGGTCACCCAGTCGCTCGATTATTTGCGGCGTAAGAAACGAGTCAGTCAGTTGGTGGTGCATGAAGATGAGCTTCCCGACATACCTGATATATCGGACTCGGGAGGAGGGGCTGGAATCTCAGAGGAACAATTAATGGCTTTTATTGCCGAATTACCGGATGGATGCCGAACCGTTTTCAACCTTTATGTGTTTGAAGAGAAGTCACACAAGGAGATAGCCAAGATGCTTCATATTAAAGAGCACTCGTCTACTTCGCAGTTACACCGGGCCAAGTATTTATTAGCAAAAAGAATTAAAGAGTATAGAAATCATGAAGAAAGAAAATGATGAAATAACCGATCTGTTTCGCACTCGTCTCGCTGATGCCGGGATGAATGTCCGGGACGGCTTCTGGGAAGAACTCTCACAGGAGATTCCTGTGGCTTGCCAGCAACGTCGTCGGTTACTACTCTTCCGTGTAGCAGCTGCGGCATCTGTGTTGCTTGTCTTGGCGGCTTCATCGGCTACCTTCTTATATCTTTCTCCAAAAGAGGAAATGGAAGAAGCATTTACCAAGATAGCCGTGGCGAACGGAGGGCAGTTGGACGGAGATGGAATACGTGTCAATCAACTACCGTTGCCGGTAGAACCAGTGTTGCCGAAACCGGCTCCTAAATCTTATGGAATGTTGTCTCAATACACAGAAGAAGATTCGCTTTCCATTACCTTCTCTATGTCGTTCTCTTTCTCGGCTACGACTTCCACCGGAAATGGAAACCGATATGGAAACCAAGGCCATAATGGCTATTGGCAGGCAACGAATGGTAATACGGAATCATCGGATTCGCGAAAAGAACAATATGAAATGGGCGAATCAGCAGTCCGGAAGATCTCTACAAAGAAAAACCGCTGGGCGATGAAAGCCCAAGTTGGTACGGCACTTCCAGCAGAGGATGGCGTCTATAAAATGCCGGTTTCTGTAGGTGTAACCGTAGAACGGAAATTAAATGATTATCTGGGTATTGAAACCGGATTGCTTTATTCAAATCTCCGCTCGGCAGGGCAGCATTTACATTATCTTGGTATTCCCGTCAAAATTAACGTGACATTGTTGGATACAAAAAAAGTTGACCTTTACGCTACAGTAGGAGGAATTATAGATAAATGCATTGCCGGTGCACCGGACAACAGTTTCAAAGAAGAACCTGTCCAATTGGCTGTGACCGCTGGTATTGGAATTAATTATAAGATAAATGATCGCCTCGCGCTTTTTGCCGAACCGGGTGTTTCTCATCATTTCAAAACTGATTCGAAACTAGCTACGGTACGCACGAAACGGCCGACTAATTTTAATTTGCTTTGCGGACTTCGCATGACGTATTAATCCTTGAAGAAAATGAAAAAAACACTTGTAATGCTGTTGGCTATTTGCCTGATTGTATCCTTTACTGGGTGCGGCAGCGAAGAAATGGATTATAACAATCCGGATGTTACCCTTTTTGTGAAGCAATTGAAGACGGGTACGTATAAGATGAAGAATGACAAAGGAGTGGTGGAGGTCCCTCATTTTACGGAAGAGGATATTCCCGAACTTCTGAACTATGCGGAAGATCTGACTATTATTCCTTCTTTCCCGTCGGTTTATAATATGAATAATGGTAAAATCCGTTTAGGTGAGTGTATGCTTTGGGTGATTGAATCTATTCGTCAAGGTACACCTCCGTCGTTGGGTTGCAAAATGGTGTTGGCTAATGCCGAGAATTATGAAGCACTCTATTTCCTGACAGACGAAGAAGTACTTGATGCTGCCGCTTGCTACCGTCGTTGGTGGGAAGAAAGACAATACCCGAAGACGCGGTGGACGATTGACCCGTGTTACGATGAACCGCTTTGTGGTACAGGGTATCGCTGGTGGTAAAAAAGAGGAGAATCTTCGGGAAATAAAAAAACAATAAAAATGAGGAAACGTTTATTTATATCGGCAGTATCACTGCTGCTGACAGTGGTATGCTATGCCCAGTGGTCTGTACAGGATTCACTCAAATTGCAGAAGCTATTGGAGAGCAGTGAGGAGTTGAAGCTGAATCCGAAAGCAGTTAGGCAGATTGATTTCGGCAGTGCGGTGGGTACTCCCCGGATGTCGGAGGAGAAAAGCTGGATGCTGCCTGACGAATCGCTTCCCGAAGCATTGCCTAAACCAAAGGTAGTTCTTTCTTTGATGCCATATAAGGCTAATACCCGTTTTAATTGGGATCCGGTTTATCAAAAAAAGATAAGGGTGGATAAGAATACATGGCGGGGAGATCCTTTCTATGAGATTCGACAGCAAAGATCGTATACCAACTGGGCACGGAATCCGATGGCAAAAGGTATACGGAAGTCTTTAGAGGAAATACAGGCGAGCGGAGTACGGTTCCGTCAGTTAAGTGAACGTGCCAATGGGATGATGGTGAATTCGGTGGTGACGGATAGTCCTATTCCTTTGTTTGGTGGTAGCGGAGTGTATATCAATGGAGGAACTATTGGAGGACTTGATCTGATGGCTGTCTTTACAAAGAACTTCTGGGATAAGAAAGGAAGAGATCGTCGTGAACGTACGCTGGAAGTTTTGAGAGCTTATGGGGATTCTACCACGGTGTTGATTAATAAACCTATTGAACAGATTATCCGTTGAGGGTGTTTATATAAATGTGCTAATGTCGCGATACGACAATATACTGACTAGGGAACGTTTGTAATTGAATAATTTATATATTTGTATATTGTTGTATTAGCGCATTAGTAATTTAGCTGGTTATTCTAGCCGGTATATTAGTAAATTAGCACATTGATAAATTATTAATTATGAATAGAATTACTTCTCTTCTGGGGATTCAATACCCTATTGTTCAAGGTGGAATGGTATGGTGCAGTGGTTGGAGGCTTGCTTCCGCAGTGAGTAACGCTGGTGGTTTGGGACTGATTGGTGCAGGTTCTATGCATCCGGAGATTTTACGCGAGCATATTCGCAAATGCCGTGTAGCTACAGAGTTTCCTTTTGGTGTGAACATTCCTTTGATGTATCCGCAGATAGAAGAAATCATGAATATTGTGGTAGAAGAGGGAGTGAAGATTATTTTTACTTCTGCCGGGAATCCGAAAACATGGACAGGATGGTTGAAAGAGCGTGGAATTACGGTTGTTCATATCGTTTCTTCTTCCCGTTTTGCTGTGAAGTGTGAGGAGGCCGGGGTAGATGCAGTGGTAGCGGAAGGTTTCGAAGCCGGCGGACATAACGGGCGTGAGGAAACTACTACTTTTTGTTTGATTCCTGCTGTACGTGAAGCAACGACTTTACCTTTGATTGCAGCGGGAGGTATCGCTACGGGAGAAGGAATACTGGCTGCTATGGTATTAGGGGCTGAAGGTGTTCAGATAGGAACTCGTTTTGCATTGACTGATGAGAGTTCTGCAAGTCCGCTATTCAAGGAATATTGTTTGAGTCTGGGTGAGGGGGATACTAAGTTGCTGTTGAAAAAATTAGCTCCGACTCGTCTTGTGAAAAATAGTTTCCGGGAAGCTGTAGAGAAGGCCGAAGATAGTGGAGCTTCTATGGAAGAATTAAGAACTTTATTGGGACGGGGGCGTGCCAAAAAAGGCATCTTTGAAGGAGATCTTGAAGAAGGAGAACTGGAAATAGGACAAGTATCGTCGATAATTTCCCGTCAGCAGCCTGTGGCAGAGGTCATGAAAGAATTAGTGGAAGCTTGTCAACGGGCAGCGAAAAAAGATTATTTGTAGTTTAATGAGGTTGTGCCGGCATTTTGAAGTGCACCCCAAAAGTTAGACACAACCTCATGTTTTAGAACAGAATGTCGTCTGCGTTGAGATGAATAAGTAGTGTATAGAGTGGTTGTTTATAGACATTCATTGTCCTATTTTTGATTTTCATGCTTTTTCCATAGAGACCCACTCGTGCTATGTTATTATTAAAGGGTTCTGCAAGATCATATCTGAAAGGAAGTACTTTCTTGTTGACTATTGAAGGTGTGTCGTAATACACGATGCGCCTTCTTTTTTTTCATTGACTATAAAAATCGGTTCATTTTCTTTAAGCTGCGATATTTTGAGGATTTCTTTGGTTTATGTGTTCGCAACATCTAAATAGAGCAACTGTAAGCTCATAAAACGGTCTAATCAGCCAATCCATACCTTCTTTAGTCATTTTTGCACACATCTTTTTTATATTGAAGGCAATGGCAAAGAAGGAAAAGTCCATGAAGACCTTATCCTTTCCAAAATGGCGGAAACGTTTGTAATTCATATTGTTTTTCATTTGTCCGAACACGGCTTCCGGTTCTATGCATCTCTGTCCTCTGTGTTTCAGTCCTTCCTCTGAGCAGAGCAACTCTTTGGCTTTTTGCTTGTATCTTCTGAGTCTGTGATTCAACTCTATCGTTCTGTTCCCCTTTGCTTTAAAACATCGGCATCTTAGCGGACAGCCTTCACATCTGATGGCTCTGTACGTGGCATTTTCGCTGACATATCCGGATGCTGTTTTCACATGTCTAGTCCCTATCCTTTGCATCTTCTGTCCCATGGGGCAGATACAAAAGTCTTGTTCTTCATTGTAGTAGAAGTTTTCCGCCCTGAACGGGTCCGGTTTGAATCTCGGCCGCTGTTCCATGTGGAAGTAGTTGTATTTGACGTAGCCCGCCATACCGTTTTCTGACATGAAGCGGTAATTCTCCTCAGAACCGTAGCCGGAATCGGCCACCACCGTATGGGCCAACCTGTCATATCTGCTTGAGAAGGATTGCAGGAAAGGTATCATGGTCAGTGTATCCGTAGGGTTCGGAAAGAGTGCAAAATCGGTAATGAACTGGTTCTCGGTGCCGATCTGGAGGTTGTAACCGGGCTTTGTCTGGCCGTTACGCATGGCATCCTCCTTCATTCTCATGAAAGTAGCGTCCTTGTCCGTTTTGGAATAGGAGTTCCTGTCCTGTAGCGTGTTCAGACGGTTGTCGTATTCCTGCAGCTTGTCCCTGTGTTCTTCCAGTTCCTTCAGCTGTTTGCGTTTCTTTTTCAACGCAGTCTTTTCCTCTTTCGTGGAGGGCTCAGGAACCTGTTCAAGTGCTTTCCGCAATTCTCCAGCCATCTCAGTCAGCATGGCCGGAGTGAACTCAATCTCCTCATTGCTTTCCGATGAGTTCTCCTGGGCGATGACATCGTCTATCTGCCCTAACAGGACATGTATCTTCTTCATCAGGCGTTCACAGTTCCGCTCAACCGTTTTTCGCCAGACGAAAGTATACTTATTGGCTTTGGACTCAATCTTTGTCCCGTCAATGTATTCCACATTCAGCCTGATGAAGCCTTTGGAAGAGAGAAGGAGTACGGTTTGGGTAAATACCTCGTTGATTTCCTTTTTCACCCGGTTGCGGAAACGGTTGATGGTAATGAAATCAGGTTTCTCATATCCGGCAAGCCAGATATAATGGATGTCACGATGAAGGAGCTTTTCAATTTTCCGGCAGGAATAGACGTTGTTCATATAGGCATAGAGAATGACCTTGAGCATCATCCTGGGATGGTAAGGGCTGCGGCCGCATTCCTTATACAACTTCCTGAAACTTTCAAGGTTCAGGCTCTCAACCAGAGCGTCAACCATCCGAACTGGATCATGCTCTGCAATATCCTCGTCAATTCTTTGAGGAAAAAGCACTGTTTGGTTGGAATTATAAGGACGAAAATGTATCTTTGTCATAGTGAAAATCTTATGCCTAAAGATACAAAATCTTTAGGTAATAACAAAGCCCCAGCTTGTGAAAGTCGGGGCTTTGTGCTTAAAAAAAAGAAGGTGCGCATTTTGACACACCTCCGTCTTAGTCTTGATTATTAATGCTGTAATTCTGGATTAGCATCAATAGCAGCCTGTGGAATACGCAATGTATAGCGTGCATCGTCTTTCTCTAAAATATACGTTTTACCATCGATAACTTTTTCAATGCGTGGGCGGGTAGTGCGTCGTAAATCAAACCAACGATGACCTTCGAAAGCGAGTTCTTTAGTACGTTCTTCTTGAATTTCAGCAAGAAGCGCTTCTTGGGACATTGCTTCTATTTCATTTTTTTTCAGTGTATAACCTTCCGGGGTATATCGGTTTTCTATAAGCTTTAATAATCGACCACGAGCCTCCGAGAGCTTATTTAAGTGAACAGCGGCTTCTGCTGCATTCAGATAAATTTCTCCCGTGCGGAAAGAACATGAGAATTGCGTAGAACCGCATTTTAGAACAGGAAAATTACCATTTTTGTCTGCTACGTCAAAGTATTTGTTAGGACGTAAATCATTTCTGTCATATTTTTCTTTCAGCATAGGTGTGGCTCTAAATGCTTTATCGACATCTTTACATACATATTCATAGGCTGTGATGACCTCTGTTGATTGAAAATCATTGGGAATTTTAGAATTCTCTTTATTAAAATCTTCTAATGATGATTTTTGTGATAAGACCTTTTCTGCACTATTATAAGTTTCTTGCCATTTTCCCATATATAAATATACGCGTGATTCCATAGCATCTACCGATATAGTTGAAAAACGATATGAGTATTGTTTCTCCCACTCTTTGCAATGGATCAATTTACGAGCTGATTCAATATCATTTAAAATCGCTGTATATACTTCACTAACAGTATTACGGGACGGAGTTTTTTCCAAATCAATATCTAACTTTATTGGAATTGCTTTAGTTTCCGGAGCTCCGTCTTTTGTATATGGTTGTCCGTAAAGATTCACTAATAGAAAATGCATATATCCTCTAAGTAGATATGCTTCTCCTACAAGTTGATCGATGTCTTCCTGAGTTCCTTCTGTTATTTTATCTCTATTATCTATTATGGCGTTGGCATAATAGATAATGCTATAATAATTGCTCCAAGCAAATTCACGTGTACCGGGAATAGGATTAGAGTCGTTCCATTTCTCAATTTCCGAATAATAGTTTTGATCATATTCATTATCTCTGATTGTCACCTCATCGGTACGAAATTCAGTAACTCCTCTGTCGAAGAGAGGCTGGGAATATGCTTCTGTTAGCAATGCCCGATATTCTGATAGAGTATTTGGAATTACTTTTCCTATAGGTTGGATATCTAAAAAACTGTCACAGGAAGTTATTAATAGGCTTCCCAATAATGCAAAAGTAATATATAATTTCTTAGTCATGCTTATTCTTTTTTAGAAGTTTAGGCTTAAATTGAATGTCACTGATTTTGCAATGGGAGTTGCATACAGATTTCCCATTGATTCAGGGTCCAGATAATTCTTGTAGCTGGAACCGAATACAAATAAGTTACGTGCCTCTACAGCGACGGTTGCTCCGTTGATGTTTATTCTGTTTAGTAACTTTGAAGGAATCTGGTAAGCTAAACGTATATTTTGCAAACGTATATAATTTAACTTTTTGACCCAAATATCTAAGGAGTTGTAAATACGTGGTTGATCAAACAACAAACTATATTCTGCAGGATTAGAAGCAGCTGTCAATATGGCGGGGAATTTTCCATTTTTGTTTTCAGGAGTCCATCTATCCAGAATATCCCGATTGGTATTGCGGCTCGCATCAAATTTTGTCAGACTGTAAGAAGGTGTTGTTTTTACATAAGCCCCAAAATTATAGGAGAAGTTCAAGTTCAATTCCCAACTCTTATAATTAAAGGTATTCATAAATCCTCCGGTATATGGAGCGTCGGATGTTCCTATATAGCTATAGAATTCTCTTTCTTCAAGAGTTGATACTTGAGGAGTATAGATTCCGATTCCCCATTCGTCTATTGCTACTTTATATAAATCTTCAAGAAACATGCTTTTTCCGTTCTTTGCCTTTACGCGAATACGTCCGGTTTCAGAATCAATGCCATCAGTCTTCAAAGTAAAAATAGCTCCGACAGGATAACCTTCAAGACTGGGAGTTTCTTGTGAATCCGGAGTATTAATTTTCAGTACTTTATTTTGGTTATATGCAAAATTGAATGTTGTGTACCATGAAAATTTTTTGGTGGTAATATTGCGTGTTTGCAGATTTATTTCTACTCCTTTATTCTCCATGCTGGCCCAATTAATCGTCATTGTTTCAAATCCGTTTTCTAACGGCAGAAGTTTTTTCCCAATCAGGTCCGTTCCTTTTCTATAGTAATAGTCTACACTTAAATTAATTGCTTGGTTTAATACGGAGAAATCTAATCCAAGGTTATATGAAGCAGTTTTTTCCCAACGTAATTTGCTGTTGGGAGCACCTTCTATTTGGATAGTTTGTTCTTTGTCATATCCGGGTAAGAGTCCTACATTGTCATAGGATCCTACTAGGAATGGTGAAGTAGTTTTATCGATATTTCCTTGCAGACCGTAAGAAAGACGAATTGCCAGGTTATCAATCCATTTGTATCGTTGTATAAAAGGTTCATTGGAGGCACGCCACATACCACTAATTGAATAAATTGGTAAATAGCGATATTTCTTATCTACTCCGAAAAGATCAGAGCCATCCATACGTACACTTCCCCCTATCGTATAGCGGCTCATGAATGAATATGAACCTGTAGTATAGAAGGACGCAAAAGCATTTTCTTGATAAGTTTTAGTATGTAGTTTATATTTCTCTGCATCCTTGTCATTTCTGATATTCAGTGGCTTTGTTGTCAATGTTTTGGGATCATAACCATATCCGGCTGTAAATTGAGTGTTATACCAGTTCTTTCTTATTTCAGAACCTGCCATTATTTGAATATCATGGATATCATTGAATGTATTTTTGTATTCTCCTTGTACTTTCCATGTAATTTGAGAAGTCGTAGCATTATTTACAGTATGCATTCCTCCTTTGGGAACAATGTATTGATTTTCGTCATAGCTACTATCTTCGCGTATGTTACGCATATTGAATGTATTTTCTCCTACATATTGTTCCTGAGAAGATTGATCCCATTGAATACCAACTTGAGAACTGAGTTTCCATTGATCGTTAAAACGTAGTTCTGTGTCGAAGATTGAATTGAATGAAGAAATGATTGTTTCATTATCTGTATTTTCTCGTTCTTCAAAGATATTAAATCCACGTTTTAAGTCAGGTTCATCTCCAGGGAGGATATCATAATCATATTGGTAGTTGTGCTCTGCATCATACGGATAAAAATAGGGATTGGCCGTACGAGAGTAGAATACAGGATTGGAATAACCATACTTATCAGATACAAAGTTTTGATTCTTTCGTCTGTTGGCGAAAATAGAGACACCAATTTTTAATATTTTGTTGATTTGATAAGAAGTCTTACTTGTCAGATTGAAACGTGTCATACTAACTCCCGGTACATTACCATTTTCTTTGGAGTAGCCTAATGAGTTGTAATACGTTGTTTTCTCTGTGCCTCCTGAAATACTTATATTGTATTCTTGTGTGAAAGCATCTCTAAATAATATATCATTCCAATCAGTCTGCATCGTTTTTAATTGATTGATAGCATTCTGAGCTTCGGGGGATAATCCCTCCCAACCATTTTGCAGATATTGATTCATTAAATTGTATTTATTCAAAATGGTTGCAACGCCACCTTTGTTGGGATATATGCTTTGATTGTTTTTTAATAATTGTAGTTCTAGATCTACTTTTTCTTGTGAATTTAACAAATTCAGACGGGAAGTGTCTAGATTAGGAGTATAAGTTAATTTCGTGTTGAAATTAATGATTGGTTTTCCTGTTCTTCCACGTTTGGTTGTAACTACGATGACACCATTAGCAGCACGTGCGCCATAAATTGCAGTAGCGGCAGCGTCTTTCAAGATAGTGATACTTTCTATGTCATTTGGACTTAATCCTGCAATAGATGATTGTTGCATATTGACGATATCATTATCTGTTGCATCATCTAATTTAGGAATATCTGTTCCTTCTAAGGGCATACCGTCTAATACCCATAACGGGTCCTGGGTTCCATTTAAAGAAGCCGTTCCCCGAATACGGATACGTGCCGGAGCTCCTGGTGCACCTGAAGTTGTTGTGACGGCTACGCCGGCGATTTGTCCGGTTAGTGCTTGGTCGATACTTTTATTCGCTCCGATCATGGCATCAGATAATTCTACCTTTGCAATAGCTGCCGTTAATTTTCGACGTTCTAATGTCTGGTATCCCGTTACTACCACATCCGCCAGAGCATGTGCCGAAGGTTGTAGTACAATACGGTAGTTTTTTTTATTTCCTTGCAATATAATCGCTTGTTCTTCGAACCCAATATAGCTGCAATGAATACGAGTCACTTTTTCCGGAACGGAAATAGAAAACTTACCGTCAATATCAGTGATAGTACCCAAAGAGGTTTGTGATACTCCGGCTTTTTTCAGATCATCGGCGTGAACATATACAGAAGCACCAATTAGCGGTTCATTGTCTTCACCAGAAATGACAACACCAGTTATCGTGTGGTTGGTAGCACTGGCAAAAACCAGTGCATTCACAAATAAGCATATAATAATGCACAAAAATTTGATTCTCATTAATTGTAAGATAGTTTAATTAACAGGTTTGTTTTACTTGATTCCCAAAGCGGTATTAATACGTAAAATCATATCTTCATAATGATAACGTGTAGCGGTATCGGAAGTCCCCAGACGATTTTGCAATAACTTCTTGATACGCAATAATTCACCACGTTTTACAGAAATGGCGTCTGAAATGCGGTTAAGTTGACTTCCGTAAAAATTGAGTACACGTGGAGCACCCATGCGGTCTTCTTGACGAAGTGCACGTTGTTCGGCAGCATAGCAGCTACAGAAAGGAGTGGTATGGTCAAGCAAAAAATGTTCGTTGGCGATCTTCTTGTTGATTTTTACAGCTTCGGGCTCTGCGGCAGCGGTAAGTAATGCATCCAGAAAGTTTTTCTGCAAAGAGCGTTCCATAACGTTAGGGATACCTCCGCGTTCAGTAATACCGAAAATATTTTTGTGGAGTCCGTCCATTAGTTCAACTACCGTGAATGCTTTCTTACCGTTGACGGATTCATTCTCAATCATACGCATTAGGCGGGTATTGCCTAGTAAATCCCAAAGAATATAGGCTTGTGCATTCTTAAGGATTTGAGTGGGTGCATTTTCTTGCTTTCCGATCGGAGTGTTGCGGAGCAGATAAGTATATTGTCCGACTTCCGTATCAAATAACCATTTAGGATATGTCAGGACTTCATCCATTAGGAATTTCAGGGCTGCCTGTTGCTTTTCTTTTTCAACAAATGTGTAGGTTTTCACTCCGTCGCCTACTATGGTGTTTTCAATATAAATACCGCCGATATTGGCAAGTACATGATATAGATAATTGTTCCATTGGTTGATGACGGCATAGTAGAGGCGTGACGCTTCTTCATAAGTCTGTCCCTTTTCTCCGGTAGTAGTCCACTGAAGAATTTGCGGAACGATACGTTTCAAGTTAGCAATGCCAAGTTGTGACGAACGAACCGGGTCGTCTCCCAAATCTTCGTTCTGGGCACGCGGGTCTACGGCGTCACGTACATCTTGTGCCTCACTATATTTGTAAAGACGGTCTGTATGTTTACTCAAAAAATCGAAAAGAATATCCTTTTCTTCTTCCGGAGTATTCTTGCCATACCAGCGATATCCATATTCGATAGCAAACATATCATAAGGACCGATATGCGGGGACAGTACTGTTACACCGTCTCCCGGTTGGGCGATATAATTGAAACGCGCATAATCCATAATAGACGAAGCAGTCGAATTCATTCGGGAAGTGAATGCCGCAGAACGCAATGAGTCTGTTGGGAATGCCCATGAACCCATCATGTTGTGACGCAATCCTAGTGAGTGACCTACCTCATGGCAAGCAACAAAACGAATGGCATCTCCCATTAACGAATCAGGTAATTGTACGCTGCGAGCTTCCGGACAAACAGTTCCTGTCTGAACAGTAATCCATTCACGTACCATAGAAAGTACATTGTGCCACCACATGATATCTGCTTCCAGAATTTCTCCCGAACGAGGGTCGAGTAGGGAAGGTCCCATTGCGTTTTTCTTTTCTGATGCAGCATAAGTCAGTACCGAGTAATTGACGTCATCCATGTCTACATGCATACTGTCTGTGATTTCTTTAGCGATAATTGCGTTTTTGAAACCGGCTTTTTCGAAAGCAGTCTGCCAGTCTTCTATTCCTTTCTTTATGTATGACCGCCATTGATAAGGAGTCGAATTATCGATGTAGAACACAATTGGCTTAATAGGTTCTACTGTCTGACCTTTTAGATATGCTTCCCGGTCTTCTGGTTTGGGTTCCATACGCCAACGGGTAATATATTGTTTCTTATCCGTTCCTTGTTGTGCGTCACTGAAACTTAATAACGGATTGGTGAAGTAGCCGACTTTCTGATTGTCGAAACGTCCTGTCATCGGTTTTTCCGGTAATAAAAGAATAGAGGAACTAACTTCCACCGTCACATATACGCTTGTCGTTCCTTCTGTCACTTTAGTGGTCAGCTCAGAAGTTGCTACAACGTTGTTAGGGAAAGATTTGATCGACAAAATACGTGATAAGTTCTTGATAGTGGAAGTCCCTAAATTAATGTTTGTAAAAACATTATTGATACTGGTTTCCGTACCATCGTAAATATCATTCACTTTAATCACCAATGCAGTGGAGTCCTGATTGATAGCTTCTATTTTGAAAGCGGCAATCAGTGGCGAGATAAAATTGTCCTTTACCGAACGGAAGATAGCGTCCGTTTGAGGAGCCAGTGGTAATGGGCGTTGTTGGCGAAACATCAGTTTGCCGGTTGCCTTGTCCCATTCCATACTAACCATTTGGTTCTCGTAGTTCACTCCGCGGTTCACTCCTGCGTCATTCAGTTCGGCAGGTACCCGTTGCAGTTTATTGACAATTAATAAATCACGTCCTAAAAGTGATGTAGGAATTTCAAAATAATAATCGTTCTTTTTTTGATGAACAGCAAACATTCCTTTGGTAATTTTGCTACCTTCCACAAGCTTTTCGTAGTCGCTTTTGGTTTTCTCCTCTTGCTCTGGTTTCTTCTTTCTCTTTTTAAACCAACTCTGATTTTCTGTAGCAGGGATAGTTGCAGATGTTGAGTGTGTTTCTCCACTCATCAATATACATGCAATGACCGCTGCCATTACCTTTACATACATTCTCATTGAGTCCTTTTATGTTTAATTATTATTAAAATCGGGCACAAAAGTACTAATATAAATAACATAATTGCTACAGATTTGCAATGAATATAATAATAAAAAGGATTATTAACTAGTATTTCCGCTTATCATTCCTTTCGGATATTTCGTAGTTTAGTGGGAATAGTGTACATTTGCGGGAGTAAAAAGTGAATGGAATGATGAGACGATATATCACCACTTTGATGTTGGCTTGCTGCATCGGAGGATATGGGCAAGAAAAGAAGCAAGCCACCTTTGTACCACCTTTTGACTTTCCTCTTACATTGAGCGGAAACTTCGGAGAAATCCGTTCTAATCACTTTCACGGCGGATTGGATTTTAAAACGGGAGGAGTAATCGGTAAACCTGTTCGTGCATTGGCAGAAGGCTATATTTCACGTATCCGTGTGACGAATGGTTCGGGCTATGTACTTGATGTCTGCTATCATAACGGTTATTCTACTATCAATCGTCATTTGAGCGGTTTTATTTCCCCTATTGCCGAAAGGGTGGAAAAACTGCAATATGAAAATGAAAACTGGGAAGTAGAGATTATCCCCGAACCGGATGAGTATCCAGTAAAAGCGGGACAACAAATAGCATGGAGTGGGAATACCGGCTATTCATTCGGACCGCATCTTCATTTGGATGTTTTTGAAACGGAGACGGGAGATTATGTAGATCCCATGCCTTTTTTCAAAACGAAAATAAAAGATACGCGTGCTCCGAAAGCGGACGGCATAATGTTTTTTCCTCAACTTGGTAAAGGAGTAGTGGATGGTAAGCAAGAAAATAAAATGATTCTTCCGAACACCGGACGTCCGGTGGAAGCATGGGGTGTGATAGGTACAGGCATCAAGGCGTATGACTATATGGATGGAGTGAGCAATCATTACGGAGTGTATTCTGTAGTGCTTACAGTAGATGAGAAAGAAGTATTCCGCAGTACTGTCGATCGTTTCTCACAAGAAGAAAACCGGATGATTAACTCTTGGACTTGCGGGCAATATATGAAATCCTTCATCGAGCCGGGAAATACATTACGTTTATTAAAGGCATCGAACACTAATCGTGGTTTGGTGACTATTGATGAAGAACGCGATTATCGCTTCTTGTATACTCTGAAGGACGTTTTTGGCAATACTTCTAAATATAGTTTCACGGTTAGGGGGCGAAAACAACCGCTTGAGCCATTGCAACATCGCGAAAAGTATTTTTTTGCGTGGGATAAGGTAAACTATCTGCAAGAGCCGGGTTTGAATCTGGTTGTTCCCAAAGGAATGTTATATGACGATGCCCCCCTTAATTATCAAGTAAAAGCTGATAGCGGTGCTGTTGCGTTTACATATCAGTTAAATGACAAACCGATTCCGCTTCATGCAAGCTGTGAATTGCGTATTGGCTTACGTAGAAAGCCAATAACTGATACTACAAAATATTATGTAGTCTGTGTCACCCCGAGAGGAGGAAAATATAGTGTCGGTGGAAAGTATGAAGACGGATACATGAAGGCATCTATTCGTGAATTGGGAACTTATACGGTTGCCATTGACACAATTCCGCCTGAAATTATTCCTGTTAATAAGAAGCAATGGGGAAGAACCGGAAAGATTGTCTATCGTTTGAAGGACAAAGGAACGGGTATTGCATCCTACCGTGGAACGATTGACGGCGAATATGCACTTTTCGGACGACCGAATATTGTGAAATCGTATTGGGAATGTGTACTTGATCCGAAGCGTGTGAAGAAAGGTGGAAAACATATCGTTGAATTTACGGTAACTGATTATTGCGGAAATGAAACCGTATCCCGTGAAAGTTTTATCTGGTAAATTATTAAAAGAAAATCATATATGAAGAAAAGACTTATTTTTTGTGCTGCTCTATTCCTGGCGGCAGTGGCGGATACTTTCGCCTGTACTAATTTAATTGTCGGCAAGAATGCATCGACTGATGGTTCGACTATCGTTTCCTATTCTGCCGACTCGTATGGCCTGTTTGGAGAACTTTATCACTATCCTGCTGCTACATATCCTAAAGGAACCATGTTGAAAGTGTACGAATGGGATACCGGTAAATATTTGGGAGAAATCGAACAGGCACGCCAGACTTACAATGTAGTGGGTAATATGAATGAATATCAAGTTACTATTGGTGAGACAACTTTTGGCGGACGCCCTGAATTGGCTGATTCTACAGGAATTATCGACTATGGAAGTCTGATTTATATTGGTCTGCAACGTTCGCGTACAGCTCGCGAAGCGATTAAGGTGATGACTGATTTGGTACAGCAATACGGTTATTACAGTGAAGGGGAATCTTTTACCATTGCCGACCCGAATGAAATTTGGATTATGGAAATGATTGGTAAAGGTCCCGGTATCCGTGGAGCAGTATGGGTAGCTGTACGTGTGCCGGATGACTGTATCTCGGCTCACGCCAACCAATCACGCATTCATCAGTTCGATATGAACGACAAGGAGAATTGTATATACTCGCCGGATGTCGTATCTTTTGCCCGTGAGAAAGGCTATTTCAGTGGTGTGAATAAGGATTTCAGCTTTGCCAATGCGTATGCACCGTTGGATTTCGGAGCCCGTCGTTTCTGTGAAGCTCGTGTGTGGAGCTATTTCAATAAATTTACAGATAACGGTAAAGATTATCTTCCTTATATAGAAGGAAAGACTAATACCCCAATGCCTCTTTTTGTGAAGCCGAAGCATAAGCTTTCCGTGCAGGATGTAAAAGACATGATGCGTGACCATTATGAAGGTACGCCTCTCGATATTTCCAATGATTTCGGGGCAGGTCTTTACAAGACTCCCTATCGTCTTTCTCCTCTGAATTTCAAAGTAGGCGACCGGGAATATTTCAACGAACGTCCGATTTCCACTCAACAAAGCGGCTTTGTATTTGTGGCGCAGATGCGTGCCAATAAACCCGATCCGATAGGTGGTGTGCTTTGGTTTGGAGTAGATGATGCGAATATGGCGGTGTTCACACCTGTTTATTGCTGTGCAACTAAAGCTCCGGTATGTTACACACGTGTGGACGGAGCTGATTATATCACTTTCTCATGGAATTCGGCTTTCTGGATTTTCAATTGGGTGTCTAATATGGTTTATCCCCGTTACAGTTTGATGATTGATGATGTACGTGCAACTCAAAAAGAACTGGAAACGACTTTCAATAATGCTCAGGAGGGCATAGAAGAAATGGCTGCCAGACTTTTGGCTAAAGATAAGTCTGCTGCAGTTGAATTTTTGACGAATTATACCAATATGACGGCTCAGAGTACTTTCGATACTTGGAAACAATTAGGCACATTCCTGATTGTGAAGTATAACGACGGAGTAGTGAAACGAGTAAAGGACGGTAAGTTTGAACGTAATTCTATCGGACAGCCTGCCGGTGTTATTCGTCCGGGGTATCCGAAAGAATTTCTGGAAGAATATGTGAAGCAGACAGGAAAAAGATATGAAGTGCCGGAATAATAGTTGTTTTAGTTGTTATTAAATCATATATAATGTCCACATCATTTCTGCTTTGCGGGTGATGTGGATTTTTATTATGTTGATAATCAGTAATGTATTTGCCATGTATTTGTCCATTCCAAATATTTGGATTCTTTTCTGCTGCTGCCTATCTTTGCCTTATTCTATTTCAAACACCAACTACTATGCGAATCATCTTTATTATATATTACTTGCTTATCACATTACTCTTTGTTTCTTGCCAAGAGTCATCATCTGTTGAAGTAGAGAGGGAAGAGATAGCCTCTCTGTTACAGAAGGGTGACAGTTGCCGTCAGGTTGGTAATGAGGAAAATTCAATAGCCTTCTATTATCGTTCGTTGGAATTAGCTAAGCAAACGGGAGAACAATCGTTGGAAGCGGCTGCTAGTGATCGTCTCGGAATTGTTTATTTATATCGTGAACTTTATTATGATGCACTCGATTTATTTCGGCAAAGTGCGTCGATTTATGCATTGACGGGAGAAAATATCCGGTTGGCATTGGCATTGCGTAATATAGGGCGTACGAACTTGGTGTTGCATCATTCCGATAGCATAGCCTGTTATTATGAGCAGGCTATTGAGGTGGCTTCCCGCTTGGAAGATAAGAAGTTACTGCATACTATATCCAAAGAACTGGAAGCTATCTATTCAAAGGCGGGATTTTACGATTATTCACCTCGTCTGATGTTGAAGTGTTTGGATAGCGTATCTGATGACGATTTTTCCAATTTGCTTGCAGGGGAGTACTATATCGGTATGAATAATGCCGAAGAAGCGAGAATTTGGTTGAAGAAAGCTGTTCAGACGAGCGATATGTATATATGTTCGAGTGCATATCAGCTTTTATATGAAATTGAGAAGAGAACCAATCATCCGGACACTGCCGTTAAGTATGCCGAATATTATATCCAGTGTAAAGATTCGCTTGATAAACAGATTTCGGTTTCTTCGACGATTCGTGCTTTAGGACAGAATTATGAAAAAGAACGTCTTAAATGGGAGAATCAGCAATTGCAGAATGAGCAACTTCGAAAGCGTATGTATTATTTGATCATTCTGTCAATTTCATGTTGCTTGCTGGTAGTAGGGTTGGTTTTGTATTATCGGGAGAAGTGGAAGAAAGAGAAGGTATTGGCTGGTGTTATGAAACGTTTACGTGACAATGAGCGTCAAATAGAGAATTACACAGCTGTAATAGAAAAGAATAGGCGTATTATCAGTGATTTGAAAGGAACTCAGCAGAAGAATGCGTTACTGTTACGTGAAGAAAAGAACAAATCTATAAATTATGAGAATCTGCAACATGAGAATTTGTTGTTGATGAAACAACTGCATATATTGCATTCCGATAGGGAAGGATTGTTACAGCAACTTCAAATGGGAACCAACTCATCTATTTCTTCACAACGGATTACCGCTTTCACACAACTTTGGCTATTGAAAAGTGAACCTTATTATGGAATCATAGAGACACAAGAAGAATGGAACCGATTGTTTGAACTCATTGACCTGTTTTATGGGAATATTTCCGCCAGACTGAATGGTTGTGAGTTATTGAGAGAGCATGACAGAAGAATCTGTTATTTGCTTCATGCCGGGCTTGACAATTCAGCTTTAGGGATATTATTCAATATAGATAATACTTCTGTGACTAAATCCAAGCAACGTATAAAGAAAAAACTGGGACTGGGCCCTAACGATGTGCTGGAAACATTTCTTAATGAGAATAAAAAATAGTATATAGATTGTTTCACTTTAAATATAAAACAGCCATGAAAAGACTATTATTTACCTTTTTAGCTTTATGCCTTGCCGTTGCCGGTTCGGCTCAGTCGGGGCAGATGACTTCCAAACTGCCGACTATTGATATCACTAAGGAATATCCGAAAAAGAAATTAGTATTGCAAGATATTGCAACTGCTGAATACATTCCGCTGGAAACATCGGATAAAGTGTTGCTGGACGGAGTGGCTACTCTGCATTGTTCATTTACCGAACACTATATAACAACGTATAATGCCAATGAAGGGCAAATCTTCGTATTCGACAGAAAAGGGAAAATATGCCATACATTTAATCATAAAGGAGGGAGTGGGGAAGAATACAACTATCCTTTGCAGTTACGCTTGGACGAAAAGGCTAAAGAGTTGTTTCTGCTTGACATATCTAATAAAATACAGGTCTATTCGATAGAGGGAAAATACAAGCGTTCTTTGTCTATCCCCAAAGATGTACGGATTGAAATTATGTACAATTGTGATGAGCAACATTTGTTGGGTTACGATAGTTATATGTTGGATAGAAAAGATAAACAGCCCAATAGTCGTCCCTATTTACTGATTTCGAAAAAGAACGGAGCTGTTTCCCGCCTTCCGGTAACTATCCACAAACGTGTGGGAAAACGCATTTATATTACTCAAGGGGGACAGACGGCTACCGTTTCAATGTCTCTCTATCCGTTAGCAAATAGCGGTTCGGAGTTTATCTTTGCAGATTTGGCAGGTGATACTGTTTATTCTTATTGTAATCATAAGTTGACCTCGTTGTTTGTACGTACTCCGAAAGCAGATGCTTCCGAGCCAAGACTCGTTATGCAATGTTATGCCAAGATTGGGAACTATCTGTTAATGTCGACTGCATTGAAAAAGTATGAACCGGGGAAAACTTCGTTTGATACCAAAGAATTTGTTTATGATACGGTTGAGAAGAAAGTATATGATTTGGAATTTGAGAATCAAGACTATTCGCCCGCCCGTTCAATGCGAATGGGAGGCGTATTATCGGCATTACCTGAAAAATGTGTTTTCGATTCGTGGGATACTGACCGTTTTTTGGATATGTTGGAGAAAGGAAAGTTGACGGGAAACTTGAAGAAGGTGGCGGAGAAGATGACAGTAGATGATAATCCTTTACTCATATTGTACAAATTCAAATGAAACGTAGATGAAGATTATATGGTTCTTTTTCTCCTTGTGTCTGCTGGTAGGATGTAAACGTTCGGATGTGGCGGTATCGGTGGAACAAACGTTGCCAGTGATAGATTTGAATGCTGCTTATCCTGAAAAGAAACTGGATTTGGCAGAGGTGGCGAGTCCTGAATATATTCCTTTGTATACAGTCGGGGCGGATTCATTAGATAGATATAGTCTGACTTCAGCGAGTGTTTCGCCCCATTGGGTAGTAGCTTATAATTGGCAGCAGACAATTATGGTTTTTGAACGGGCAACCGGAAAACTTCGTTATCGTTTTAATCATCAGGGACAGCAAAAAGAACAATATTATTATATATTCTCGGTGTTTGTAGATGAAGAACGTGAAGAAATATATGTAGTCGGTTCAGTTTTCAAAATCCAGGTTTATAGCCTGTCCGGCAACTATAAGCGTACGTTGAATCTTCCCTATGATATGTCTTTCGAACAGGTGTTTGATTATGATAAAGATTCATTGATATTTAACGACGGAAGGGAAGATGTAGATAATCCTGTCCAAAAAGGAACTTATTATTATTTAATGTCGAAAACTGACGGAGGAATGCGTCCTTTGCCTTTTCATGTAAAGTATCGTATTACGAACCGCTTTCGCATCCGACTAAGGAATGGAGACAGGCAAGGGGTAATTTCCTGTATGTTTTCCGTAAAGCCATTGTTGAAGAATGGTGATGAAGTGATATTATCCGAATTTTCCAATGACACCGTTTTTTCTTATGGGAAAGAAGGAGCGAAACCTTTGTTGGTACGTACTCCGGCTCCCCGTTCTACTTTTCCTTTGAAGTTAATGTCAGTTTCAGCTTGTAGCAGGCGTTTTCTGTTTTTGGATGTGATAGAGAAAGTGTATAGACGGAATATCAAGAAGTTGGACGGAGACTCGTTTGTCTACGATTACCGCGAAAAGGAGATCTTTACTCCGGTGTTGGTCAATAGTGATTTTATCCCTGAACTGCCGGTTGAGATAGATAATATGAACGGAAGTTTTCCGAAATATGCCGGTGCGTCTTCTATTCATTCCCGGGAGTTTATGCAGTACTATCGGAAAGGAAATTTACAGGGGCGGGCATGTGAAGCGGCCTCTTGCTTGACAAGAGATGATATTTATGTTTTAGTGCTGTATCATTTTAACTGAATAGAGCCGGTAAATGTATTCTTACGGTTATTATTTTGAGGAAAAATGTAGGATTTATAAACTTATTATTTTACATTTGTGTGCTCAAGAAATAGATAGTAATAATTCATTAACCAATAAACAATAATCGAAATGGAAAATCAGGAACTTATTAAACAGGTCACTGAAAAAGCCGAAAAATGGTTGACCCCGGCATACGATGCTGAAACTCAGGCTGAAGTGAAGCGAATGTTGGAAAACGATGATAAAACCGAATTAATAGAAGCATTCTACAAAGACCTCGAATTTGGTACCGGTGGTTTACGCGGTATCATGGGCGTAGGTAGCAACCGTATGAACATCTATACGGTAGGTGCCGCTACACAAGGTCTTTCTAATTATTTGAAGAAGAACTTTAAAGATCTGCCGCAGATTTCTGTTGTGGTTGGTCACGACTGCCGTAACAACAGCCGTTTGTTTGCGGAGACCTCTGCCAATATTTTCTCTGCCAACGGTATCAAAGTATATCTGTTCGACGATATGCGTCCTACTCCCGAAATGTCTTTTGCTATCCGTCACCTCGGTTGCCAGAGCGGTATCATCCTGACTGCTTCTCACAACCCGAAGGAATATAATGGTTACAAAGCATACTGGGATGACGGTGCGCAAGTACTGGCTCCGCACGATAAAGGTATCATCGACGAAGTAAACGCTATTGCCTCTGCTGCTGATATCAAATTCCAAGGCAATCCGGATTTGATTCAGATTATCGGTGAAGATATAGACAAAGTTTATCTGGACATGGTGAAGACAGTTTCTATTGATCCGGAAGCAATCGCTCGCCACAAAGACATGAAGATTGTTTATACTCCGATTCACGGTACAGGTATGATGTTGATTCCGCATGCTTTGAAGATGTGGGGATTTGAAAATGTGTTTACTGTTCCCGAACAGATGATTAAGGACGGTAACTTCCCGACTGTCATCTCTCCGAACCCGGAAAATGCCGAAGCTCTTTCTATGGCTGTGAATCTGGCTAAAGAAATTGATGCAGACCTCGTTATGGCTTCCGACCCGGATGCAGACCGTGTAGGTATCGCTTGTAAGGATGATAAAGGTGAATGGGTGCTGATTAACGGTAATCAGACTTGTATGATGTATCTTTACTATATTCTCACTCAATACAAACAACTAGGTAAGATTAAAGGTAATGAGTTCTGTGTGAAGACAATCGTAACTACGGAACTTATCAAGAAGATTGCTGATAAGAATAACATTGAAATGCTCGACTGCTACACCGGATTCAAATGGATTGCACGTGAAATCCGTCTGCGTGAAGGTAAGAAGAAATACATTGGAGGCGGTGAAGAGAGCTATGGTTTCCTTGCCGAAGACTTCGTTCGTGACAAAGACGCGGTATCAGCCTGCTGCTTGATTGCAGAAGTTGCTGCATGGGCAAAAGATAACGGTAAGTCATTGTATCAATTGTTGCTGGATATCTACGTAGAATACGGATTCTCTAAAGAATTTACTGTGAACGTAGTGAAACCGGGCAAGAGTGGTGCTGAAGAAATCAAAGCTATGATGGAAAACTTCCGTGCTAATCCTCCGAAAGAATTGGGTGGTTCGAAAGTGATTCTGAGTAAAGACTACAAGACTTTGAAACAAACAGACGATAAAGGTAATGTAACTGCTATTGATATGCCGGAACCGTCTAATGTCCTGCAATATTTCACAGAAGACGGCAGCAAAGTTTCTGTTCGTCCTTCAGGTACAGAACCGAAGATCAAATTCTATATGGAAGTACAAGGTGAAATGGGTTGCCGTAACTGTTATGCTTCTGCCGAGTCTGCTGCAATGGAAAAGATTGAAGCAGTGAAGAAGTCATTGGGTATCTGATCCTATTTCTTCTGATAGTTCAGAATAAATAATAAATAGCGCCTCCATAGTCTTTTCGAAGATTGTGGAGGCGCTTCTTTATATCTGTCCTGCATCTGTTTCCCACTATTCAAGCCGGTTTAGTACAGTTCTTTCATTTCCTTTGCATTCTTTAAGTCCCCTTTCTAATCATTCTTCCGGGAATCTTGTTGTATTGGCATCATCTCAATTTAAGCACGCAGGCTACGGATATACACACTTTTGTTGATGCTTTAGAGTGATACGCTAAGTTTCATTTTCGTAAGTTGTTCGTTTGTAGTTTGTGTGTATTTCGTGGCCTGCTTTTTGGCTTTATTCTTTTCTAACGGTTACTTTTTTTATTTGCTCCCTATCCAAGTCCATTTATGCCATATCGTCTCCAATGGTCCCTGTTTATGTCCGGACAGCCACCATTTACAGAACTGAACCTGTAAGATACAAAGAACAATACCTATAATCAAGCTTAGAGTATATCCGCAGTAAGGAGCCAGATAAAATCCGAATGGGAAATAGATAATGGCACCCAGAACAGATTGGGAAATATAGTTTGTCAGACTCATCTTGCCGTAAAAGCGGAGGCTGGAAACAGCTTTTTGAAACTTAGCTTTCTGATACAGTAGGATGAAGGAGGAAATCAATACGATAGTGAACGCGAATTTCTGCCACATATCAAAAGCGGTACCCACTGTCTGTTGAATCAGACTGTTGTCACTCTGCATGATTTGCTCTTTCAAAGAGTAAAGAGGTGCGAAGCTGATAGCAGCAATGATGAGCGCTTTTACCCAAAATTTCAAATGAGATTCGGTGGTGACGAATAACTGTTTGCGTCCGATGTACAAGCCGAATAGGAAAAGTCCGGCAGTCTGTAAGAAACGTCCGGCGCCGATAGCCCAAAACAAACTGGCTTTCTGTCCCAAGGTGACATTACCTATCAGGAATTCCCAGAAGTTTCCACCTTTGGTATAAGCTGCTACTTCAGCATACATCGCTCCGACATTTAAGTCGGGCAGGGTATAGGCAGGATTGAAAAGGCTCATAATGTAGTGGAACCATTCAATCGGTTGTAGTGAGAAGAAGATAGCAGTGATTAAAATAGCTTTGTCACTCCATTTGCGTACGATAAACAGTACGATGCCGACCACAACGAACAGAAGCAACACATCTCCTGCCGGAAAAAAGGCAGCATTGAGAGTAGCAAAGCCTGCAAGCAATACCATTCTCCATAAGAAACGGTAGCCGAAGTCTTTTCCTTTCAACTGCTGGTTGTGCGATTGGATATAGAAAGTGAATCCGAAAAGCAGGGCGAAGATAGCATATGATTTTCCTGCAAACAATGAGAATGTTGCATTAAATACTCCGGCATCTAAAATGGTAAGCCATTCGGGAGAACTTTCCGGATAGACGGGGAAAATGAAATGCTCCAGGTTATGTACCAAGAGGATAGCCATTACGGCAAAACCTCTGAGAGCGTCTACTACTTCAATTCGCGGTGTTTTTGTTGATAATTCCATGGGGTTGATTTATGATTGTTTTTTTAGTGAATATTCGTTTTACCCATTTGTTGGCAGGCTTTTCAAAATAATAAAAAGAAAGCAGGCTGAGTATAATGGTGATGCAGAGAATGACGGGGACACTTATTGTCCATTGTATCTGCCAATGATAGTGGGCGGACATTCGCATATATGTATCTATGATAAACAAATGTATCAAGTAGAAACTATAACTGATTTCTCCGCCTATGATTAAGAACCGGTTGGATAGCAATCGGGATATGCCTCCCTGTTGTAAGGCGAATATAAGAATGATTAGCGAGACGGGTAACCAGTAATAACAAGAATAGCGATAGACTTTAGGAATGTCTGCGGCGCAGAGGAAGAACAGTAAAAATAAGGCAACGGCTCCTGCCTCTAATAAAGTTCCGGTGGAATAAAAAAGTTTTTTATTACATAATGACCGGTAGAACTGGTAAAGCAGGACACCTACGAAAAAGTCAGGCAGGCGGGTGAATGGATTTACATACCAGTATGCTTTGATTTGCTCCTCGTTGGTCAGATACATGCCTGCCAGCATAATTGGAAGACAGATGAGCAGTGTGATAAACAGACTTCTTTTGGTATGCAAGAAAGGAACAATCAGAGGAAAGCAGAAATAAAACAACTGTTCGCATCCCAAACTCCACGAAGGACTGTTGAATGAAAAGAAGTAGTCGGCAGAGGGGAAGAACGGTTGTAGGAGAAAGGTGGAGGCGGCAAAGTGTTTTATCCAGTCTGCCGTGCCGCTATATTGAACGTATCCTCCTATGCATACGGCAATTAATAATGTCAGTAAATGCAAGGGATAAATGCGGGCGAGGCGTGCTACCCAAAATGTTCGTTTGGTAGCGGTCTTTTCCAATAACTTCTCCTGATAGTTGTAAGCAATAATAAAACCGCTGAGCACAAAAAAGAAACTGACTCCGACAAACCCTTCTTTAAAGAAATGAGCATCGAAACTTGAATCAATGACGTAGCAGTGCGCCCCAAATACCATTAGGGCAAAGAATATCCGTAAAGAAGTTAATGTGTTAATCACGATACTTATCAGTTTTTTTGTATTCGACTGCAAAAGTAGTGTTTTCTTATGAGATAAAAATTCACATAGATTAAAAAAGAACTTAGGATTCGGAACGCAGACGGCTAAGATGTTGGGGAGTCATGCCAAGAAAGGAAGCTATATACCCCAGTTGGGCACGGTGAATGACATCGGGTTGTTCACGCAAGAGTTGTTCGTAACGTTCCTTAGCCGGGAGATAGAGCCGGTTGATATGGTGCATATCCATATATAGCAGGCATTCCTGATGAATAATCCGTCCCCAGTTGGCAATCTCGATGTTGGTTTCATAAATCCGATTCAAGTCTTCGATACGTATGGCATATAATTCGCAGTCCTCCAACAATTCTACATATTCGTATCCCGGTTCGTCGTGATACAAGTCTTTCATGGCAAAAGTGATATCACCTTCGCGTGAAAACCAGATCGTGATTTCTTCGCCGTCGTGTAAACAATAAGACCGGCAAAATCCTTTTTCGATAAAGTAGACGTGACGGTCTGCTACACCACCGCGTATCAGTAAGTGTTTTTTAGGAAGTTCCAGCTTTTCCATGTGACTGAAAAGAACCTCCAGAGAACTGTCCGATACCGGATAATATTGCCGGATACCTTTGATGATGTTTTCCATAGCCGATTATTTGTGAGAGCATTCCAGCCACCAGTCGATCATCTTTCGTGCGAGGCTCAGCTTTCGGGGAAGTTCCGGCAAGTTGTCCCGTGTGTAGAAGTCTCCGGAACTCAGTTCTTCCTCCTGCAACCTGATTTCCCCTCCGGCATAATCTGCAATGAAACCAACCATTAATCCGCTGGGATAAGGCCATGCTTGATTGCCGAAATAGGTGATGTTCGTCACATCCAGTCCCGTTTCCTCTTTCACTTCACGCGCTACGCACTCCTCTAATGTCTCGCCCGTCTCCAGGAATCCGGCTACGAGGCTGTTGAACGTTCCCTTGAAGTTACGGGCATGGACCAGGAGCAATGAATCTTCTTTTCTTACTAAGACGAGAATTGCAGTAGAAATAGAAGGATATACTTCCCGTCCGCATTTCGGGCAACGTTTCATGATGTCCTCTTTCTGTTCCATAGGAGTGCCGCAGGCAGAACAGAAACGACTGTTCCGGTCCCAGTGCAGAATCTCATGCGCTTTTCCTGCTGCCTGATAGTGAGATAGCGGTAGATAATCATAAGAGGCACGAAGTCCGGTCATTACATACTGTGCCGATTCTTCAAAAGGCGAGGAGAGGGAGAAAGACTTGCAAGTCTTTCCCTCTAATGTTGTGATAGTATGTACCGTCGTTTTTTCTTTAATAGTGATAGGCGGAATTTCTCCATAAGGAAGAGCAAATGCGCCGTTCTCTTTCTTCTCAAGTAATAGCTGGTCTTTATAAAAGACGAACCACCATGATTGCGTTGTTTCATTCATTTTAATCTTCTTCTTTTGCTTCGCGCTGCGAAGGTATAAAAAACTGTATTGATATTTAATACTTTGTCTGATAAAATGTCAATGGATTAACTTAATACAATACGCTGTTCGATACCGATTTCCCGAATGAAATAATTATCGTGCGAAATGGCTATGACGGTACCTGTATAGTTCCTGATAGTCGCAGTGATGATGTCGATACTCTGTATATCCAGATTGTTGGTCGGCTCGTCCAGAATAAACATATCCGGTGTGTTGTTGCTGATCATCAGGCAGCAGAAAGCGAGCCGCATCTTCTCGCCGCCGCTTAATTTCCGGCAGGACTTGTCCCATTCGGAAGCGGGAAACAGGTAACGGTTCAGGATGATCTTTATTTCATGTTCCGGCAGATTGCGGTTGTTGAAAGCGTAAACCTGTTCAAGGACACTGTTCCGGTCGTCGATGATAGAATACTCCTGATTCAGATAAACATAAGAAAAATCTGCCCGTGTGAGTGTTCCTGTCTGTGGCTGAAGTTGTCCGGTGATGATTTTCAAGAGAGTAGTCTTTCCGCTGCCGTTGGTCCCTTCTATGCGGAGGCGGTCGCCACTCTTTAACTGAAAACTGACGGGAGTTTGCCAAAGCAGTTGTTCCGGCAGGTTATTTTCGGAAGGTTCGTTATCGCTTTGGCTATCGCTGTCGTTCGGAGCAGAATGATAACCGAAGTTGATATCCTTTGCCGTAATTAACGTTTTTCCGGTGTGCAGGGAAGAACCGTTGAAATCTGTTTTAAGCGCAGCCGTTGGAGAGAGAGAACCCCGGAGTTGGTTACGTTCTTCTGTCAGTCTGTCGGCTTTCTCCTGATGCACGCTGTTAAGTTTGCCGGTACTTTTTTCTGATTTTCCCTGCAATGCATTTAGTACAATGCGCGGAACACCTCTTTTAATATTAGCTTTCTCACCGCGTACATTCTGTTTGTCTCTTCGTTCGGCTGTTTCACGGGCTACCTTGCATGCTATCCGCAGTGCTTTTTCTTTTTCTTCGATACGCTGTTGCAAGGCTTCCTGCATCAGAGTTTTCTGTTCTTTGTAGAATTCGTAGTTTCCGCCATAATAAGTGAGTTGATGTTTCTCCAATTCACATATTTCGGGAAGAAGATTGAGCAAGGTACGGTCATGGCTCACGACCAACAACGTAGAGTGACATTTCTCTACCCAGTCATACAAACGTTGTCGGCCCGACGAATCAAGATGATTGGTCGGTTCGTCCATGAGTATGACAGAGGGATTATGAATATCCATACCTGCCAGAAAAACACGGGTCTTTTCTCCGCCGCTAAGCAAATGCATTGGGTAGGACAGGGGAAACTGCCCTAATCCCCATGAGTCAAGAGCGGCAATGGAACGTTCTTCGATATTCCAATCATCGTCCAACTGGTTAAAATTCTCCGTTGAGGCATCTCCTGCCAGGATAGCTTGCAGGGCTTGTTGCTTGCGGTCTATCCGCAAGGCTTGGGCAATGGTCAGCGAATCATATTGTCCGAAATGTTGGGGGATGTAATAAATGTCGTCCGGGCGGACAATAACGCCGGAAGACGGTGATAGTTGTCCGGCAATAATTTGCAGCAGGGTAGATTTCCCGCAGCCGTTATTACCGACTAATCCCAGTTTCTGTCCTTTACTAATGGCAAAGTTGAGGTCACTGAATAATACTTCTTTATCCGGGTGGATATAGCTGATTTGTTGAATACTTATAGGCATGGTTGTCTATTGGGTTTGAAGTGAAAGAAATAGTGAAAGAATAATCACGGGGCAGGGGGCGACAAACACAATACCGGCTAAACAACACGGATTCCGTGATGCTTAACAACGAGGAAAAAGCATATAAGAAAAGTGATGTTTACTTAGAAGTGTTGTCTTACTTGGAAATTCTCATTGCGGTAAGTATATAGTTTAACTTGGGCGCAAAGATAGCACTTTTGGGGAAGAATCCTATTCTATTTCAGTAGAAAAGTTATTTCAGAGGCTCCATTTACTCAATTCAGACCTTCTGTTCTGCTGAATCAGAACCTTTGTCTGCCCTGTTTAGAGGCTCTGTTTCGGTAGTCCGGAACGTGAATGGAGAAGTTTTTCTGAGTTAACGACAAAGTTCTGAGCATTAGGGACTAAAGTTTCTTTCTATTGGTGGTAATCTATAAACGCAACTTGTATTTATAAAAATGAAGCTTTCATTTATAAAAACGCAGGTTGCATTTATAAAAACAAAAGCTTCGTTTATAGTTTATTGTTAGGGTTTGATAAGTTTAGTATTCGTCCGGGATAAGTTTGTGAGTAGGCAAGAGGAAGTTTATTACTAATCAACTGGTTTATAGTCTATATCTTCCTTTATTTCTTTACCATTCTATTTCTTATATATCGAACAATTCATTCAAGCCTTCACTCATACTAGGATGCGTAAAGATGAAATCCCGCAGGAATGTATAATGTTGTCCTGTTTTCATCGCCATGGCAACGATATTGATTATTTCCGGGGCTTCGGCGCAAAACAGTGTACACCCCATGATCTTTCCGCTATGGTCGTTTACAATTGCTTTCAGCATGCCGTCTGTCTGTTTCAACGTGCGCGAACGTACCACAGAAGTAGCCGGCAAACGGGAAACCTTAAAAGAATATCCTCTTTTCAGTGCTTCTTCTTCGGTAAGTCCGATATGAGCCAATGGCGGGTCGATAAATACGGCATAAGGAACAGGGTCACGATCTCCGATGTCCCGTTTCTTGTCTCCGAAAAGCTGGTCGCGGATGATCCGGAAATCATCTAATGAGAGATAGGTAAACTGCGCTCCGCCTTTCACATCACCCATTGCCCAAACGTGAGGGACGGTTGTGCGTAACTGGTCATTCACCACGATAGCCCCGTGAGCATCCACCCCTATACCTGCTGCTTGCAGGTTCAATCCTTCAATCATAGGCTTTCGCCCGGTTGCGATAAGGATAGCGTCGCCGTCTACAAAATAAGGAGTGCCGTCGGATACGTCCGAATAAGTCAGCGTCACACCGTCATTCGTATCATGGATAGACTGTGCACGGGCATTCAGATGAATCTCTATCCCTTTCTTTTCCAACACCTCTTTCACGCTGTTCGCTATATCCTGGTCGTTGCGGGGCATGAACCGGTTGCCTCCTTCGAGAAGGGTAACTTTGCTCCCGAACTCGGCATACATCGAAGCAAATTCCAGTCCGATATATCCTCCGCCCACGATAATCAGGCGTTGAGGCAGCACGTTCAAGTCCAAAAGAGTAGTGCTCGTATATACTTTCTGACTCTCCTTAATCCCGTCTATTGCCGGAATAATCGGTGTGGAACCCGTATTGATGAAGATTTCTTTCCCTTGCAGTTCGATATCCCCTTCCGGCAGCGCCACCTTGATGATATTAGCCGAAACGAAAGAACCTTCTCCCGTGTAGACCGTTACATTGGGACGTTTGCTTAACCTTTCATAATTATTGTTTCTTAAGAAAGACGTCAGTCTGTTTTTCCGGCCGATAGCCTGTTTGTATAAGTTCGCCTGTTTCGGATAATCATCGTGATAGAGCAAGGCGGCAATGCCGGCTTCGTGCACGAGCGTTTTCGTCGGGATACAGGCGATGTTGGGACACGTTCCTCCATACATCATGCTTGAACGTTCCACGACGGCAACTTGCCAGCCGCGGTTTGAAAGTTCGGCAGCAAGAGTCTTTCCTGCTTTGCCGAACCCTATAATGATTGCATCATATTGTTTCATAACTTCTTTCATTAACGATTAATATTCAACTATATAACAGTGAGATGAATTATTTGTTTTCGTCGTTTCGAGAAGTTAAGGAATTCAAAAGTAGTGAGGTTAGTCTTTTTTCAATGTTTTGAGTACACGTTGTGACGAGTCGGATAGAAGCACTACTGCACCTGCCAGTATGACGATATCTTTAATCACCAGCCGTCCTGCACCGGACAGTAACGGGAAACCGAATTCTCCGCTCCCCAGGTTGGGTACCCAGACCTCCGGCGTGGTGACGAGGAACGAAAGTGTACCGAGCGTCATGATGATAGCGAGCGAATCGCCCACCAGTCCCACTTTGGGGAAGAAGATGCCCAAGAACACCAGAATACCGATACTCATGATAAGCGCTCCCAGTCCGTAGGAGAAAGTATATGTGTTGTTCGCTTCGTGCCATGCACGGTTTTCGGGTACCAGAGCACCTTCCGGATTCTTGAAGTTTTTGTACTCCGGCGCTTCCTTTGCATAGAAGAAGCTCATGAACGGGCTGTTGGCTACAAACGGAACAATCCCGTCGGCTTCGTAGTGGAAATACTTCAGCCCGCCTATCCATACGAATACGACTAGAATGGCTACACGGATAAACTTGGTACCAAAATTTCTCAGACTTGATGTGAAGGTCAGTAATGCGATAAATTTTTCTTTCATATTGTTGTCGTTTATGAGTTTAACTTACACCGCAAAGGTCGCGCTTTCCTCATAACCTCCAAATGGCAATACTGCCGCATTACTTATCAATTCTTCCCAATCTGCTCATTTCTGAACTGCACGGCACTCTGTCCCGTCATGTTTTTGAAGAAACGGCTGAAAGAAGCCTGATCTTCAAACCCCAGAATATCGGCTATCTCTTTGGCACTTTTGCTGCTGTACAGCAGCAGGCGTTTCGCTTCCGCTTCCACCCGTTCATGAATCACACGGAGTGGGGAAGGCAGTTTGCACGTAGAAAAGATATTCGACAGGGTTTTGGGTGATTTGTGCAACATATCGGCATAGTCCTGCACCTGTTTCTTAGTCTTGTAATACTCGTCCACCAGATTGTAGTACTGGCGGACAATCTCGAAGCCGGATTCCTTTTCCCGTGTAATGTCCAACCGGTGACGGGCTATCCGGGTACATTGGATGATAAACCTTTTAAGAAGGATGCGCAGCATTTCTTCCTGAAGGCTGTCCGAAACGGTGAACTCGTTCTCCATGGCTACGGTGATATCGTTCAGTTGCCGGCGTTCCTGCTCGTTGAGGGTGAAGCGGACAAGGTGGGACGAACCGTTGAAGAGGAAACCGCTGCACGACACCTCATGGTCATTGCCGTAGATGCAATAGAAATTACTGTTGAACAGTAAAGTTGTATATTCCCCGTCGATTGATTTGAACTCAAGATGTTGCAGGTGTGTCAGTGAAATCACATCATCCTGCGACATCAGCATTTCCTGGTGGTCGATTTCCACCGTGATACTTCCCTTGCGCACCCATATAAACTTGTAGAGTCCTTTTTCTTTTTGCAGTGTCTTCTCTGTCTGATAAGAATCCGTAAGCGCGAGTGTTCCTTTAAGTTTTGTGTGATATTGTTGCAGCATAATTAATCCTCCATAGCTGATGCGTCAAATGATAACGGCAGTAAGTCGCCTATACTTTTAATTTCGTAGATGCATTCTTTGCCGTAAAGCAGAATGCGGATCGGTTGCCCGTAGCGTTTCTCCGTTTCGAGAATCACCTGGCGGCAGGCACCGCAGGGAGGAATCGGATTATCAATAAAGTCTTTCTCCGTTCTGGCGGCGATAGCAAGTGTGATGACGGGCTGGTCGGGGTATCGGGAGTTGGCATAGAACAGTGTGGTACGTTCCGCGCAGAGTCCCGACGGATATGCGGCATTTTCCTGATTCGTGCCGGACACCACAGTTCCATCGCCCAGCAGTGCGGCTGCACCCACCGAGAAATGCGAATAAGGGACATAGCTGCGTGCGGTTGCTTCCTTGGCAGTGGTCACAAGAGCCCGGTCGGCCTCATTCAACTCATCATATTGATATACTTTAATAATTGCGGTAATTGTGAGGTCTCTCATATACGTTAGGGGATTGGTTTCTACAATTAATGTTACAAAGTTAGGAAAGAGATTGATAATCCCAATTATTTTTCAGATTTTTGTGCCTCATAATCCACATCTGAAATAAAATGGAGAACAAACTGTATAGACTGGTCTTTTTAACTATGGTTTTCTTCTTTGCAGTAGGAGCGCAGGCGCAACGAAGAAATTCCCGTTACGTAGAATATATAAATAAGTATAGTGATCTGGCTGTGGAGCAGATGAAGCTTCATAAGATTCCGGCTAGTATAACGCTGGCGCAGGGATTGTTGGAAAGCGGAGCCGGATATAGCCAGTTGGCACGCAAGAGCAACAACCATTTTGGTATCAAGTGCGGCGGCAGTTGGCGGGGGCGTAGTGTCCGCCATGATGACGATGCGCGTAATGAGTGTTTCCGTGCGTACAGTAATCCGCGTGATTCGTACGAAGACCACTCTGAGTTTCTGAGACGCGGAGCCCGCTATGCCTTTCTTTTCAAACTGGATATTACAGACTATAAAGGTTGGGCACGGGGATTGAAGAAAGCCGGATATGCCACCGACCCTTCTTATGCCAACCGTCTGATTACTATCATCGAAGATTATGACCTGTATAAGTACGACCGTAAGGGTGTCTACTCCGAACGTAAGCTAAGGAAAAACCCCTGGTTGATGAATCCGCATCAGATTTACATAGCCAATGATATCGCCTATGTTGTCGCCCGCCACGGAGATACTTTCCAGGATTTGGGCAAGGAATTGGGCATCAGTTGGAAGAAACTTGTGAAGTATAACGACTTACATCGTGAATATACCTTAATGGAAGGAGATATCATCTATCTGAAATCCAAAAAGAAGAAAGCCTCCAAACCTCATACTGTATATGTGGTGAGGGACGGTGATTCCATGCATGGCATTTCCCAGAAATACGGTATCCGGCTCAAAAACCTGTATAAGATGAATCGTAAGGACGGCGATTATGTCCCCGAAGTGGGCGACCGCCTGCGTCTTCGTTAGGCAGCTTTGAACACGCTTCTTTTCCTTTTTGTAAAAGTTGGACAAAAGGAAAACTAAATGACTCATCCGGATGTTATTATTAGGATAAAACATGATTGGAGTATGAGTCTAAATATTGCAAAAGTTGACAAGAAGCGTGTCGTCATAGTAGGCGGTGGTTTCGGTGGCCTGAAGTTAGCTAATAAGCTGAAGAAATCAGGCTTTCAGGTGGTATTGATTGATAAGAACAATTATCATCAGTTTCCCCCGTTGATTTATCAGGTGGCTTCGGCGGGTATGGAACCTACTTCCATTTCGTTCCCTTTCCGTAAAATTTTCCAGCACCGGAAAGACTTTTATTTCCGAATGGCGGAAGTACGCGCCATTTTCCCGGAAAAGAACATGATACAGACTTCCATTGGGAAAGCCGAATACGATTACCTCGTCTTGGCGGCAGGCACTACCACCAACTTTTTCGGTAATAAGCATATCGAAGAAGAGGCCATGCCGATGAAGAACGTCTCCGAAGCCATGGGACTGCGGAATGCTCTTTTGGCTAATCTCGAACGGGCGTTGACCTGCTCAACCAAACAGGAACAACAGGAACTGCTGAATATCGTCATTGTAGGCGGAGGAGCCACAGGCGTAGAAGTGGCCGGTGTACTTTCGGAAATGAAGAAGTTTGTACTGCCGAACGATTATCCCGATATGCCGGCTAGCCTGATGCATGTCTATCTGGTGGAAGCCGGACCACGGCTGCTTGCCGGAATGTCGGAGGATTCATCCGCTCATGCGGAAAAATTCCTTCGTGAAATGGGAGTGAACATATTGCTGAACAAGCGTGTGGTCGACTATCGCGATCATAAGGTAATGCTAGAAGACGGTAGCGAGATTGCCACTCGTACCTTTATTTGGGTGAGTGGCGTGACTGGTGTTACTTTCGGAAACATGGATGCTTCGTTGATAGGGCGTGGCGGACGTATTAAAGTCGATGAATTTAACCGGGTGGAGGGAATGAAGAACGTCTTTGCCATTGGTGACCAATGTGTGCAGTTTTCTGATAAAGACTACCCCAACGGACATCCTCAGCTGGCACAAGTTGCTATCCAGCAGGGTGAACTCCTGGCAAAGAATCTGATGCGTCTTGAAAAAGGAGAGGAGATGAAACCTTTCCATTACCGGAATCTCGGCTCAATGGCAACTGTCGGTCGTAACCGTGCCGTGGCGGAATTTAGTAAGATAAAGACGCAAGGTTGGTTTGCCTGGGTGTTGTGGCTGGTAGTTCATTTGCGTTCTATTCTTGGCGTGCGCAACAAGGTGGTGGTACTACTTAACTGGATATGGAACTATTTCACTTACGACCAGTCCATGCGTATGATTGTCTATGCCCGGAAAGCAAAGGAGATTCGTGACAGGGAGGTCGTTGAAGCGACTACCCACTTAGGAAAAGACCTGCTGCACGAACCGCAACAAAGCGGACAGGAAAAAGCATAATGTCGTCTTATGCGGCACACCGTTCTGTTTCTGAACGGTAAATTCGTACAGGGTGTTCGATTTCGGACACCCTTTCTTTTGGGCTACATTCTCTATTTCAGTAGTTTATGATTCTGGCACGGATTTGGTATATATAAGTTCCGAATGAATATAATACATGATAAAATCATAAACAATCAGATATGGACAGAGAAATTCCTAAGGAAGTTCGTCAGAAAGAACGTAATAAGAAAATCATTCGTTATTCGGCCATAGGAGTGGCAGGAGTTATTGTTGTCAGTGTACTCATCTCTTTGATGAGAGTGGGAGTAGAAGAAAAAGATCTTGTTTTCTCTACAGTTGACAAAGGAGTGATCGAAGTCAGTGTCAGTGCGTCGGGAAAGGTGGTTCCTGCTTTTGAAGAGATAATCAATTCGCCTATTAACTCCCGTATCCTTGAAATCTATAAAAAAGGAGGCGATAGCGTGGAGATAGGCACTCCGATTTTGAAACTCGATCTTCAAAGTACGGAAACACAATACCAGAAACTGTTGGATGAAGAACAAATGCGTCGTTATAAACTTGACCAGCTTCGTGTCAACAGCCAGACCAAACTTTCCGATATGGCGATGCAGATCAAGGTTTCAGCCATGAAACTTAGCCGGATGAAGGTGGAACTGCGGAACGAACATTATCTGGACAGTCTCGGGGCAGGAACAACGGATAAAGTCCGTCAGGCGGAACTAAGCTATAATGTTGCCCAGCTCGAATACGAACAACTTCAACAGCAGTTTAAAAATGAACAGGAAGTGGCCGCCGCAGAGTTGAAGGTGCAGGAACTTGATTTCAATATCTTCCGTAAGAGTCTGGCGGAGATGAAGCGTACGTTTGAGGATGCGCAAATACGTTCTCCCCGAAAAGCTATCCTTACCTTTATTAATAATCAGATTGGTGCACAGATTTCGCAGGGCGAACAAGTGGCAGTCATCTCCGATTTGAGTCATTTCAAAGTGGAAGGCGAGATTGCCGATACGTACGGTGACCGTGTGTCGGCAGGGGGAAAAGCGATTGTGAAAATCGGCAGTGATAAATTGGAAGGAACTGTCAGCAGTGTGACACCGCTTTCCAAGAATGGGGTGATCTCTTTCAGCGTACAGTTGAAGGAGGATAACCACCGCCGTCTGCGTTCCGGATTGAAGACGGATGTCTATGTGATGAATGCCGTGAAAGAAGATGTGATGCGTATTGCCAATGGCTCTTTCTATGTGGGACGCGGTGAATATGAACTGTTTGTCTGCGATTCGGATAGCGAACTGGTCAAACGTAAAGTACAGTTGGGCGATTCCAACTTTGAATATGTAGAAGTGCTGAGCGGGTTGAAACTGGGCGACAGGGTAGTGGTGAGCGATATGAACTCCTATAAAAACAAGAATAAACTGAAACTAAAATAAGGTAGAAGATATGGCTGTCAGGGTATATTTGAAACAAGCGTGGAACTTAATGAAGCAGAATCCGCTTTTCAGCACGCTCTATATTGTAGGAACAGGGATTTCTATCGTTATGACAATGGTAATAGCTATTGTGTATTATGTGCGGTTGGCTCCTGTTTATCCGGAGACGAACAGGATGCGTACATTGGTGGTGAAATCCGCTAAAATGACAAACGATGAGAGTACTCATTCTGCCAATATCAGTTATGCAATGTTGAAAGACTGGTTCTGCTCGTTGGAAAGTGCGGAAGTAAGTACCGGAGTGTTTGGTACAAGTTATGCCCGGGTAACAAACGAAAAAGAAGAAATTCCGACTTATGCAAGGTATACGGACGAGAACTTTTTCCGTGTCTTTCCTTTGGTCTTTCTGGAGGGGAAGCCATTTACTGAGGCCGATCGCCGTAGCGGTATTCATAATGTAGTACTGACAGATAGTTATGCACAGCAGCTTTTCGGAACAACTAAGGGAGTGGTCGGTAAAAACTTCTTAATGGATTATACCAATGTAAAAGTAGTGGGTGTTGTGAAAAGTGGCAGTTTTCTTACACCGGACTCGTATGCCCAAGTTTATCTTCCTTATAGTTGTCGCGATGGCTATGATGATGAAGGAAGCCATTGGGCGTTGGGAGGTTATCGTGTCTACATTTTGATGAAGGAATCGAAAAGTGTCACAGATGTACAAGATGAAGTACTGGAACTTGTCCGTAAATTTAATGTATCGGATATGGGTGACGGGTGGAAGCTGGATTTAGTGGGACAACCCGAACTTTATTGGCATAGCACTTTCCGCCTCTGGAGTAATGTCGCTGTCGACTGGGGCAGGGTGATATGGATGTTTGTAGGTATCTTTATGGTATTACTTTTTGTTCCCGCTTTCAATTTGAGCGGCATGATTTCTGCCCGTATGGAACGCCAGTTACCGGATTTGGGTATACGTAAGGCGTTTGGTGCTTCCCGCAGGCGGTTATTGGTACAGATTATCTGGGAAAATCTACTCCTTACAGGCTTGGGAACTCTTCTCGGATTGGTAATAGCTTGGATTGTACTTGCTTTGTCGGGATATGAGATATTCAGTTTATTCGAAGTCTTTCCTAAGTTTCCTCCTAAAGGAGTGAATTTGGGAATGGGAATTGATATGTTTTTTGCTCCGTTAATCTTTGTGGCAGCGGCTCTGTTCTGTTTATTACTGAATCTGATATCAGCGTTAATACCCGCATGGAATGCATTACGCCATCCGATAGTTGAATCTTTGAATGAGCAGAAATAGGGTTATCACCTTATATATAATAGAATTAGATCATTATGTTGAAACTGATACTGAAAAATCTTTGGGCACGGCGAGTCCGGAATGCGTGGTTGCTTGCCGAACTGATACTGGTCACTGTTCTGACCTGGTATATCACTGATCCTCTCTTTGTGTTAAGTTATAATCAGACGTTGCCTTTAGGATACGAACCGGACGGGTTGCTGATTGCTCCTATCCGCAGTTTGCCTTCCACTGCTCCTGATTATAATAAGGAAGAAGCGGATTCTCTTCATACAATGGAAAATATGCATCGTATGTTACGTAAGTTACGTGATTATCCCGGTGTACAGAATGCTGCTCCTTTGGTGACTTTTGCTTTTCCGGGTTCGGGAGGGAGTTCGTATAATACTTATGCATACGATACATTGGCAATACCGGCGTCCATATCCTACTTTATACCCCATACCGGATTCTTTGAGACTTTTGGTTTCAAAACCTTTGAAGGAAAGACATTGGGAGAATTGGACAATATGGATTATCAGAGAAATGATCTTGTTGTATCTGCTGATTTGTTGCAGATCCTTCCGAAGGTCGGCCGGTTGACCGGAAAACGACTGTTTTATAATAGCGATGACGATGAGAAGGATACAACTTTCTTTCAAATAAAAGGAGTCGTGGAGAAAGTGCGTTCCCGTAATTATGAACAAGGTATGTATTCTTTCTTTGAACCGCAATTGAATGTTCGTTCGAAAGAAGTATGGAACGGGGGATCTTTTTTGATTCGTCTGCAACCGGATGTGTCCGAGCAACGTTTTCTGCATGACTTCCGTACTTGGGCATACAGTAATCTGAAAGCCGGTAATCTTTATATACGGGAGGTCTCTACTTACAAGGAACAATTGGATTACTTGGAATATGGCTCCGGTGTTACCAATAAATACCGGATGAATATAATATTAGCGGTTTTCTTTCTTATTAATCTGGCGTTAGGAGTCACCGGTGCTTTCTGGCTCCAAACTCGTAGCCGCCGTGAAGAAGTGGGAATTATGTTGAGCTATGGGGCAGCACCGGGTAATATATGCAGGCTATTAATGGGAGAAGCTGCTATATTGGCTTCGTTTGCCTGGTTGGTGGGGTGTCTGATTTATTTGCAGTATGGACTGGCAGAAGGCAACTGGTATGAACAGGGCTATGTCGTGCCTTCACTTTGGATTAACAATTTCTGGCTGCATTATATAGTAGTGTCACTTATAGTTTATATCATTATTATCGTTGTGGTGTTGCTCGGAGTCTTTATTCCGGCTTACAAGATAAGTAGGATTCCTCCCACCGAAGCCTTGCGTGATGAATAAATGATGAAGATACGACCGGAAAAAGAGAAAGACAGATTATAATAATAACGATTTAAATACTTACGACTGTGATTAAATTAGTTGGCATTAATAAGATTTATCGCACCAATGAGATTGAAACGGTAGCGTTGGAGGATGTAAACCTTACAGTGAATAAAGGAGAGTTCCTGAGCATTATGGGGCCGTCAGGTTGTGGTAAATCCACTTTATTGAACATTATGGGGCTATTGGATACACCAACCGGTGGAAGTATAGAAGTAGCCGGAACAAGAATTGAAAGCATGAAAGATAAGGAACTTGCCGCTTTCCGTAATAAGAAACTGGGATTTGTGTTTCAGTCCTTCCACCTGATAAATTCGCTCAATGTGCTGGATAATGTTGAGTTGCCTTTACTTTACCGTCGTATGAGTAGCAGTGAACGCAAGCGGTTGGCACAGGACGTTTTGGCAAAGGTGGGGTTAAGTCACCGGATGCGTCATTTCCCGTCTCAGCTCTCCGGTGGTCAGTGCCAGCGTGTTGCTGTTGCCCGTGCGATTATCGGCAATCCGGAGATTATCCTTGCTGACGAGCCGACCGGTAACCTGGACTCCAGAATGGGAGCGGAAGTTATGGAACTGCTTCACCGGTTGAATAAGGAAGACGGACGGACGATTGTTATGGTGACGCATAATGAAGAACAGGCAAAACAGACTTCGCGGACAGTTCGTTTCTTTGACGGGCATCAAGTGCAGTAAAAAGTTAAGGCTATTTGCATTGTTTTCAATATAATAACTTATCTTTGTGCGAACAATATTGAAAGAGGTGCAGATCTTTTGCTTATGAAACAACGATATTTCTGTGTGTTTGTAGTTCTGTTTATTGCCGTTCTTTGTCAAGCGGCAGCATCGGAGCGTACATACAATGTGCTTTTTATCCAATCGTATACTTCGCAGACTCCTTGGCATCGCGATTTGAACCAAGGTTTGGTGAAAGGCTTTAAAGATAATGGCTTGAAAGTGAATATAACGACTGAATATCTGGATGCGGATTTTTGGGCATTCAGATCTGAGAAAGTCATTATGCGTCGTTTCTGTGAGCGTGCTCGTGACAGGGAAACCGATTTGATTGTGACATCCAGTGATGAGGCTTTCTATACGCTCTTTGCGTGTGGAGACTCGTTGCCCTTGCAAATACCGGTTGTGTTTTTTGGTATTAAGTATCCGGATGAGAAGCTGTTTGCCGCTCATCCCAATGTCTGCGGATATACGGTCAATCCTGATTTTGATATTATTTTGCGGGAGGCACAGCGACTGTTTCCCAAACGCAAAGAGGTTATTTGTGTGATTGATAATAGTTTTCTGAGTAACAAGGGACTGGAGGATTTTCAGGAGGAATGGGAAGTCTTTCAGAAAGATAATCCCGATTATGACATGAAGATATATAACACACAAAATCAGACAACCAGCCATATTATTTCTGCTATTTGCTATCCGCGTAATAGTTACGGACGTGTGGTAATTGCTCCCAAATGGTCTCCTTTTCTTTCTTTTGTAGGCAAAAACTCGAAAGCCCCTGTTTTTGCTACACAGAATGTTGGTTTGACCAACGGAGTGTTCGGTGCTTATGATTGCGATGCCTATACTTCGGCAATGCAGGCCGCACAGAGAGCTTCTTCCGTGTTAAAAGGAACATCTCCCAAAGACGTCGGGGTTACTGAGATTCCGCAAGGGTTTATATATGACTACAAGCAACTGGAATTTTTTCATGTCAATCCTGACAAGATAGGCTCGAAAGGAACTGTTGTCAATGAACCCTATTGGGAGAAATATAAACTCTTGTTTATCCTTCTTTATCCGTCTATTCTGGCATTGTTGATTGCATCTATCGTATGGTTGATTCGCGTCAATCGTCGCGAGGCTAAGCGGAGGGTACAGGTACAGACCCGTTTGTTGGTACAAAATAAAATGGTAGAGCAACGCAATGAGTTTGATAATATCTTCCATTCCATTCGCGACGGTGTCATTACGTATGATACCGATTTACATATCCATTTCACCAACCGTTCCCTGTTGCAAATGCTACATTTGCCGTTCGATATAGGCGGACGTGTGTATGAAGGAATGATGGCGGGAAGCATTTTCAAGGTTTATCATAATGGTCAGGATATCCTCCATAAAATGTTGAAGGAAGTAGCAAAGACCGGAAAGAGTGTTATGATACCGCAAGGTGCCTTTATGAAAGAAGTACATAGTGACAAATATTTTCCCGTATCGGGAGAAATCGTGCCTATTTTTTCAAGGGAAGAAATTACCGGTATGGCTCTTTCTGCACGTAATATATCGGATGAAGAGATGCAGAAGCGTTTCTTCGACATGGCAGTGGACGAGAGCGCTATTTATCCGTGGCAGTTTGATATGGAAACAAATTGCTTTATTTTTCCGCAAGGCTTTCTGGTGAGGCTCGGTTATGATGAAGCTGTTACTACCATTTCTCGCAAAGAAATGGATCGTACGATTCATCCGGATGATATAAAAGAAATACGTGTTCTTTTTGACAAGGCCTTGTCGGGTGAAGAAGAAAGCACACGTTTGAACTTCCGCCAGCGTAATGTGAAAGGCGAATATGAGTGGTGGGAGTACCGTTCTTCTATTGTTACCGGCTTGACGCAGGATTCTCTCTATAATATATTAGGTGTATGTCAGAGTATCCAGCGGTATAAGACTGCTGAGCAAGAGATGCGGGAGGCACGTGATAAGGCGCTTCAGGCGGATAAATTGAAGTCGGCCTTCCTTGCCAATATGAGCCACGAAATCCGCACTCCGCTGAATGCTATCGTCGGTTTCTCCGATTTGTTGAGTGATACGAGTAACTTTACCGAAGAAGAGGTGACGCAGTTTATTGCCACAATCAACAAGAACTGCGGATTGTTACTGGCTTTGATTAACGATATTCTCGATTTGTCGCGCATCGAATCGGGAACAATGGAATTTATGTTTGCGGAACATAACCTGCCTTTATTGCTCAAAACTGTCCATGATTCGCAGCGCCTGAATATGCCTGCGGGCGTAGAACTGGTACTGCGTATGCCTGCGGGCGACAAGAAATATCTTACGACAGATAATGTCCGCCTGCAACAGGTAGTCAATAACCTTATTAATAATGCTGCCAAGTTCACCGGTAGCGGCTTTATCACTTTCGGTTATGAAGAAGATGAAGAACCGGGTTATACCCGGATTTTCGTAGAAGATACGGGAGTCGGCATTTCGGAAGAAGGTATCCGCCATATCTTCGAGCGGTTCTATAAGGTCGATAACTTTACGCAGGGGGCAGGTTTGGGATTGAGTATTTGCCAGACTATTGTCGAACGTCTGAAAGGAACTATCAGTGTCACTTCCGAAGTAGGCAAAGGCACCCGCTTTACGGTACGTCTTCCTAACTACTGCGAATAGACACCCGTACCTGCTACAAACAATACTAAAACGGCTGCATACATAATCGAACGTTCATTTTTGAGCATAGTGTCCGAAAATGAACACTGTTCTTATTCTTTAATTGATTGAAAATAAATACCTTATTCTTTTGGCACATCGTTTGAATCTCCTTAGGTGAAAAATATAGTGCGTAATGAAAAAGAAAAGTATATTGTTTGCTCTTGCTGCTGTTTGCCTGCCTGTGGTATTATCGGCACAGCAGGAAAGGAAGATAACCTTGAATGAAGCTATTGCTATGGCACGCGTGCAATCCGTAGATGCCGCCGTTGCCCTGAATGAATTGAAAACTGCCTATTGGGAATATCGTACCTTCCGTGCCGATCTTTTGCCGGAAGTCAACCTGACCGGTACATTGCCTAATTACAACAAGTCTTATGGCTCCTATCAGAATGCAGACGGTTCATACAGCTTTGTCCGTAACAGTGCTTTGGGACTTTCCGGCGACCTTTCCATTGACCAGAACATCTGGCTTACCGGCGGTAAACTTTCATTGGTGTCTTCGCTCGACTATATGAAGCAGTTGGGCTCCGGAGGCGACCGTCACTTCATGTCTGTTCCCATTACGCTGAAACTCACGCAACCGATTCTTGGCGTAAACAACGTGAAATGGAACAGGCGCATTGAACCGGTACGTTATGCGGAAGCAAAAGCTGCTTTTATTACCGCTACCGAAGAAGTAACCATGCGGGCAATCACCTATTATTTTAATCTCCTGCTGGCCGAAGAAAACTTGGGGACAGCCAGGCAAAACCTCTCCAATGCCGACCACCTCTACAAAGTAGCACTTGCTAAACGTGAAATGGGGCAGATCTCCGAAAACGAACTCTTGCAACTGAAACTTTCCGCCTTGAATGCAAAAGCTTCTTTGACGGAGGCCGAAAGTGACCTCAATGCCAAGATGTTCCAGCTTCGCGCCTTTTTAGGAGTGGGAGAGGATGAGAATCTGCGTCCCGTCATTCCCGAAACTGTGGACGGAACGAAAATGGAATACAATCAAGTGTTGAGCAAAGCTTTAGAACGTAACTCATTTGCTCAGAACATTCGTCGCCGACAGTTGGAAGCTGATTATGAAGTGGCCACGGCACGCGGTAACCTGCGTAGCATCGATCTGTTTGCAAGTGTGGGGTATACCGGAGAGAATCGTGATTTCCCTGCTGTTTACAAGAATTTGCAGGATAACCAAATTGTGCAGGTCGGTGTTAAGATTCCTATTCTGGACTGGGGAAAACGCCGGGGTAAAGTTCGGGTTGCCAAGAGCAACCGTGAAGTGGTGCTTTCCAGAATCCGTCAGGAACAGATAAACTTCAATCAGAACATTTTCCTGTTAGTGGAGAATTTCAATAATCAGGCGCAGCAGTTAGCTATTGCAAAGGAAGCTGATCTCATAGCGCAGCAACGTTACAAGACCAGTATTGAAACCTTTCTGATTGGCAAGATTAATACGCTGGACCTGAACGACGCTCAAAGTTCCAAAGATGCGGCGCGTCAGAAGCACATTTCCGAGCTCTATTATTATTGGTATTATTTTTATCAGATTCGTAGCCTGACGCTTTGGGATTTCCGTACCAATACCGAACTGGAAGCCGATTTTGATGAAATAGTGCGACAATAAAAAAGGAAAGGTCCATAAAGACAGTATTTTTTTGTAGATTTGCATCATCACAGTAATAGAAAAGGAAGCTCTGATAGAATATAGAATAAGGAATACGAACTATGATTCTGATAATTGACGATGATAGCGCGGTACGTTCTTCGCTTAGTTTTATGTTGAAGCGTGCGGGATACGAAGCACAGGTAGTTCCCGGTCCCCGGGAAGCTATCGAAGTAGTGCGTACGGTAGCTCCGGATTTGATACTTATGGATATGAACTTCACTCTCTCAACGACAGGTGAAGAAGGTTTGACTCTGCTCAAACAAGTGAAAGTGTTCCGTCCCGACACTCCGGTGATACTGATGACAGCTTGGGGGAGTATCCAACTTGCCGTGCAGGGAATGCAGGCAGGAGCTTTTGACTTTATTCCCAAACCGTGGAACAACGCTGCCCTGCTGCAACGTATCGAGACGGCCTTGGAACTTTCCACTGCTCCTAAAGAAACAACGCAGGAACAGAACGACGCATTCAATCGTAATCATATCATCGGTCGTAGCCAAGGCTTGACGGACGTATTGAATACCATTGCCCGCATTGCAAAGACCAACGCCTCCGTATTAATAACAGGCGAAAGCGGTACAGGTAAGGAACTGATAGCCGAAGCGATCCATATTAACAGCCAGCGTGCTAAGCATCCTTTTGTAAAAGTAAACCTCGGAGGAATTTCCCAAAGCCTGTTTGAAAGTGAAATGTTCGGGCACAAGAAAGGAGCTTTTACCGACGCTTCCGCCGACCGTACCGGACGTTTCGAAATGGCAGACAAGGGAACGATCTTCCTTGATGAAATAGGCGACCTCGACCTTTCCTGTCAGGTGAAGCTTCTGCGTGTATTGCAGGATCAGACCTTCGAAGTGCTCGGCGACAGTCGTCCACGCAAAACGGACATCCGTGTAGTTTCCGCCACCAATGCCGATTTGCGCAAAATGGTGAATGAACGTACTTTCCGTGAAGACTTGTTCTATCGTATCAATCTGATAACCGTTAAACTACCCGCTTTGCGCGAACGCCGTGAGGACATCCCTTTGCTGGTGCGTCACTTCGCTGACCGTCAGGCAGAGACGAACGGATTGCCTCGCACGGAATTTTCCGCCGATGCCATGCAATTTTTGAGCCGCCTGCCTTATCCGGGAAATATCCGCGAATTGAAGAACTTGGTGGAACGTACGATACTTGTCAGTGGCAAGCCTACTCTCGACGCATCCGATTTCGACGCCCAGTATATCCGCCATAACGATCAGAAAGCAGCCGAAAGTACTTCTTTTATCGGCATGACTTTGGACGAAATAGAGCGTCAGACCATACTTCAGGCTTTAGAACGGCATAAAGGTAACCTGAGTCAGGTAGCTATGGCATTAGGTATCAGTCGTGCCGCCCTTTACCGGAGGCTTGAAAAGCATAATATAAATTATACGTTATAATAGCTTGTATATTGTGGCTCTGTCTGATGATGCAGACAGATAATTACCAGTGAATCATATAACTTAAAACTATTTGTCCGTGCGAATCAAAGGCTTCTTTTACATATTCGTCATCTTGTTGTTGATTTTGGGAATTGGCTTGCTTTGCCTTTCCGGCCAGTTACGTCCGGCTTTCTTTTATGTAGGAGAGGGGCTGATCCTGTTCATCTTGGTCTATCTGGTTTTCTTTTATCGTAAGATAGTGAAACCTTTGAACACGATTGGAAGCGGTATGGAATTGTTACGCGAGCAGGATTTCAGTAGTCGACTGAGCCGGGTGGGGCAGTACGAAGCCGACCGTATCGTGAATATCTTCAACCGCATGATGGAACAACTCAAGAACGAACGCCTCCGTCTGCGCGAACAGAATCATTTTCTCGATTTGATGATTAAGGCTTCTCCTATGGGAGTTATCATCACCTCCCTTGACGACGAACTTTCGGAACTTAACCCTATGGCGTTGAAAATGCTCGGTGTCCGCTTCGAAGATGTTCAGGGGAAAAAGATGAAAGACGTTGACTCCCCGTTAGCCGGGGAACTTGCCAGTCTGCCGAGAGGTGAGACAGTAACCGTCCGCCTGAATGACTCGAACATTTACCGATGCACCCATTCCTCCTTTATCGACCGTGGATTCCAACATCCTTTCTTTCTGATCGAAAGCCTTACGGATGAAGTGATGAAAGCTGAGAAGAAAGCCTATGAGAAAGTAATCCGTATGATAGCCCACGAAGTGAACAATACCACTGCGGGAATTACCTCTACGTTGGACACCGTAGAGCAAGCGCTTACTACGGAAGAAGGTATGGAAGACATCTGCGATGTGATGCGTGTCTGCATTGAACGCTGTTTCTCCATGAGCCGCTTCATCACTCGCTTTGCCGATGTAGTGAAGATTCCCGAACCGACGTATTCTCTTGTCAATCTCAACGACCTAGTCTTTGCTTGTAAACGTTTCATGGAAGGAATGTGCAACGACCGCCACATCACTCTCCGCATGGAGATAGACGAAAGTCTGCCGGACGTAAAACTGGACAGCTCCCTGTTTGAACAAGTGCTTGTCAATATCATTAAGAATGCGGCGGAGAGTATCGCACCGGAGGGGAAAAGCATTGTGCCTGAAGACGAAAGTCCGGAACCCAAAGGAGAAATCATTATCCGTACCCTGTCTCCTGCTACGATCGAGGTGATAGACAACGGCAGAGGGATCAGTAAAGAGACAGAAGCCAAACTGTTCAGCCCCTTCTTTTCAACGAAACCGAACGGTCAGGGGATCGGGCTTATCTTTATCCGTGAAGTTCTGATGCGTCACGGATGTACTTTCTCTCTGCGTACTTATTCCGACGGATTAACCAAATTTCGTATTCTTTTTCCTTAAATGTGATAAATGAGAACAGTTCTTCCGTCAAACAGAACTATTAATTGTCCCCAAATACCCTTACCTTTGCCCCGCTCAATTCAATAGAATTTAAGGTATGAGACTAATGGTAAAAGGTGTACTAACGCTCTTTCTTTTCTTGACTATCAGTATTCCGCTAAGCGCGCAGTATATACTGCAAGGCGTGGTGACTGATTCTCTGACAAAGGAACCTTTACCTTATGCATCTGTACGTCTGAAAGACACGACCGAAGGAACGACCACCGGAAGCGACGGACGTTTCTACTTCAAGACCAGCCGTTCCGAAGCAGTGCTGGTAGTTTCAGTGATAGGCTATAATGATTACAGCCGGCAGATTCGTCCTGCCCGGAATGCATCTTATAAAATCGCCCTTTCACCCACTTCGTATTCCCTCAATGAAGTCGTAGTAAAGCCCAAACGCGAACACTACCGTAAGAAAGACAATCCTGCCGTAGAATTTGTCCGTCACATGATAGAGCATCGTGACGACCATTCGCCTGACGAAAAAGATTTCTGGCAACGTGAACGCTACGAGAAAACTACCTTCGCACTGAACAACTTTGATGAAGAAAAACAGAAAAAATGGCTCTACCGCAAGTTCGATTTCCTCACGGAATATGTAGATACCTCCGCCGTGACCGGAAAACCGATCCTTACCGTATCCGCCCGTGAACTGCTCGCTACGGATTATTACCGTAAATCCCCTCATGCCGAGAAACAATGGGTGAAAGGCCGCAAACAGGCAGGTGTTGACGAGTTTCTTTCCAAACAAGGAATGCAGGCAGCTATCAACGAGGTGTTCAAAGACGTTGATATTTACGAGAATAACATCTCCTTGTTCACCAACAAATTTGTCAGTCCCCTGTCGCGCATCGGTACAGGATTCTATAAATACTACCTAATGGACACCTTGCAGATAGCAGGTGAACAATGCGTAGACCTTGCCTTCACTCCCTTTAACTCAGAATCTTTCGGCTTTAACGGACACCTGTATGTGACACTCGACTCCACCTATTTCGTGAAGCGTGCCGTATTCAATTTCCCGAAAAAGATAAACCTGAACTTTGTCGATTATATGTTGCTCGAACAGGAATTTAAACGTGCCGAAGACGGTACGCGCCTGCTCGACCACGAAAGTATTACCGTAGAATTCAAGCTGACCGAAGGACAGGACGGTATCTTTGCCCGTCGCGTAGCGGATTATACGAACTATACATTTACTCCCACTGCCGAAGCGGACAAAGCCTTCGCCAAGCCGGAGCGTATCATTGAAGAAACGGAAGCCCTGTCCCGTCCCGCAACCTTCTGGGCGGAGAACCGTCCGCAAGCCGCTATCTCCGAACAGGAGAACTCCGTGGACAAGCTGATGACGCAACTGCGCGGTTATCCGGTTTACTACTGGACGGAGAAGATTCTCTCTATCCTCTTTACCGGATACATTCCTACTTCCAAAGAAGCCCCTCTTTTCTATATTGGCCCGATGAATGCCACCATTAGCGGTAACACGCTCGAAGGTCCCCGTCTCCGTGCCGGAGGAATGACTACCGCATGGCTCAATCCGCACCTTCTCGGTAAAGGTTACATCGCCTACGGCTTCAAGGACGAACGGGTGAAAGGACTGGCGGAACTGGAATACTCTTTCAAGAAAAAGAAAGAGTACGCCAACGAATTTCCTATCCACTCATTAAAACTACGTTACGAGTCAGACGTCAATCAATATGGGCAGAACTATCTCTACACAAGTAAAGATAACGTATTCCTTGCCCTGAAACGCGAGAAAGACGATCGCATCGGTTATTTCCGGCAAGCCGAGTTGACCTATACCAACGAGTTCTACTCAGGTTTCTCCTTCCAACTGACGGCACGTCGTCGGACAGACGAGTCCTCCTACCTGATTCCCTTTCTTCAGAAAGAAGGTGATGTGCTGACTCCGGTCAAAGAATACTCCACCAGTGCAGCCGAATTGAAACTGCGCTATGCTCCGAATGAGAAGTTCTTCCAGACGCAGTGGAACCGTTTCCCCGTGTCGCTGGATGCTCCGGTGTTCACGCTCTCCCATACCATTGCCGGAAAGGGAGTGCTGGGAAGCGATTACACCTACAACCATACCGAAGCGGGAGTGCAGAAGCGTTTCTGGTTCTCCGCCTTCGGCTATACGGACGTCATACTGAAAGCAGGAAAAGTATGGGACAAAGTGCCTTTCCCGTTGCTGATAATGCCTAATGCCAACCTTTCCTATACCATTCAGCCCGAATCCTATTCATTGATGAATGCCATGGAGTTTATGAATGATGAATATTTCTCTTGGGACGTCACTTATTTCCTCAACGGCTGGCTGTTCAACCGTATCCCGTTGTTGAAAAAACTGAAATGGCGTGAAATCGTTTCATGCCGGGGATTGTATGGTCATTTGAGCGATAAGAATAATCCGGAATTGAGCGACGGATTGTTTGCTTTTCCGATAGCGGATACCCGTGCCATGGGGAAAACGCCTTACGTGGAAGTGGGCGTAGGTATCGAAAACATATTTAAGGTATTACGCTTGGATTACGTCTGGAGGCTTACCTACCGTGATTCACCCGGAATAGACAAGTCCGGTTTGAGAATAAGTCTCCACATGACCTTTTAAAAGTTAAATCCTGCTAATTGCAATGTTTATATGACAAATAAAGACTGTATTAGTAATTAATTAATCTTATTTTTGCATCAATTTTAGTTTAATTTTAATAGAATAGAAATGAAACAAGAAATTAAACCCGCTACCGGACGCCTCGGTGTGTTGGTAGTTGGAGTCGGTGGTGCGGTTGCCACCACAATGATTGTAGGTACACTAGCCTCTCGCAAGGGACTGGCAAAACCGATAGGATCTATTACCCAGTTAGCCACAATGCGCATGGAAAACAACGAAGAAAAACTCATCAAGGACGTTGTGCCCTTGACGGATTTGAACGACATTGTTTTCGGAGGTTGGGACATTTTCCCGGATAATGCATACGAAGCTGCTATGTACGCTGAGGTTCTGAAAGAAAAGGACCTGAACGGAGTGAAAGACGAATTGGAAGCTATCAAGCCTATGCCGGCTGCTTTCGACCACAACTGGGCAAAACGTCTGAACGGTACGCACATCAAGAAAGCTGCTACCCGTTGGGAAATGGTAGAGCAACTGCGTCAGGACATCCGCGACTTCAAGGCTGCCAACAACTGTGAACGCATTGTGGTACTTTGGGCTGCAAGTACTGAAATCTACATTCCGTTGTCAGACGAACACATGTCACTCGCTGCTTTGGAAAAAGCGATGAAGGACAACAACACAGAAGTGATCTCTCCGAGTATGTGCTATGCATACGCTGCTATCGCAGAAGGCGCTCCGTTCGTAATGGGTGCTCCTAACCTGTGTGTAGACACTCCGGCTATGTGGGAATTCTCCAAGCAGAAGAATGTACCTATCGCAGGAAAAGACTTCAAGAGCGGTCAGACACTGATGAAAACCGTATTGGCTCCGATGTTCAAGACCCGTATGCTGGGTGTGAACGGCTGGTTCTCTACCAACATTCTCGGTAACCGCGACGGCGAAGTGCTTGATGATCCGGACAACTTCAAGACAAAAGAAGTCAGCAAACTGTCTGTAATCGACACGATCTTTGAACCCGAAAAATATCCTGATCTCTACGGAGACGTTTATCATAAAGTACGTATCAACTACTATCCTCCCCGCAAGGACAACAAAGAGGCATGGGACAACATCGACATCTTCGGTTGGATGGGCTATCCTATGGAAATCAAGGTAAACTTCCTTTGCCGTGACTCTATCCTCGCTGCTCCTATCGCGCTCGACCTGGTATTGTTCAGTGACTTGGCTATGCGTGCAGGTATGTGCGGCATCCAGACTTGGTTGTCATTCTTCTGCAAGAGCCCGATGCACGACTTCGAACACCAACCCGAACATGACTTGTTTACTCAATGGAGAATGGTAAAACAGACATTGCGTAACATGATTGGCGAAAAAGAACCCGATTACTTAGCTTAATCAGGAACCAAGAATAATAAAGTTGAGATTGAGGTTTGCCTTACTGAAAAGACGGGTGGATGCTCAACCTCAACTTTTTAATTAGTAACTTGTAATTTAATGAAGAAAGCTCCTTTTCTACCTGTATTGATAGGCACGGGCTTTGGCTCCGGTTTTTCTCCTTTTGCTCCCGGTACCGCCGGGGCGTTGCTGGCTTCTATCATCTGGATTGCACTTTATCTTCTGCTCCCTTTTTCTGTTGTCTTATGGATTACTGCCGCGTTGGTGATTGTGTTTACTTTCGCCGGGATCTGGGCTGCCGATAAGCTGGAGGCTTGTTGGGGGGAAGATCCTTCGCGTGTAGTGGTAGATGAAATGGTCGGAGTGTGGATACCATTGCTTGCCGTTCCCGACAATGACAAATGGATATGGTATGTAGTGGCGGCTTTCGTCCTGTTCCGTGCATTCGACATTGCCAAGCCATTGGGCATCCGCAAAATGGAGAGTCTCAGAGGTGGGGTAGGTGTGATGATGGATGATATACTGGCAGGGGTATATAGTTTTATCTTGTTAGCAGGAGTAAGATGTGTGATTGGCTGAGAAAAGTTGCACGGATGATTTCCCAGAAGGGTGGCTTCTTCATGTTTTTGAGGGCGCAGCTTTCGGCTCAAATGGCAACTATTGCAGACTTTCTGGTTACAATTCTTCTGGTGAGGCTGTTTGAAGTCTACTATGTATATGCTACCCTCGCAGGGGCTGTATACGGAGGAATTGTCAATTGCGTAATTAATTATAAATGGACCTTTAAATCGACAGGAAAGAAAACGAACGTTGCTGTAAAGTTTATCCTTGTGTGGGTATGCAGCATCTGGCTGAACACGTGGGGAACGTATGCGCTGACGGAATCATTGGCAAAGATTCCTTGGGTACGCGATACGCTCAGTCAGTATTTCGGCGACTTTTTCATTATCCCCAAAATGGCGGTAGCGGTTATCGTCGCATTATTCTGGAATTATAATATGCACCGCTTTTTTGTATACCGGAATATAAACATAGGAAGTTTGTTCAGAAAAAGAGATTGAAATAAAAACAGAAGATTTAGATAAAAACAGATTTAGACACAATATGAATTACAGAGATTATTTGCAACAGTTGATTTATAAGATTATCAATCCTTTGATACACGGAATGATTAAAATCGGAATCACTCCCAATTTTATCACTACAACCGGATTTATCCTGAACGTGGTGGCAGCAGGAATGTTTGTCTATGCCGGTATCTGTGGCGGCCGGAACGACCTTGCTATCGTCGGTTGGGCGGGAGGTGTTATTCTGTTTGCCGGATTGTTCGATATGATGGACGGTCGTGTGGCGCGGTTGGGAAACATGAGTTCCAAATTCGGTGCACTCTATGATTCGGTGCTCGACCGTTACAGCGAACTGATGACATTTTTCGGTATCTGCTACTACCTGTCGATGAAAGATTATTTCTTTTATGCCCTGATTGCGTTTGTGGCATTGATCGGTTCGTTAATGGTGAGCTATGTTCGTGCACGTGCCGAAGGATTAGGTATCGAGTGTAAAGTAGGATTCATGCAGCGTCCGGAACGTGTGGTACTCACCAGTCTGGGAGCGTTGTTCTGCGGTGTATTCAAAGATATCACGGCTTTCGACCCGATGTTGATACTGATTGTACCTTTGGCTTTCGTTGCCGTATTTGCCAATATCACAGCTTTCGCGCGTGTGAGACATTGCTATAAGGTAATGATGAAATAATTGTCCGAAAAGCTAAATAGTATTGGTATATTAACACCTTATTAGAATGAAAATAGTTATTGAACTGCCGTCAAAGAATGAAGCCCTGATTACTGTAATCACTATGGCTCTTTTTCTTTTGCTGACAGGTGTCTTCATCGGACTTCGTTCCGAACATTTCTTAATGGTGGCACTCTATCTGGTCTTATTCTTTGCCGGGCTACCCACCCGTAAACTTGCATTAGCCCTGTTGCCTTTTGCCATTTTCGGAATCTCCTACGACTGGATGCGTATCTGTCCCAATTACGAAGTGAACCCGATTGATGTAGCCGGATTATACAATCTGGAGAAATCTCTTTTCGGGGTCATGGACAACGGTATCCTGATTACCCCGTGCGAATATTTCGCTGCCCATAACTGGCCGGTTGCAGATGTCTTTGCCGGCATCTTTTATCTGTGTTGGGTCCCCGTGCCTATCCTGTTCGGTCTTTGCCTGTACTTCAAGAAGCAGAGAAAAACATATCTCCGCTTTGCGCTGGTATTTCTGCTGGTCAACTTAATCGGCTTTGCCGGTTATTACATTCATCCTGCTGCTCCCCCCTGGTATGCCATTAATTACGGTTTCGAACCGATACTGAACACTCCGGGCAACGTAGCCGGTCTGGGACGTTTCGACGCTTTCTTCGGTGTGACGATTTTCGACTCTATCTACGGGCGCAATGCCAATGTTTTTGCCGCAGTGCCTTCGCTTCATGCCGCCTATATGGTGGTGGCTCTGGTATATGCTATCATCGGCAAATGCAGGTGGTATGTGATTACTCTCTTTGCCGTTATCATGCTGGGCATTTGGGGAACGGCTGTTTATTCCTGTCACCACTACATCATTGATGTGTTGCTCGGTATATCCTGCGCATTACTCGGTTGGCTGGTGTTTGAATACGGGCTGATGAAAATTCCGGCATTTAATAGATTCTTTGACAGGTATTATAAGTATATAAAGTAAAATATACAGGTATATAAGAAGCAGTGAAGAACAAGTACCGCAATATATTCCTCGCTTTTGGCATCATTGCCGTCCTGATAATGATATTCACATTCGATATGGATTATCGGGAACTTTGGGTGAATCTGAAGCGTGCAGGAATATATTTGCCCTTGGTCTTGTTGCTTTGGCTGTTTGTCTACCTTATTAATACGCTGTCATGGTATATCATCATCCGTAGCGGAGGCAAACCGGGCTTTTCCTTTTCCCGGCTTTATAAATTTACCGTAACAGGCTTTGCGCTCAATTATGTGACACCCGTCGGGCTCATGGGAGGCGAGCCTTATCGGATTATGGAGCTGAAACCCTTTATCGGAATCGAAAGGGCTACCTCTTCGGTGATTCTCTACGTGATGATGCACATCTTCTCCCACTTTTGTTTCTGGCTGACTTCCGTCCTGTTGTATGTCTGTCTCTATCCCGTAGGGTGGGTCATGAGCGTTATTCTGGGAGCTATCACTTTATTCTGCCTGCTGGTTACCGTCCTTTTTATAAAAGGCTACCGGCACGGTATGGCAGTTGCCTTTATCCGCATGGGTAGTCGTCTCCCTTTTCTAAAGAAGAAAGTACTTCATTTTGCCGAAACCCATAAAGAGAAACTGGAAAACATAGATAAGCAAATCGCCCTCCTTCACCGGCAGAAGAAACGTACTTTTTATTCGGCCCTCTTTCTAGAATACACGGCTCGTGTTGTCAGTTGCCTTGAGATCTGGCTGATACTTAATGTGCTGACAACAAACGTCAGCTTTGCCGACTGCTGCCTGATTGCTGCCTTTTCCTCCTTGTTGGCCAATCTTTTGTTCTTCTTGCCGATGCAGCTCGGTGGACGTGAAGGAGGCTTTGCACTTGCCGTAGGTGGCCTCTCCCTTTCCGGAGCCTACGGGGTTTATGCTGCACTGATTACCCGTGTCCGCGAAATGGTCTGGATCGTGATCGGGCTTGCTCTGATGAAGGTTGGAAACAGGAAAGGAAATTAGCCGGCATGGCATACTGCGTCAATTTTAAGCCGGAAAAGAAAATTCTCGTTTGGCTTTGAAAAATGATGCTTCTTCAAATTTGGTGGTAATTTAACTAGTCGGTGGTATCTCCATTCCCCTCCTTCGGGGAAGGAGGGGTGGCTGAAAGCCGGGGTGGTAGGTGGATACACAATGTTGATAATAACCGACTTACGCATTCACCTACCACCTCCCCCTACGGGTACTCCTCCTTCCCGAAGGAGGAGAATGGAGAATACTATCGACTATCAAATTATTGTTGAATACTATCGACTATCAACTTTCAAATTATTATTTTCCTAATTAATTTTACCACCAAATTAGAAGAAGAACCTGAAAAATAAGGAAGTATTGTTTGGATAGCTCGTGTGAATAGTTAACTTTGCAGTTATTAACATCTTAAAAATAAGAACATGAGAAAACTAACTACCTTTTTGTTGCTTCTGGCAATGTTGATTCCAACGGCCGGAGCGCAGTCAACCGACATCTTTAAAAAGAAGAAAAAGAAAAACAGTAAGACGGAAGCTGTCGACAAAGCGAAAGCCGACTCCATAGCGAAAGCCAAGAAATCTCCTTTCCAACCTTATGCAAGCGTAATCACCGGTAAAGCCAAGACTATGAACGGTTTCTTCAAGGTGCACTGTATAGAAGGAAAATACTTCTTCGAAATCCCCGATTCCCTGTTTGGACGGGATATTCTGATTGTCAACCGTATTGTAAAGGCCCCGGTGGACAAACAAAAACGTAAAGCCGGCTATCCGGGCGACCATATCAGCGATGAAGTGATACGTTTCGAACTGGGACGGGACAACAAACTGTTTATCCGTCAGATCTCTTATCTGGAACATTCCACCGATACACTGGGAATGTATCAGGCAGTGCTGAACTCCAACGTGCAACCTATCGTTGCCACCTTCCCGCTGAAGACGATGCGCAAGGACAGCCTGACGAAAAACTATGTGATCGAAATGACCGACTTTATCCGCAGGGATAATGATATGTTCTCTTTCTCCAACTATGCGAAAGATAATATCGGGGCGACTTCAATGATCTCCGACGCCAGCTATATCGACACCTTGAAAGCCTTCCCGCAGAATATCGAAATCCGCACCGTGCGCACCTTCCAACGGAAACCGCCTATGGGCAGCGCTCTTGAGAAAATGATTGCTCAATACTACAACTCCACCGGTCCGATGACTTACGAACTGAACAGCTCTATGCTGCTCCTGCCCAAAGAGCCGATGAAACCGCGACTCTATGACCCCCGCGTAGGCTATTTTGCTGTCGGCTATAAAGACTTTGACGGTAACCCGCACGGTATGAAATACAAAGCGAACATCACCCGTTGGCGTCTCGAACCGAAAGACGAGGACAAAGAAAGATATCTGAGAGGAGAACTTGTAGAACCCAAGAAACCGATCGTTATTTACATCGACCCTGCTACTCCTAAGAAGTGGGTTCCCTACCTGATTCAAGGTGTCAACGACTGGCAGAAAGCCTTCGAGAAAGCCGGATTCAAGAATGCCATTATCGGTAAGGAAGCCCCCACGGACGATCCTACCTGGAGTTTGGAAGACGCCCGCCACTCGGCTATCGTCTATAAGCCTTCCGACATTCCGAACGCAAGCGGTCCTCACGTACACGATCCCCGCAGCGGTGAAATTCTGGAAACACATATCAACTGGTATCACAATGTAATGTTGTTGCTCTACAACTGGTATATCGTACAGGCCGGAGCCATAGACCCGGGGGCACGCAAACCTCAGTTTGACGATGAACTCATGGGCGAATTGATACGCTTCGTGTCTTCTCATGAAGTAGGCCACACACTCGGCTTGCGTCATAACTTCGGTTCTTCCGCTACCGTTCCGGTAGAGAAACTGAGAGACAAAGCATGGGTGGAAGCCAACGGCCACACCCCGTCTATCATGGACTACGCACGTTTCAACTACATCGCCCAGCCGGAAGACAGCATCTCACGTGCCGGAATCTTCCCGCGCATCGGTATCTATGACGATTGGTCTATCGAGTGGGGGTATCGCTGGATGCCCGAATTCAAGACGGCGGAAGATGAAATTCCTCACATGAACAAGTGGATTATCAGTAAGCTGAAAGAAGACAAGCGTTACACCTTCGGTACGGAAAGCGACCGCGACGATCCCCGCAACCAGAACGAAGACTTGGGAGACGATGCTATGCTGGCTGGTACATATGGTATCAAGAACCTGAAACGTATCATGCCCGAAATTATAAAGTGGACGTACGAGCCGAACGAAGGTTACGAGAAAGCAAGAACTTTATATAGTAATGTCGCCGGACAATTCTCTCTGTATATGGGACACGTGGCGACCAATGTTGCCGGTATTTACAGCACCCCGATTTCGGTAGAGCAGACCGATGTGAAAGCAGTGGAATTTGTGCCGAAAGAGATACAGAAGAAAGCAATGGCCTTCCTGAACAAAGAACTGTTCACCATGCCTACCTGGCTAATGGATAGCCAACTGTTGGAGAAAGCCCAGGTCAACACCTCCAGTTTTATCTTCAGTGTGCAGAGTGGCATACTGAAAGGCTTGCTTAGCAGCCGCACATTGGATAAAATGACAACTAACGAGTTGATGAACGGTACGAAAGCCTACACTTCCGCTGAGATGTTCCAGGATTTGAGAAAGAGTATCTGGAATGATCTGAGAGGAGGGAAAAGACCCGACCTCAATCAACGTGCCTTGCAGAAAGTCTATGTCAACTCATTGACTGCAATGCTCGAGAAACCGAAGACGAACGCCAATCAGTATATGCCCGATTCTCTGTCGGAAGCATCCGCCATTGCCCGTGGGCAACTGACAGATCTCCGGAGAGACCTTGCCAATGCAGCAAGCGCTTCCGGTGGTATATACAGAAGCCATTACCTGAACCTGAAAGCATTGATTGATACTGCATTCGAAGCAAAATAAAAGGTTGCTTCTTCAAATTTGGTGGTAAACTTAATTAGGAAAATAATAATTTGAAAGTTGATAGTCGATAGTATTCAACAATAATTTGATAGTCGATAGTATTCTCCATTCTCCTCCTTCGGGAAGGAGGAGTACCCGTAGGGGGAGGTGGTAGGTGAATGCGTAAGTCTATTATTATCAGCATTGTGTATCCACCTACCACCCCGGCTTTCAGCCACCCCTCCTTCCCCGAAGGAGGGGAATGGAGATACCACCGACTGGTTAAATTACCACCAAATTTGAAGAAGAATCAATAAAAGAAAGAATTTCTTTTTGAATAAACAGGAAACTCCAACTAATCCGACTTTATCAATCGGTTAGTTGGAGTTTCCTGTTTCATCTTTTTAGAGAAAGGAGAGCGCTTTTCTCAGTTTACACCTTCCCCCAATCCTTTTCAGCATTAAAGCAGGGACAAGCCTTGATCCATTCTTCCGGTTCTATCTCACCGTTTCCGTTCAGGTCGGGACTGAGGTCGCGATGTCCGCAGATGCGGCAGCCCGGGTAATCCTTCAATAAAGTGAGAATCAGCACACGCATCGAATGTTTCTGCCATTCGGTACGGGTATCTTTGGGATGTCCCTTGCAGTCGAGCCCGCCTTCGTAGCAGATACCGATACTTTCTTTGTTGAAGCCACGGGTGTGTGCGCCGATGCGTTCGAGAGGTCGGGTCGATTTGATATCCCCATTTTTGCGGATATAAAAATGGTATCCCGTCCCGTTGAATCCCCGCCTGCGGTGGCAGATATCCAAGTCATATTCCGTAAACTCCCTGTCCTCACGTGTAGCGGAACAGTGGATTACTATCAACTTTATAGGTCGCATACGTTCTCTTTCACAGCGCCCGTTGCGTACAATCTTTATTGCTGCATTGCAGGGCTGCCGCCTGTGCAAGTTGTCCCCGCAGTGAAAAGATCTCCGTATGCATTTCCTTCACCCTCGAACTAAGGTCAAAATAATCCTTCAACACCTTCTCCAATTGCTGCATCAGAAAAGTATATTGGTCTTTCACCAGTTCGCTGAACTCTTTTACCTCCTGCGCCATGACTTTGCGCTTCTTGCGGCTGCTGCCCAGAAAGGGCAGCACCGTCATAATGATTTCTATAATCTTATCTAACATGAATGTGATTTATTAATGAAGAATACCTTTAAACAGACGGGTCGGGAGTGACACCACCGCCGCCCGGTTTATCATTTCCGCCGTTTCCGTCATCGGAGCCGTCGGTTTCACCTTCGCCCTTCCCCGCAAGGACGAAATCTACATTATTCTCACTTCGGGTGGCAGTGTGGCTGGTATTCACCAGGTGCAGCGCCTTGTCCGCCACGAAACGGACATTCACCCGGCGGATACTGCGCACCGTGCAATCTTTCTCCTTCTCCGTGCCCTCGCTGCTCAACGTGATGTGGAACGTGCCCAATCCGTCGATCTTCACTTTATCGCCCTGCGTGAGCGACAGACGCAACTGCTCTACAAAAGCCTCGATAGCGTGCTTCACATCTCCCGCTGTGAGCGAAGAATTCGCCTCGATCGCATTCGCCAGCTTATTGACGTCCATAACTCTCACAGTACCCGATTTCTGGCGTACATAATACAACACCTGCGAATCTTCCTGATTCACATACTTTCTGCGCTGATAGCGCTCCACTAATACGTTCATAATTGAAAAAAGTTAAGGTTTAAGTAATAATATTTTCTGTCATTATTGACATTACAAATATACAAAATCTGAAAGGAGAAGTCAAGTATTTTGCCATTTATTTTATACTGATTTTTGAAATAAAACAAGGCACGGATGATTGAAAATTATTGTTGTATAAAATTGAATCTGTCTCACACTGGAATCACTTTTACTTTGCATGTTTCAGCAGAAACTCCAATGGCGGTACATAGTCCGTAATTTTTGTCATTTCCGGATTATGCCCGAAATAAGCGTTCCCGGTTTCCCCGTTGCGTTGTTTGGCTACGATTATAATGCCGAGCCCTTCGGTGGGATAACCGCTTTCGCGGTCGGTCGGTATGCGTGCGAGGGCAGGGCGGTAGAGTAGTAACACGACGTCCGCATCCTGCTCGATCGCTCCGCTCTCGCGGAGTTGTGACAGTTCGGGGCGACCGGCGGGACGGCCCTCCGACACACGGTTCAACTGGCTGAGCAACACCACAGGCACATTCAGTTCTTTGGCAAGCAGCTTGGCCTTGCGGGTGGCTTGCGCCACTTCCTGCTCTCGGTTACGGTTGTTTTGTCCCGTCGTCATGTCGCATAGTTGCAGGTAATCGATGATAATCATGTTGCACTCATTCCGGCTTTGCAGCAGCCGGGCGCTGCAACGGATGTGTTCCATGTTGACCGATGTACTGTCATCTACGTGTATCGGGAGACGTGCGAGGTCGGCGGCTGTGGCGTGTGCTTCTGCCAGTTCCTGCGTGCTGACTGTTCCCGACCGCCACCGGCGGGCGCTGATCTCACTGGCTGCCGTCAGCCAGCGGTCGGCCAGCCTTTCCCCTTGCATCTCAAGACTGTAGACGGCTACGGCATATCCTGCCATTGCCGCGTTCCGTGCCAGATGCAATGCCATGCCGGTTTTCCCTACACCGGGACGGGCGGCAAGTACTATTAGATCACTGTTCTGGAGTCCGGACGTCATGCGGTCCAGATCCGTCAGTCCGGTGGGAATGCCGGTCACTCCGTTCGTACTCTTGGCGATACGTCCCTCGGCTTCGGTCATGGCGGCGCTCATCAGTGCGTCCATGTCGCGCAGGTGGGTGTTGTGGTTGAACTCACCCTCCAGGCGGTCGAGCAGGTTGTGTGCATCTATCAGCGAGTCGTCGATATCCATGGTTTCGTCCAGCGAACAGGCGAGAAGTTTGTTGAAGCCCAGGATCATTTCGCGCCGCAGGTATTTTTCGTGCACAATCCGGATGTGGTATTCGATGTGTGCGGAACTTGCCACTTTACTGCTCAGTTGGGTGATACCATACGGACCGCCCGCTTCTTCGAGCTTTCCGCGGTGTGAAAGTTCCTCTTTCACGGTGAGGATGTCGATTTTGGTACCCGCCTGATACATCGCCAGCATGGCGGCGTAGATTATCTGGTGGCGTAGCACGTAAAACATTTCGGGGCGTAGCTTGTCGGCTACCAGCGGCATGGCTTCCTGTTCTATCAGGCAGGCGCCGAGGATCGCTTCCTCTATTTCGGGTGCTTGGGGCGAAACTCTGTTTTCGGTATTCATCATTAATAGGTGTATTCGTTCAGGAAAGCTTTGTTCGATAAATAACTGCCGGCATGGAGGAGAAAATTGACGTTCGTCTGGTGGAAATAATATACTTCGATGTTGTCGATTGCCAGTTGTTGTTCCTTGTCACTCAGCTTCTTCCACTCGCGTTGCGCCTTGGCGATGTTCTCCTTGGGAAGCTGCGTGATGCTGTGGTATTCGTTCCAGAACAGTTGGAACTTCTCGTTGACAGCTTTCTTTTTCTGTTTCCCGGCATCGGGCAGTCCCACCCATTTGTCATATTCGACGACGCGTATGTGCAGGGATGTATTGTTGGGGTGGGGGATGATTTCGATGATTCCCCGGGTGGCAAGTCCGTGCATGAAGCGGAAAGTCTTCCCGGTGGACCAGTGGAGAACGCGGCTCCAGTCGCGGTAACTGAACAGGCTTTCACCTCTTTTGCACGGGCAGTTCTTGTTGCAGCGGTCGTTGTATAGCGTTTCCGAATAGTTGACTTTCATCAGGATTTTCAGGAGTGCCTCTATCTCTCCCTCTTGCAGGTGCGGATTTTCTATCTGTTGTTGCAATAAGGTTTTCGGGATAATGAGAAAACCATGCTTTGTCATGGCTTGGAAATTAAATTTGTTCATTTTGGCTTATTTAAAATTTTCGGTAAAGGTAATCCCTTTGCGTATGGCTTGCAAGAGGCGTTGTGGTGTGTGGATGACTGTGGACGGTTGCGGACTTCGAATGTACTTCCGCTAACTGTTTTTTCTCTCTGCGGATGTTCTCCGGAGGGGATGATGAAACAGATACTCCGTTTCTGTCCGGCAGAGCCTTTGATACAGACAAACAGAGCCTTCGTTCGGTTGAATCGGAGGCTCTGTTTTAGTTGAAAAATACGGTCGTTTTTACGAACACTTTGTGGAACACTTTTTTCCTACTGCAAATAGCTGTATTTTTGAGAGTTATCTTTCTGTGGGAAAAAATGCCGAACGCAAAGTGGAATACATAATAAACGATAAAAGATAAATGATATATTTAAAAATATATAGTTCGATTTTTCTTTTATTTCTTATCCGTGTTTTTGTTTTCTGCTACGCGCTGTACTTTGACCGACAGTATAATGTGGGGCGGTCCCCAATGGCGGTAGATGATTAGCTGCATTTCGGGGCTGATCTCGATCGTCGTGTCGGTGTAGTGCGCGTCGGCAAGTTGTTCACTCAAAGCATTACTTGCTTTGATACAATTACGCATTTTTTTGCTGGCGGACGATGTACTTGCCATTTGAGGGAAGTATGCCACTGCCAAATCGGAAAAATGCTTGAAACCGTTAATGCTGTAGCTTTCGTCAGCTACTTCATTACTTTTCATAAATTTACAATTTAATTGTTTCTTAATTATGGCTTTTGTCTTAAAAACCGCACAAATATATGAAAATATATTTGATAAATAACATGAAAGTTTTAGTTTTTATTTTTGTAATTTTATGTATGTAAATTTTTATATATTGAATTTTTTGTTTTACTAAAGTAAAGTGTGGGAATAGTAAATATTATTAATTAAATTATTTGTTGATGAAGAAGGAAAGTTTTACTTCGTTTATGAAACAAGTGGCTGCCGATTTGCAGCAGAGTGGAAATTTAGGGACTGCTCATGTGTATAGAAGTAGTTTGAATGCGATTCTTGTTTTTCAGGAATCGGAAAGCGTGGAGTTTCGGGAAATAACTCCGGAGTGGCTGAAACATTTTGAGGGTAGCCTTCGTGCCCGCGGGTGTAGTTGGAACACGGTGTCTACGTACCTTCGCACGATGCGTGCCGTTTACAATCGGGCCGTCGATCTTCATCGTGCGCCGTACGTGCCGCATCTGTTCCGTTCCGTATATACAGGTACGCGGGCGGACCGCCGGCGGGCGTTGGATATGGAAGACATGAAGAAGGTGTTTGCCCGCCTGTTGCAGTCGGCCGCCATACCTCCCGGCATGAGGGGTGCGCAGGAATTGTTTATTCTCATGTTCCTGCTTCGGGGATTGCCTTTTGTCGATCTGGCTTACCTGCGTAAGAGCGATCTTCGGGGGGATGTCATTACTTACCGTCGCCGCAAAACGGGTCGTCCGTTGTCGGTGACGTTGACACCGGAAGCCATGTTCCTCTTGCAGAAGTATATGAACCGTGATAAGCGTTCGCCTTATTTGTTCCCTATTCTCCGCAGCGCCGAAGGTTCGCCGGAAGCTTATCGGGAATATCAGTTGGCATTGCGCCATTTCAATTATCAGTTGGAACTATTGGGAAGGTTTTTGGGATTGAAGGATAGATTGAGCTCCTATACCGCGCGCCATACCTGGGCTACAACGGCTTATTATTGCGAAATTCACCCGGGCATTATCTCCGAAGCTATGGGACATTCGTCCATTACAGTGACCGAGACGTATCTCAAACCTTTCCGGAGTAAGAAAATTGATGAAGCAAATAAACAGGTTCTCGATTTTGTAAAACGCTCTGTGATAGGTGTAAGCGCTTGATTGTAAGTCTGTTACTTCGTAGGTAACGGGTTTGAATATCGGTGCAAATATGAGCATATTTCTTAAAACAACCAAACGAAATCAAACATTTTTTCCAATAAACTACTCAAAAGCGGAACTAGGACAGATAAAACACGTGGATTCTTTGTATTAGGGCTTTGTTAACTTCTAAATATTGCAAAAGGTTTCCCTCCCCTCTGCCGCTCGTCAGAAGCAGGGGTAAAGAACTTTCATCACTTATCGTATCATTTTTCAGTATCGACTACTCTCAGAGAGCAGGAACAAAGGTTTCTCCGTTACCTACGAAGTAACGGGCCGTCTATTATTGAAACTTAGTGTTTAATAATATATTATTAATGTAATTTTTAAGTAGTTATGAAGAAAAATTTTGTTAGGGTAATGCTTTTCGGGGCATTGACGCTTGCAGTCACTACAACAGTCACAAGTTGTAAGGATTATGATGACGACATTAAAGGCTTGCAGGAACAGGTCGATAATATTAAATCGACTAATCCTGTGAGCACGGAAGACATGAAAGCTGCTGTTGATGCGGCAACGAAAGCTTTGGAAAAGAAGGTTAAAGACTTGCAGGATCTGGTTGACGGCAAAGTTACTGCCACTGATTTGGAAGCCAAAATTAAAGAATTGGAAGGTAAGCTGGCAGCTGGTGATAAAACCGTAGCTGATGCCTTGGCAGCAGCTAAGACTGAACTTACTGAATTAATAAATGGTAAAGCCAGTCAGGCAACAGTTGATGCCATTAATAGAGATATTGAGGCTTTGAAGGGAATGAAGACGACTCTTCAGGCTTTGATTGATGCAGAAAATAAGTTTATTGCTAATCCGGAGGATTTGAGCGGCTTCGAAAACACTAGCTTCGATAAATTCATCAATCAGAGCATTATAAATGCACTGAACGATAAAGGTGAAAACAAGGGAGCTATTGCCCAATATGTAATCGAAGCTGTACAAGCCGGTGTTGCATCAAATGCTAAAGCACTGAATGAGCACATTGAAGGCCTCGGAATAACCGGTGTAAAGGATTTGACGGGATTTGTAGATAAAATCTACAATGAAATCTTTAAAGAAAACGGTGTTATCAAAAAACAACTGGACAGTTTGGATGAACTGTTGAAAGCTATCAATGCACACGTAGGTACTGAGGAAGGTCAGTCTAAAGACTATGCAGCACTTATCAATGAGATTGTGGCTGCAAAAAATGCTTTGACTGCACTCCAAATTCCTGAAGGTAAGACTTTTGGGGAGGCTGTACAAGGCATCATTGACACTGAATTGACAAATGTAGAGTCTACATTAGGTAAGTTGAAAGCAGAATTGGAAGCAGAAATTACAGCACTGAAAGGCATGATCCAAAGTATCGTATACGTACCGGAATATGCAGACGGACTGGTTCAGCTTAGTACGTTCTATGCTAAGTTTGGTTCTAACGGTAATGCAGCCGATTGGGAACCGATGATTAGCGGTGGCGATGTGAAAGTGAGATTCCGTGTATCCCCGAGTAGTGCAGCGAAGGAACTGATTGATAATTTTGGACAGGCAACTGCTAAATATAATGTTGCAGTAGATTATCAGACGGTGAAAACACGTGCTACAGGTGAATTGTTCAATATTACAAAGATTGAAGCTGTAGAAGACGAAGCCAATCTGATTGAGGTGACTTTAGATGCTAGTAAGGCAGCAGCTAGCTATGCAATCGCTTTGACACTGACGGATAAAGTTGAAGGTGAGGCGAAGACTTTGAATGATATTTCTTCAAACTATTTCGTTGCTGTGAAGAATAATCTGTATATTAGCAAGGTAGAGTGGACTCCGAAAGAAAAGCCGGCAACATTAGTTAAAGGAAACACTATCGACTATAAAACGGGTGGTGACTATACTTTGACAGTTTATTCATCAGTAGATAATAATGGAGATGTTGAAGGCGAAGCCGACACAAGAACGAAGCTAAGTCAATATGGAATTTCTGCAGATAAGTTCCCTATGGAGTTAACTCTGGGAGGTACTAATGCCGCTAATTTTGAATTGTCTGAAGCAGGCGTGTTGTCTGCAAAAGAAGCAGCAGAAGTAAGTAACAAGGCGAAAGTATCGTATACAATAACAGTGTCTGGTCTGGGTGCTTCTTCTGAAAAAACAGTAGAATATACTGGTGATTATGGAGAGGTTAAATTGATCACTGAAGGTGAAGCACAAGAAGTTGTACTTGCTGCTGCGCAATTACCTCTTCTGTGGAATGGCGCAGAAAAATCATATACACTCGATGTAACTGCAGAAAGTGCTACCGTAGCTGCCGTAGCTAAGATAAAGGAAGCATTGGGCGTTGATAATTTCAACAATTGTACATTTACAGCAGTTCCGGTAACTCAGACAATTAAGTTGGGCAGTTCTAGCGGTGCTCTTGTCTTGAAAGTTCCTGCAAGCACAGTATGCGAAGCTACTGATATTACTACTAGAATTACTAGTCAAGACGGCAACAAGAGCATTGATGTAACAGTGAAAGGTGTAACGATAAGCTATCCTGATGCAAATGATGCAGCTTTCAAACTAATAGATAATGCTCAGACTTGGGACGGAAGTAAAGCAGTACTGGGTCGTACATTTACAGGTGCAGGTACTCAGGAAAGTAATTATACAGCTGTAACAGCAACAAGAAACCTGAAAGAGCTTTATTCTAACTATGCAGCTGTTGAGAGCAGTTTTGCTGGCTTAGGTTCCGGTGCTACTTTAAAGTTTGCTCCTGTTCTTGCTGAAGGTGAAGTTTCTATTACAGGTGTCACTGTAACTGAAAGTGGTGATGTAACTGTAACTAATTCTTACGAAGGTGATCCTATTAAAGTAACACTGACAGGAAAGTGCGGTGAACATGAAGTATTCTCTAAAGAAATTGCAGTGACAATTCCTGCTGATAAACTGAACGGAACATTTGCATATAGCGCAGAAAAACCGGAAGATCAAGGTAAACTTACTTATGATGTAACTTCAATAGAAAAGAGAAAAGAAGGTCTTGATTTGAAAACTGCTCTTGTTTGGAAAGATGCTACTGCTGCTGAAAACAAAATATGGCCGGAAGCTGCTGAGAATATTTACGACAGCAATGATCCTATGACTATATATGGTTTCGATGTAGAATATGTAATGGAAGAAGGTGCTAATAATGGCTTCTTTGAACCTACTATTGCTAAAGGCGTGCTCAAATTAACAACAACGGCAGCCGATTGGTCTGTAAGTGCAAAACCAATGGAAGTAAAAGTAACAGTTACTCCTAAATCTCCTTGGGGTGCTATGGAGGCTAAAACTGTAACAGTTACAGTTCCTGCATGGTAATAAGCCTTTGATGTATCAGACGATATCTCTCGTGATTCCCGGATTCATTTTCTGAAAGACCGGGAGATATCTTTGAAATCAACAAGATAAACCCTTCTTCACCCTCGTGGTGAAGAAAACTCCGAGAAGCACCAGTACGAAGCCATTCGCTTGTGAAAGTCAATCCTTCTATGCTGTGCTTCTTAAGAAAAGGGATGTCTTCCTAATAATTTCCCACTGACATCCCTTTTGCTAACTCTTAATGCATCTCCCTTATTATACCGGTCACAATTAGCCGGTCATGATTTCCCCTATGAAAGGGGGATGTCTTGAGAATACAAAAAGCCCGTGCTTGCGAAAGTCCGGGCTTTTCGTCCTTACATCTCCTTCTCTCTTATTCTAAAGGAAAAATGTTCTTTGTGAACAACTCATTTTTTATTCCAACCAGTTCTTATTCAACAAAAAAGCCTTATCTTTGTTGTAAGATACACAATCAACACGTATAATGGGAAGATTTATTAATCCCTTTACCGATTACGGCTTTAAGTTTTTATTCGGCAGAGAGGTAGAAAAGGAGTTATTAATCAGCTTCTTAAATGATTTGCTCGTAGGAGAGCATGTGATAACCGACATTCAGTTCCTCAACAACGAACAACAGCCGGAAGTAAAAAATGAACGAGGGATCATCTACGATATCTACTGCATGACCGATACAGGTGAGCGTATTATCGTGGAAATGCAGAATCGGGAACAACCTTATTTTAAGGACCGTGCTCTTTTCTATCTCTCAAGGGCCATTACGCAACAAGCCAAAAGGGGACAATGGAATTTCCGGTTGGATGCTGTATATGGAGTGTTCTTCATGAACTTTGTAATGGACAAGGACATGCCTGCAACGATAAGGACAGATGTTGTCTTATCCGACCGGGCTACAGGAAAGCTCTTTAATGACAAGTTTCGGCAAATCTTTATCGAATTGCCAAACTTTAATAAAGAAGAGGATGAATGCAATACGGATTTTGAACGCTGGATTTATATATTAAAGCATATGGATACACTTGACAGAATGCCTTTTAAGGCACGAAAAGCCGTCTTCGAACGACTGGAAAAGCTGGCTTCCAAAGCAAATATGACCCAGGAAGAAAGAGCACAGTACGAAGAAGAATGGAAAGTCTACAATGACTATTTCAATACGCTGGATTTTGCTGAAAAGAAGGGGATGCAGAAAGGGATGCAGAAAGAAAAGGAAGTAACAGCCCGTATCATGAAATCCAAAGGTCTTTCTCTCGAACTAATTTCGGAATGTACCGGACTTACAACCGAAGAAATTGAAAAATTAGAATGATAGAAACAAAAAGGCGACCCGTTTCCCGCGAGCCGCCTTTTCTGTCTATTTGATTTCGATTTCTTCCTTCATGTCGATTTCTTCTCCATGTGTATCATAGAACACATATTGTAAGAAAGCGAGTTTCTGACTTGGAATAACCTTGATACCGAATCCGTATTTCATCTGCCATTTCCGTTTCAGGGAAACGAGTCCCTGATTGATGTAGGCGGCAACATACGGATGGACGTGTAACGAGAATTTCTTAACCTTCAGTTTGTTGACCAGATAATCAATTTTACTCTCCAAAGTGTCCGTAAAGAGAATGGACGACTTGATAGTGCCTTTTCCGAAGCAGGTAGGACAAATTTCGGTCGTGTTGACGTCCATAGCCGGACGCACACGCTGGCGTGTAATCTGCATCAGCCCGAATTTGCTGAGCGGCAGAATATTATGCCGTGCCCTGTCTTTCTGCATATTGGCACACATCCGTTCATAAAGCTTCTGACGGTTTTCGGCTTCATTCATGTCGATGAAGTCTACGACAATGATACCACCCATATCTCTTAATCGCAGTTGGCGAGCCAGCTCGTCGGCGGCTCCCAGGTTTACTTCGAGTGCGTTACCTTCCTGCCCGTTGGCATTCTTGGTGCGGTTACCGCTGTTCACGTCTACTACGTGAAGCGCCTCAGTGTGCTCAATAATCAGATAGGCACCACTCTTGTAAGAGACTGTTTTACCAAACGATGATTTAATCTGCTTGGTGATACCGAAATTGTCGTAAATGGGAAGCTGGCCTTTGTACAGTTTCACGATGTTTGCCCGGTCGGGCGCGATCAGTGATACATAGTCTTTGATTTCGTTGTACACAGCCTCGTCGTTGACGTGAATATTCTCAAAAGAAGGGTTGAAGAGGTCGCGCAACAAACCTACGGCGCGACTGGTTTCTTCATAAATCAACGTCGGATACTTGGTGGCTTTCTGTACTTTAGCCATTGCATCTTCCCAATGTTTAACCAGGACTCTAAGCTCTCCGTCGAGTTCGGCTACGCGTTTGCCTTCGGCTACCGTGCGGACGATGACACCGAAATTTTTCGGCTTGATGCTCATCAGCAACTGTTTCAGGCGGGCGCGTTCTTCGCTCGATTTAATTTTTTGCGAAACAGAAACCTTGTCATTGAAAGGGATAAGCACGAGGTAGCGTCCGGCAAATGAAATCTCGGACGTCAGTCGCGGTCCCTTAGTGGAGATAGGTTCCTTTACAATTTGCACCACTACTTCTTGTCCCACCTTGAGTGTGTTGGATACGGTTCCGTCCTTGTCAAGATCGGGAAGTAGGGTTGCTTTGCTGATAGAAGTCAGCTTCTTCTTGTCGCTTAAAGTCTGCTTTATAAACTTTTCGAGTGAGTTAAATTGAGGACCCAGGTCAAGATAATGAAGGAAAGCGTCTTTCTCGTAACCGACGTCCACGAAACATGCATTCAGACCGGGCATCAATTTCTTGATACGTCCCAAATACATATTGCCCACGGAGAAAGAAATGTTTCTCCCTTCGCTTTGAAGTTCCACCAGACTCTTATCTTCGAGAAGAGCGATAGAGACCTCTTTGGGTTGTACGTCAACTACTAGTTCACTTGTCACTGTTTTGTTTCCTTATTATTGATTGAATCTCATTTACTATGAACAACTTTTTTGACAAATTGTTCATTTTGGGTTAGCTACTTAAACAAAGAACAAACTTGAAAGACATCGAGCTTCGCAAGTTTGTTCTTTATTTCTGTGTGATCCAGACTTAAAAATTATTTTTTGCTTTTATGTCTGTTCTTTCTTAGTCTTTTTTTACGCTTGTGCGTAGACATTTTATGTCTTTTTTTCTTCTTTCCGCTTGGCATAGCTTCACATTTTATGGGTTAATACTCTTGTTAAATTTATTTTTTTACTGAGATTGTAAATGTCTTAGCCGGTTTGAAAGCCGGAATGTTGTGCTCGGGGATGATGATAGTAGTATTCTTGGAAATGTTGCGAGCAGTCTTCTGGGCTCTTTTCTTCACCACGAAGCTACCAAATCCACGAAGGTATACATTCTCATCGTTAGACAACGAATCTTTTACGGCATCCATGAATGCTTCAACTGTTGTAAGAACGGTTGTCTTGTCAATACCGGTTTTCTTTGTAATCTCGTTTACAATATCTGCTTTAGTCATTTTTCCTTAAAAAAAATATTATTACTAGGTTTTTGCTAATTTTTTGGACTGCAAATATATAGCTTTTTGGTCTGCTAAAAAAATATATTCTGCACATTTTTCTAAAAAAGTGGAGGCATTAAGTTTTCTTAGAGTCAAAAGAGTTACTTTTGTACTGCTTTTGGATAGTATTTGCAAGATAAATGTAAGACGAACAACCGATATGGGAATGAATATTTTTAGTAAAGCAATTATAGACTGGTATAAGGAGAATAAACGAGAATTGCCCTGGCGGGAATCTTCGGATCCTTATCTGATATGGATTTCCGAAATTATTCTTCAGCAGACACGCGTGGCGCAAGGCTACGATTATTTTCTACGGTTTATCAAGCGTTTTCCTGATGTGCAGAGCCTGGCGGATGCGGACGAGGATGAGGTGATGAAGTTCTGGCAGGGGTTGGGATATTATTCGCGTGCCCGTAATCTTCATGCGGCGGCGAAAAGCATGAACGGTGTTTTCCCTAAGACATATCCGGAAGTACTTGCTCTGAAAGGGGTGGGAGAGTATACGGCAGCGGCTATCTGTTCCTTTGCCTATGGAATGCCTTATGCGGTGGTGGACGGCAATGTGTATCGGGTGCTTTCCCGTTATTTCGGTGTTGATACGCCGATTGATTCGACGGAAGGGAAGAAGTTGTTTGCTGCCTTGGCGGATGAAATGCTGGACAGGAAGCAGCCGGCTCTTTACAATCAGGGGATTATGGATTTCGGTGCGATACAGTGTACGCCACAATCGCCTGACTGTCTGTTTTGCCCGTTGGCGGAGAGTTGTTCGGCACTTTCTGCGGGAAGGGTGGCACAACTGCCGGTGAAGCAGCACAAGACGAAGATAACGAATCGTTACTTTAATTATATTTATGTACGTGCGGGCGCGTATACCTTTATAAATAAACGGACGGCGGATGATATTTGGAAGAATTTGTTTGAATTGCCGTTGATAGAGACTTCGGTTGCTTTGTCGGAGGAGGAGTTTCTGGCTTTACCCGAATTTAGGGAGTTAGTGGCAGAGGGGGAGAAACCGGTCGTGGTGCGTTCGGTTTGCAGAGAGGTGAAGCACGTGCTGTCTCATCGGGTGATTTATGCTAATTTCTATGAGGTGACTCTGCCCGCAGAGTCGGCTTCTTTCGGTAACTATCGGAAAATAAAGGCGGAGGAACTGGGGCAATATGCCGTCCCCAGATTGGTGCACGCTTTTATTGAGAAGTATGTCGATTCGAAATAAAAGTTACAACAATCCTTGCATTCTATTGTTATTCTGTTTAATTTTGGCAGCAGATTTGAATTAAAGAATGATAAACTTGATACATATATGTCAGTAAACAGAGTGATATTGATAGGTAACGTGGGACAAGATCCACGGGTGAAATACTTTGATACGGGGTCGGCAGTGGCAACTTTTCCGTTGGCTACGACCGATCGCGGATATACATTGCAAAATGGTACGCAGATTCCCGAAAGAACTGAATGGCATAATATTGTAGCATCCAACCGTCTGGCTGAAATCGTGGATAAGTATGTACACAAAGGTGACAAACTGTATCTGGAGGGAAAGATCAGAACTCGCTCTTACAGCGACCAGTCGGGAGCTATGCGCTATATCACCGAGATTTATGTGGACAATATGGAAATGTTGACCCCGAAAGGGGCCGGCCAAGGTGCGGGCACTTCTGCACAACAGGGGGCTGCAACACCGTCACAACAGCCGCAGCAAATGCAACAAAACCAACAGCCGCAGCAGTCGCAGGCGCAACCTGTACAAGATAACCCGGCAGATGATTTGCCGTTCTAAATACTGTGACAGTGTGCCAACTGGTTTATAAAAGCTGATTGGCACATTGTCTTTTGTTTAACTAAAATATATACTCTTTGGACTCAGATGGTTATTTAAGCCAATTGGCTGATATTTTCAACGGTATTACCGTAAACACTCCTTCTATCTCTGCTATTATTGCCATAGTGCTGGCTGGTGTGCTCCTGCTTGCTTCCGGCTTTGCTTCGGCTTCAGAAATAGCTTTTTTCTCGCTTTCTCCCTCGGACAAGAATGATATTGACGAACGCAAACATCCTGCTGACGAAAAGATAAGCTTTCTTCTGGATGATTCCGAACGTTTGTTGGCAACGATATTGATTACTAATAATTTTGTGAACGTAACCATTATCATGCTCTGCAATTTCTTCTTTATGAATGTGTTTGTATTCCATTCTCCGTTGGCAGAGTTCCTGATATTGACTGTTATTCTTACTTTCTTACTGCTGTTGTTCGGTGAAATCATGCCGAAGATTTATTCGGCGCAGAAGACGTTGGCTTTCTGCCGTTTCTCCGCACCGGGGATTTATGCCTTGGAAAAGGTATTCTATCCGATTGCTTCTGTCTTGGTGCGCTCTACTACTTTCCTGAACAAGCACTTCGCCAAGAAGAATCATAATATTTCCGTAGATGAACTGTCGCATGCACTGGAGTTGACGGATAAGGCGGAAATCTCCGAGGAGAATAATATTCTGGAAGGGATTATCCGTTTTGGTGGCGAAACGGTAAAGGAGGTAATGACGTCGCGCCTGGATATGGTCGATCTGGATATCCGTACCCCTTTCAAGGAGGTGATGCAGTGTATCATTGAAAATGCTTATTCGCGTATTCCTATTTATTCCGGTTCGCGGGATAATATAAAAGGGGTGTTGTATATCAAAGACCTTCTGCCGCATGTGAACAAAGGAGATAACTTCCGTTGGCAATCATTGATCCGGCCTGCTTATTTTGTGCCGGAGACAAAGATGATTGATGATTTGCTTCGTGATTTTCAGGCGAACAAGATTCATATTGCTATCGTTGTGGATGAGTTCGGAGGTACTTCCGGACTGGTGACAATGGAGGATATCATTGAAGAAATTGTTGGTGAGATACATGATGAATATGATGATGAGGAACGCACGTATGTCGTGTTGAATGACCATACCTGGATATTTGAAGCTAAGACTCAGCTTACGGACTTTTACAAGATTGCGAAAGTGGACGAAGATGAGTTTGAGAGAGTGGTAGGGGATGCCGATACACTGGCAGGGATGTTGCTTGAGATTAAAGGTGAATTTCCCGCATTGCATGAGAAGGTGACTTATCATAATTATGAGTTTGAAGTGCTGGAAATGGACAGCCGCCGTATTTTAAAGGTGAAGTTTACGATCCTGCCGAAAGAAGAAACGGAAGGGGCGGAAGACAAAGAGTAAAATGGGATTATTTCTGCAAGATAAAACGAATGATACACAATGGGCTGTCTGGAAGGTGGAGGAATCACTGGAGGCATTGTTGGCTCTTTTACCTGATGCGCGCAGGGTCTGTTGTGAACAGGAACTTTTGCAATTTGCTTCCGAACGGAGAAAGATAGAGTGGTTGTCTGTCCGTGTCTTATTGTACTTTATGTTGAAAGAAGATAAGCAAATAGGTTATTCTTCGGAAGGCAAACCGTTTCTGACTGATGATTCCTTTTTTATCAGTATTTCGCATACGAAAGGGTATGTGGCGGTGATTCTTAATCCCAAAACTCCTGTTGGCATTGATATTGAACAATATGGCAAACGGGTACATAAAGTTTTCGATCGTTTTATTCGTCCGGATGAGCAGGTAGAGGCTTATCAGGGAGATACTACGTGGGGGGTACTGTTGCACTGGTCGGCAAAGGAAACGATTTTCAAATGCATGAAGAATGCCGACGCTGATTTGCGGAAACTTTGTTTATCGCATTTTATTCCTCAAAAGGAAGGCACTTTTCAGGTTAGAGAATATGCGACGGAAGGGCAGTCACTCTTTTCTGTGGGGTATCGTATCTGTGAGGACTTTGTGTTGACGTGGACTTCGTGTTGACGCGGACTATGTATTCTATAAAAAATAACGGTGAGCAATGAGTGGAGTCTCCACAAATTGTTCACCGTTTATCTTTGGTCACTTATCTTTCTTGTTAAGTCTGTAACTTAGTGCGCCAGACGGACAGAATGATTGTTTTATTTCTCAATTAACGTGATGCCGTCAAGACAGAAATAGGAGGCAGTGTTCATACCATATTCATTTTTATCACTAGAGTCGGGTATAAATTTAACTTTTACAGCATTTTGGAGCGGGGTTAGGTCAAACCATATCCATTCTTTAACAGGAAGGTCATTATCGGTCTTATAATTTGCTAATAAGATTTCTGCTTTTCCTGTTTCATTACCAGCTTCATCGTATCCTGTTGCTGTAACTTTATACCAATCTCCCGCCTTGAAAGCCCTTGCATAACCGTCTCCTTGTATCATACCCATGTATGCCCATGTACTGTTTGCTATCCAGGTTCCTTTTAATTTATAGTTAGTATCTAATATGGTCAGAATTGCTGGAGTTCCATATTCTCCGTCGGTACTGTCTACACCAATATACACACTACCAATTTTAGCTTTACCTGTTATTGGTGCAGGACTATTGGCTGTTTGATTATCTGTTATATTCATATAAGAAAATCCGGCAAAACTATAACCGGAACCCCAGTCGGCATAATAGTGGTTGAAATTAATTAAGTTTTTAGGATCTTTGAAATCAGTTTCTTGGAATGCCTGATTGTTGGGGGTACCGTCTGCGATAAATTGACTGTTTTCCTCGGTCAATAGATTCTCAAAACTAACGACCACTTCGTTTTTTACATCATCGTCATCATCCCCGCAACTGCAAAATACAAATACTGACAACAGTAGTAATAAAGATAATTTCTTCATGTCCTTTTTTAATTTTTAGTTATTAATTGTTTTATTGATTAATTCTTGAAATGCAGGTTTTCGACAGTTGTTACTTCTGTCGATATTTCTCCCATTTGCCCTGAGTCTTGATTGACGGCAGTCATGATTTTCACAAAGTCTATACAATCCAAAACGATGGATTCTCCATTGCTGTCTATTGCCCAGTCTATTTTAAAATTACTGCCTTCTTTATCATTGCGATGATTGTCGGCATATCCCCACGGATAGCAATATCCTACCCATAATCCATTTTCCGGAACAGCATTGTCCTTTAAGCGTGTTCCCCGGAATGTTATTTCATTTTCCTGTATCCATACAGGATAATAGGACTCTTGGTTATGAAAGCTGTTCCGGAGGATTTCACCTTCGTTTCCTTGATTGTCTTTCCAAGAGACATTCTGGTTTGCCGGTTCCGGTCGATAATAAGTGATCTCATATCCACGTGTCTCCGTATCTTTCCCGTATTCGCTTCCGGCCAGCTCATACCACTCATCATCGGGTTCTCCATTGCCATTTACATCTTTAGATACAAATACGATACCCGGTTCGGCGCTTCCCCCTAATTTTCCTGTTTCTGTTTTCAGATTGTAATAAGCATTTCCTTTTATCTTGAAATCATACTCTCCTTCTACGTTCGGGATTGATTGCGGGAAACCCAGAACAATGTAACCGCCGAATCCTCCTAAAGTGATGATTGATTTTTGCCGTATTTTGCGGGTTGCTTCTTTCAGTATATCATCATAGGTAAATCCATTTTTATAGGCAGATGTAGTAGTATTGATAAATTGTCCCGGAGCCGGCCTGTACTCCCATACCTTATTGGCAAAAGCCAATGAATTTTCTGTTTCTCCGGTATCATCAATATCGCTTCGGGAAGCCTTGTCGCTGAATACGATTGTATTTGGATTCAGTCCGATATTATTTAGGCGGAACAAGAGTTGTCCTTGTTGGTTGAAACAAAGCAAATCTCCATATACGGTGTAGTCATAAGCGTCTGTGATATATATATTCCCACTGTAGGGATTGACATTGATTCCATAAGGAGTGCTGATATTGGTTCCGTCCGTAATGAAATTTTCACGGACAGTTTCTCCTGTTTTTAGATTGAATGTCTTGATAGAAGCGGTTTGTGTACTGTAATTATAGTTATATAGATAAGCAATCTCTCCGTCAATAGCAAAGTTTTGTACTCTCTCATTATAGTGGGTGACTACCTTTGTCCGGCAATCTATTTTTGCGAAATTATAATCTCCGGCTTCTACATCTTCGCCACGGGTGGCTACATAAACGACTTTTTCTTTCGTATCGGCAATGATCTTTCCCGGATTCGGACCTACGATAATTTTATCGGTTTCCTTGAATGTAGCGATGTCAACCACGGACACTGTATTGTCTACCCCCAATCCCGACGCATGGTCCAATCCGCCGGAGTTGGAAACATATAACTTGTCATCCTGTACACAAATTCCGTCAGGATTACGTCCCACTGTTGTCATAGCGTCTATGGTAAGCGAAGCCGTGTCAATACGTGCTACCGTACCGTCATAAGAACAGACATAGGCTTTTTCTTTATGAAAAGCAATGTATCGCGGTTCCCGGGGATTTCCGTTCTCTGTCAGCATTTGAATCTGTTTCAGCGAGTTTCCCGTTTGGAAATCCACTATTTCTATCGTACTGGAAACGTTGGCTACAATATATATCTTGCTACCGTAAATTGCCAGATCATTAGCCGTATCTCCCAGTCCCCGGTGATTGATCGTCTTGAAATAATTGCGTACCATTCGCTGGTTATTGAAAGAAAAACGCATCAGCGAACTGTTATTCTGATTGAACAATCCTTCGCACAACGCATAGAGTTCGGCTGTATCCGTCTCTGTCGGGTCACCTGTGATGTCCGATGAGGTGAAGGGCTTGTCCTCCATATCATCGCAAGCGTTGAGTAATAATAGCAGCGGCAGACAGAGCCGGAATATATATGTCAATTTCCTTTTCACGTCCATAATATCCTTTTATAATATTAATATCTTATCTTCAATGTTGCCCTGACTGAACGGCCGGGCATGGGGAAGAACTGAACAATCTCGTAATTTTTATCCAGCAGATTCAAAACCTCTACGCTAAGAGACGTTGTAACTTTTCTTATCCGGAAGTCTCGGCCGGCTGAAATACTGTGATCGCTGTAACTGGCCAACCGGTTTTCGGGAATGTTCTGTCCCAACGCATAACGTTTTCCCGAAAAGAGGAACGAATAAGATAAATCTATCCAGGGTGTTTCGATGCCCGCTTGTCCCGAAGCGGAGACGCGGGGGGTGTAGGCTATCTGATGTTTATAAGTCGATTTGTTCGAGCTGGCGTCCGGAGTTGTGACATCTAATGCCCGTTGATAAGTATAGTTCCCGGAAAAATTGATACGGATACTTTCCCGGGGTTGGAGCGATAGGCTTCCTGTGGCGTCAATACCTTTGATCTCTACACTGCCCAAATTCCTCATGCTCCACACAGCAAGGTTCTTGGTCGGGTAAGCAATGATTTTGTCCGTCACTTTGTTATAATATGCGTCAACGGTTGCCGACAGGTAGGGCAGGAATGTACATACATTTCTGCTATACGTCAAACCGATATTGTATTGACGGGCATTTTCGGGTTTCAATTTGCTGTTACCCACTTCCTGATAATATAAATCATTGAAACTAGGCAAACGGAAAATATCTTTGTAGAAGAAACGGACACGAAATTCTTCATTCCGGAAAGGCTTGAATGTGGCGCTGACGTAAGGAGTTAATTTGCGGTGATTGCCTGCGCTTCCTCCCTTGTCGGCCTGCTCGTTGATAACGGTTGCCAAGGCGGAAACAGATAGAGTGAACCATTCGTTGACGTATTTTCCGGCAATGGCTGTCAACCACGAATAGCGTGTGGGATGTGCAAAGTCTGCCATGTTGGCATTCATCGTGTTGATACTGCCGTCGGTAGATAATGAAAACGAAAGATTGTTCAGCAGCCTGTATAACACGGAGGCGGAAAGATAGTATTCCTGCTGGTAATAGCTGTTCTCTGTTTTGCCTTCATTGTTTTTGATAGCAGGGTCCAGATAATGCTGGTAACTCCAGTTCCATTTGGCAGAAGTCCGGAATACCCATTGCCGGCTGAATTCCTTTTTATATTGGCTTTGTATAAATGTATTTTTGTCCCAGAGGTGCTGTGCGGAAAAGTCGTTATATAGCGTGGTCGCTTTCGGCAATCCCCTGGAAGACTGGAAGTAGTAAGCTTTTAGCCGCCATTGCTCTTTGTCGGAGAAGTTGCCGTAAAGCCCGGCTTCGGCACGGAACGTTTCGACATCCGTGTTCTTCCGTTTTTCACGTGAAGTCAGGTCGTCTGCTGCGTTTCCATAACGTAGCGTGTACGGATATTGTCCGTCTGACGACATCCATTCACCGTTCGCCGAAACTGTCCATTGGGGGCTGAGTTGTTGTTCCAATAAGATAGAGGGATTGACAAGTCCCCACGAACCGGTTTTGAAAGCAGCGCTTATATTAGTTCGTTTCCCTTTCTCAAAGCGGGGAGTGAGCGTCTGTATGTCCAATATTCCTGCAGAAGCGAAGAAACGTGCCGGTTGGAAGATATTGTCACTCTGCCCGTTGCTCAACGAAAGTTGATCTACATTATCAAGTGAGAAACGGCCGATGTCGATCTGTCCCGTCTGACAGTCCGTTATGGCAATTCCGTCATAGCCTACGGCGGTGTGCTGTGCTCCCAAACTGCGTATGGAGACAGTTTTCAGACCTCCTATGCCTCCGTAGTCTTTTACAGTCACACCGGCAAAATGCTTCACCGCATCGGACACTTGCAAGGCGTGCAGATTCTTCAGGGCTTCTTTGGAAAATAGTTGTAGAGGTGCAGTAGAACGGACCTCACGGGTCTGGTAAATATCAGAAACGGTAACCTCCGGAATAAAATAGGTATGCGTTGTATCCACTTTCTGCTGTTGTGCAAAAAGCGGTATGGATAGAAATTGGCAGCAGAATGCTGCACAGATACTCATATAAAACGTCACATATCTCATCCTTGATTTTCTGGCTGTTTTCACATTTTAAAAGTGTCCGGGCGAAATCCCTTCGACCGGACACGCTAAATAAACTTTGGCAGAGTTTATTAATTTAAACATACTTTCTCTGAATCAGAGTGATGAATGAAATGATAGACGAATTGTCCGGTTCATTAGACTCAACGCTTTTTCCTCGAAAGCAGTGAAATTGGTTGCACGGCAGGTCTTCTGACTTGTTCCTGTTGCGGGCGCCTTCCCGGAAGTTTCTTTCCAGTGGCTAAAAGTAGGTTGCTCGCAACGTAATGTGTGGAACTTACAGCAGCGGGACTGTTCAGGATTTACACCTGATTCCCTTTTAATCGCTTCCCTCGTATGTGAGAGTTGCAAACCGATGCGCGACAAAGATAGATAGTTTATTTGTTTTATGCAAGAAAGAAGAAGATTATTGATGTATCATCAGGTATTCTTCAATCGCTTGTGTGGTAGCATCTTTCAACAATACGGTTTTCTCTTTATTTAATAGGTATAAAGTAGGGATCGCTTTCAGGTCATACAGTTGTTTCTCTTTGATTGTGAATTTCTTATCATATCCGTTAATCCATTCTTTGGGAAATTCATTCAGATGTTTGCGCCAGTCATCCAACTCTTCATCGGGGTAGATAGAAAGGACGATCAGCTTCTTCTCCTTTATGAGTTGGCTGATGATAGGGGCTTGCTTTAAACCTTCGATTGTCTCCGTACAAGCGTGGCAACCGGGATTATTGATAAATAGCAGAAGATAATCGGCATTAAGCTGATAGAGGGAGCCTTGAGCGCCGGAAGCAAGGGTATAGGTGAAGTTTATAGCTTTGGTGCCTATGCGGTTCTTTTGAGCTAATTCCAACCGTGCCTTGGGGCGTACTTTTTCTATCTCTTCCAATACGGGAGAGGCTGCCATTGCTTCCAATACGGGAATATAAAATTCCTCGTTACGCATCGGAGAGTTGGGGTCATATAAGTATTTATCCGCTAAATCGGTGATGTAGGCGAATACTTTCTTGTCTACGTTTGTGCGGTCGATCGTTTTGCGTATAGCTTCCTGTGCGGTTTTGAGGGGGACATGATTCAGAATGTCGCAGTAATCCACCCACGCCTGTTCGGTTATTTCCGGATGATGAATGTAGTTGGTGTCGGCGAAGTTCACATTATCCCAGTAGTGCTTTACTAAGAACTCGGCACGTTGTTCCGGTGCTACCATTATTTGAGGGATAGCGGGCAGCGTGAAAGTCTTGATAGTGTCCTGTGACACTTCGTTTTTAGTCTGGCTTGAAGCATTCCCGCTTTTGCAGGACCAAAGGAGGAGGAAGCAGAGAATGGGAAGGATATTTAAGTTTGTTTTCATGACTTGCTGTTCTACATTTATCTGATTATTTTTCAAGTTGCAGGCAAAGATAACTCCCTTTTTATTTTATTCAAAACATTCTTCTTTTTTTGTTCGGCAGGATATTATTTGAAGTTATCAGTTAACTATAATTTCGTCGGAGGGACTTGACAAATGCTTTTTTATGTTGTATATTTGTAGACAGAGAACGTGAAATCAATAACAGAAGAATGAAAAAGTATGGAATAAAAGTAGAAAGTGGTGTAATTTTACAACAAATATAGATTGTCTCCTCCTTTTTTGATGAGGGGAAGGGCGATCAATACTGGCTAAAGGCTGCGAATTTTATAAGGTTCGCAGCCTTTTTTGTTGTATTATTTCGGATGTTTTTCTATGAATTTTTATTTTAAAGTTTATAATAAACGGAGGGGACGTTTATAATAAACGATCATTGAATTTATTAATAACGATAAGAACGTTTATGTAGTGGAATGTTCGTTTTTTTATATAACGCTTATTCTAAGTCTCGAGATTTGTATTTTTATGGTAATAATAATTGAAGTCTTTCTCCGGTAATTTTTTCGGAACGTGTAAGCAGACTCGAATGAGACGAGTAATAATCTATATCTGCCGGAGAAAGATTATTTCTCTTTCCCCAGTGTAAACACGAATTCCAGTCCACCGCTTTGACTGCTTTTGGCGGAGATATTGCCGCCATGAATAATCACGGCATTTTTTACGATAGCCAGCCCCAAACCGGTACCGCCCAGTTTGCGTGAGCGACCTTTATCTACCCGGTAGAAACGCTCGAATAAACGGTTCAGGTGTTCGGCCGGTACGCCTACGCCCGTATCGGAGAAACTGAAATAGTAGAAGTTCTCGTCCTCACGGAAACAGTTGATGTTGATTTGAATATTCGTTCCGGCGTAAGCAATCGCATTATCCATTAAATTGCGGAAAATGGAGTAGAGCAGGGAGTAATTACCCTTGATCTGTATTCCCTTCTTTAATGAGTCGACGATAGTGATATGTTTTTCTTCCAATTCCAAAGCAACTTCGTTGATGATGTTACCTACCAATACACTGATGTCCACCCGTTCCATGTCGATCATGTTGGCGGCTTCGTCCATGCGCGTCAATACAGATATGTCACGCAACAGCCGGCTCAGACGATTACTTTGTGCATAACAACGTTCAAGGAAAGTGTTCATTTTCTCCCGTGAAATATTATCATTGTTGACGATTGTTTCCAGATACCCTTGGATACTGCTGACAGGTGTTTTCAATTCGTGGGCAATGTTCTGCGTCAGTTGGCGTTTCAGGCGCACCTGTTCTTCTTCCTGAGTGACATCGTTGATAGAAATCTCGAAACTGGCATCTTGGAAGATAATACATTCTACGATAAATGTCCGTCCGTTCTTATTAATAGTAATAGACATCCGCTTCTCATCTTTACTGAGCGAACGTTGTTGCTGGTTCTTGTTTATAAAATGGATAATCTCTTTCAGCTCACTGATTGCAAAGACCTCTTCCGTCGTTTCCAGGTTAGAGTCGGAAATCAGATTGCTGTATTGGGTAAAGAGATTGTTGACCAGAATCTCCTTTTTGTCTTTCGTGAATATCCCTAGTCCCTCGTGCGAAATCTGAAGATGGGTAATCAGTTTTTCACGTTCGATATAGAGTGCTTCTTTCGTTTCGTGCAGACGTTTGTAGATCTGAATGATATGCTGTGAAATTTCTCCCAGTTCGTTGTGCGGAAAGGCTGACTGCATCGCCATTTCGATAGGCTCATTCCGGTCGGCACGCATGGCAAACTCGCGGAGTTGGCTGATCGAAGTTCCCAGCTTATTGGTGAATTTATAGAAAATAATCATCAGCAATAAAGAAACAATCACGGTGAACCACAGGTAATGCGGGTCTGCTTTCAGGTTATTGATTAAGCTGACATTATACGGCAACGCCGACCGGACAATATAATCCCCGTAACGTGTGGCGGAGTAAAAATAAGGAAGTCCGGTGGTTTCGGAAGTACGGCGTACATCGAATCCGTTTCCTTCTTTCAAGGCTCTCTGCACTTCGGGACGGTCGCGGTGGTTTTCGTGTTTTATTTCTTGTGTCTTATAACTGTCATAAATGACATTTCCCTGCAAATCAATCAGCGTCACACGCAAATCCTTCAATGCATGGTTACGGATATATTTGTCGGTAGTTTCTTCGATAGCCGGACTATCGTTCAGTTGTTCGTACAGCCGGCTGTTATAGTCTTGTAACTGTGTATTCAGCAGTTCGACTTTATATTCCCTTTCCCGTTGGTACTGATAGGCGATGAAACAGATTGCGAATACCAGGAACAACGAAATGACCGAAAGAAAGAGTTTCCGGCTGAAAGAGAGGAAATGTTTTTGATTGACAGGTAGGTTCATAATCAATAATTATTCTGCTTCGAAACAGTATCCGTATCCGAGGCGGGTGACAATGCATTTGCCGTATTCGCCTATCTTTTTCCGCAAGCGGGTGATATTTACGTCGATAGTACGGTCGAGCACGTAAACTTCATTGCTCCAGATGCGGGTGAGGATATCTTCGCGTGAAAATACACGTCCTTTGTTCTGTACCAATAGAAGCAATATTTCAAATTCTTTTTTAGTAAGCTGCACTTCTTCGCCGTCGATACTAACCTTTTTCTTGGTAATATCAATGACCAATGACTGATAGACGAGCCGTTCGGGGGCTCTTTCCGTTTCCGCTGTTGCGGTACGCCGGAGTACGGCCTTCACACGTGCGATCACTTCACGCAGGGAGAAAGGCTTGGAAATATAATCATCCGCTCCCAGGTTAAAGCCTGTGACCGTATCGTTTTCCGTATCTTTGGCTGTGATAAAGATAATGGGCACTTTAGCTGTTTTCTTGTCTTTTTTCAACATATTCGCCATTTTGAAGCCGGAGATTTCTCCCATCATCACATCGAGGAGAATCAGGTGATAACTGCTGATGTCCATTTTTAGCGCTTCTTCGGCAGAATTGGCGGTATCCACTTCATAACCTTCGTTTTCAAGATTGAATTTCAGAATCTCACAGAGGTCTTCTTCATCGTCGACAACTAAAATACGGGTTTCGTTCATAAGATATATGTATTAATGTGATATGACAAAGTTAGTCTTTTTTTTATTTCGGGACAAAGATGAGGAGACTTTGTTACGGGCGGATGAAACAAATATTACAATCGTATTACATTCGGCGGAATACGGCTGTTCGGACGAAATTTAATAGTTTTTATTGGCCGGGGGAGGAAAAAACGTTTGTTATTTGTTATCTTTGTTAGAGAAATAGAATAGCAATAGATTAAAATACAACTTGCAAGCAATGATAAAATTTGACTTGAAAAATCACAGGCGCGAAGTGATAGGGGCGATCATCGTCCTTTTCCTTCTGATAGGAGGGATTTCCGTTTTTAAATACACCTCTTTCAATTCCGGTTTCGAGATTGTTGATGATCTGGGAGGGAATATCTTTCCTTCCGCCATACTGTCGGTAGCCACCACGGATGCGCAAGTAATCACGCCTTCGGACTCTATGTATCTGGGAAATCCGAAGTCATGTATTGCCGTGCGGGTGAAATCAAGAACCGCTTATAGCCGTGTGCGTATCGAGGTGGCGGAGACGCCTTTCTTCTCCCGTTCCGTGTCGGAGTTCGTTCTAAATAGACCGCGGACTGAGTATACCATTTATCCTGATATAATCTGGAATTATGAAGCATTGAAAAATAATGTTCAGGCCGAGCCGGTCAGCGTAGCCGTGAAGGTGGAAATGAACGGAGACGACTTAGGCCAGCGGGTGCGTACTTTTTCAGTACGCAGCATCAACGAGTGTCTGTTGGGATATGTGGCAAACGGAACAAAATTTTATGATACCAGTATCTTCTTTGCCGCCTATGTCAATGAAGAAAATCCTATGATTGACCAATTGCTTCGCGAAGCGTTGAATACCCGTATCGTGAATCGTTTTCTGGGATACCAGAGTAAGGCGAAAGGTGTGGTAGACAAGCAAGTCTATGCTCTTTGGAACATCTTGCAGAAACGCAAATTCCGTTACAGTTCGGTTTCCAATACCAGCCTGTCGAGCAATGTTGTTTTCTCGCAACGGGTCCGCACGTTTGATGATGCACTGGACTCTTCACAAATCAACTGTGTGGACGGTAGTGTGTTGTTTGCGTCGTTGCTTCGTTCTATCAATATAGACCCGATTCTGGTACGTACTCCGGGACACATGTTCGTGGGGTATTATACCGACAACTCCCATAAAGACATGAACTTCCTTGAAACAACAATGATTGGGGATGTTGACTTGGATGATTTCTTCCCCGACGAGCAACTGGATTCCACCATGGTAGGTAAATCACAGAACGAAATGTCTCTGCTCACCTTCGAGAAATCCAAACAATATGCCAACAAGAAGTACAAAGAGAACGAAGAAGGTATCCATTCCGGAAAGCTGAATTATATGTTTTTGGAGATTTCCAAAGAAGTACGCAGGAAAATACAACCGATAGGGAAGTAGTGAACACTTTTTTTCGTATTTTTGCCCGAGTAATCATTTTAATGAAAAAGGATGCAAGGCAAGAAATTTATCTCTCCCGGAGCATGGTTTTCTATGAACTATCCGTCGGACTGGAATGAGTTTGAAGACGGCGAAGGCTCTTTTCTTTTCTATAATCCCGATGTATGGACGGGAAACTTTCGTATATCTGCATTTAAAGGCAATGCTACTTACGGCAGGGATGCCGTTCGGCAGGAACTGAAAGAGAATGAATCGGCTTCATTGGTGAAGGTCGGGGCATTGGAGAGTGCATATAGCAAGGAAATGTTTCAGGAGGAAGGAAAATACTATACTTCTCACCTGTGGATTACCGGTATCGGCAATATCGCTTTCGAATGTTCGTTTACCGTTCCCAAAGGCGGAAGTGTGAAGGAAGCAGAGGAGGTTATCGCCACTCTGGAGATTCGCAAGGAGGGTGAGAAATATCCGGCGGAACTTATTCCTGTCCGTCTCTCCGAGATTTATCAGATTAATGAAAGCTACGAGTGGGTGGTATCTACCGTGAAAGAGGAACTGAAGAAAGATTTTCAGGGAGTGGAAGACGACTTGGAAAAACTTCAGCAGGTGATTGACAGTGGCAAGATAGGACCGAAGAAAAAGGACGAATGGCTGGCAATCGGCATAACGGTATGCACCATTCTGGCCAACGAAGTGGAAGGCATGGAATGGAAGACCTTGATTGACGGCAACCGTGAAGCTCCCGTACTTGACTACAAGGACCGGATTATCGACCCGATGAAGATAGCTTGGAGCAAAGTAAAAGCAGGGCAGCCTTGCAATGTTATTGAAGAATATAAATCCTTGATTATTAATTACTAACCACTACCTAACTAATTACTAAACTACGTGGCAGTACCTTATTTACAAGTAGACAACCTGACCAAGTCCTTCGGCGACTTGGTTCTTTTTGAAAATATATCTTTTGGCATTGCCGAAGGCCAGCGTGTGGGACTGATCGCCAAGAACGGTACCGGAAAAACAACCTTGTTGAATGTCATCGCAGGCAAAGAAGGATATGATAACGGAAATATAGTTTTCCGTCGTGACCTTCGTGTCGATTATCTGGAGCAAGACCCGCAATATCCTGAAGAATTGACCGTCCTTGAGGCTTGTTTTCATCACGGCAACAGTACCGTGGAACTGATAAAGGAGTACGAACGTTGTATGGAAACCGATGGACATCCCGGGATGGATGAGCTTTTGGTGCGTATGGACCAGGAGGAGGCATGGGAATATGAACAGAAAGCCAAGCAAATCCTTTCTCAACTCAAAATCCGTAACTTCGACCAGAAAGTGAAGCAGCTCTCCGGCGGACAGTTGAAACGTGTCGCCTTGGCTAACGCCCTGATTACTGAACCGGACTTGTTGATTCTTGATGAGCCTACCAACCACCTTGATCTGGATATGACCGAATGGCTCGAAGAATATCTCCGCCGTACCAATCTCAGCTTGCTCATGGTGACGCACGACCGTTATTTCCTCGACCGTGTCTGCTCGGAGATTATCGAAATAGACAATCGGCAGCTTTATCAATATAAAGGGAATTATAGCTATTACCTCGAAAAACGTCAGGAACGCATCGACGCAAAAAGTGTGGAGATAGAACGTGCCAATAACCTCTATCGTACCGAACTTGACTGGATGCGCCGGATGCCGCAGGCACGCGGACATAAGGCCCGTTATCGGGAAGATGCTTTCTACGAACTTGAAAAGGTGGCGAAGCAACATATCCGCAATGATAATGTGAAACTGGAAGTAAAAGCCTCTTATATCGGCAGCAAGATATTCGAAGCCGATCATCTTTATAAGAGTTTCGGTGACTTGAAGATTCTGGATGATTTCTCTTATATTTTTGCCCGTTATGAGAAAATGGGAATTGTAGGTAACAACGGAACGGGAAAGTCTACATTTATCAAAATACTCATGGGGCAGGTACAGCCTGATAGCGGTACGGTGGATATCGGCGAAACGGTTCGTTTCGGTTATTATTCGCAGGACGGTCTCCAGTTTGACGAACAGATGAAGGTGATTGATGTGGTACAGGATATTGCCGAGATCATAGAACTGGGTAACGGCAAGAAACTGACGGCATCCCAATTCCTTCAACATTTCCTGTTTACTCCCGAAACGCAGCATAGCTACGTTTATAAATTGAGTGGAGGTGAACGTCGCCGTCTGTATCTCTGCACGGTTCTGATGCGTAATCCCAACTTTCTGGTGCTTGACGAGCCTACCAACGACTTGGATATTATAACTTTGAACGTGCTCGAAGAATATCTTCAGAACTTCAAAGGTTGTGTCATTGTGGTGTCACACGACCGTTACTTTATGGATAAGGTAGTGGATCATTTAATGGTATTCAACGGACAGGGAGATATCCGTGACTTTCCCGGAAATTACAGTGATTACCGAGATTGGAAAGATGCGAAAGCGCAACAGGAAAAAGAGGCTGAGAAACCGCAGGAGGAGAAGACGGCCCGTGTCCGTCTGAATGATAAGCGGAAGATGAGCTTCAAAGAAAAACGTGAGTTTGAACAACTGGAAAAAGAAATAGCCGAACTGGAAACGGAGAAGGCGCAGATTGAAGAACAGCTGTGCAGCGGTACGCTCTCTGTGGACGAACTGACCGAGAAGTCAAAACGATTGCCGGAAGTGAATGACCTGATTGATGAAAAGACTATGCGCTGGTTGGAACTCAGCGAAATAGAAGGTTGAATTCCGAATAACAATAAACCCGAAAATTCTGATAACCAGATACCCCTGATAACATAAACCTTTATGACAAACCTGACCAATTATCATAGTCATTGCCTGTATTGCGACGGACGGGCCAATATGGAAGATTTTATCCGCTTTGCTATCAGCGAAGGCTTTACTTCCTATGGCATTTCTTCTCATGCCCCGTTGCCGTTCTCTACTGCATGGACAATGGAATGGGATCGGATGGATGATTACCTTTCTGAATTCTCTCGTCTCAAAGAAAAGTATGCTGATAAAATAGAATTGGCAATCGGCCTTGAAATAGATTATCTGGATGAGGACAGCAATCCTTCTTTGCCTCGTTTTCAGGATTTGCCGCTTGATTACCGGATCGGTTCGGTACACATGCTGCATTCTCCGGAGCGGGAAATCGTGGATATTGATACTCCGGCAGATACTTTCCGTCAATTAATAGACAAGCATTTCGATGGTGACTTGGATTATGTGGTTCACCTTTATTATAAGAATCTGCTTCGTATGGTAGAATTAGGGGGATTTGATATTGTAGGTCATGCGGATAAGATGCACTACAATGCTTCCTGCTATCGTCCGGGGTTATTGGATGAACCGTGGTATGATACATTGGTTCGCGGATACTTCACGGCCATTGCCGAACACGGCTATATTGTAGAAATCAATACCAAAGCTTATCATGAACTGGGAACATTCTATCCTAATGAACGATATTTCACTTTCTTGAAAGAATTAGGTGTTCGGGTGCAGGTTAATAGTGATGCTCACTATCCGGAAAGGATAAATAATGCTCGTGCCGAAGCTCTGGCTGCTTTGAAGAAGGCAGGTTTCACTTCGGTTGTAGAGTGGCATGATAGAAAATGGGAGGACACGGGAATATCAGTTCCTCGGTGACCGGTTATTTATTTGTAAGTTGGAGTGCAAAAGATTCGTGAGACACGATTTCTTTCTTTTTTATATGAATGATATAAGTGCCCGGTTCTGAGATAGCAATCGGATTATCATTGTCTATTAGTAAATTGGTAGGATGATAAACACTTGCGTAACATAGATCATTGATGACAGCCGCTTGTGCTTTTTTATCATTGCGGATGATATGAACGGAGCGACTGTCGAAATCGCGCACTTTTTGTTGTGTGGTGGCTGGAAGTGTCAGATATACATAAGATGCAGGTGCATCTTTACGGTGTTTTAAGTAAACTGAGAATAATTTACTTTTTAGAATTTCGGGTTTGTACATTCCCATAAAATCTTTCCATTGTCCTTCTTTATTCTCGGTCAGAGTGATGCAAGTGTCCGCCTGCAAGATGATATATCCGGTATTATCATGGAAAATCCGTTTATTGTCATCAGACCATACTTTGCCTTTGCTGAACCGTTGGTCAATAGATGTCATAATAGTGGCTGTGCTGTCAGCATGGATGTTGCTTCCCATACATAATACATAGTTATCCGTAAATATCCAGGTTTTATTCGCCTCCAGTTTGTTACGTTTCAGCTGCATAGCAGTAATTCCGGTATTTTGGTAAGTCGTTCCTCCTACATAGGAACTGTGATTTCGCGCATCTGTTTTATTGGGATTAGGAATAGGCGCATTGCTTTCATAAGTAGTAATCCCCGGGATTCTTCTCCAATTCCAAAAAGGAAAAATGTTATGGTATTCATCTCCATGCACATACGTATACAATGCACCGTCGGCCATGTAATATCCTTTCAGGTTATCCTCGTTCACCAGTTCCGTGCCGATTACTCGTTCGGAAGCCATACGTACGGAAGCCAGCCAGGTAGGAGTACGGTGAACGGTATAGTCCGACTCCCGGAAATGTTTGTTTCCGGTGAATGAGTTGGGGACTTGTGAAAAAGAAGAATTTCGAAGAATCATTTTCTTTATTTGATCGGCAACTTCCGGTTCGCTGCTTTTCATTAATGAATGTGCGGCAAATAGTAAACTAAATCCTTTGTCAATATCTGCGTTGCGGAATAGTTGGCGGTTAAGCGCATTTACATCCCAATATCCCCTCCAGATAATCCATTGGTAACCTTCTAGTAGCAGGGAGGTGAGAATTCTTTGTTGTTCCTGTGAAAAAGCAAGGGTAGTGCCGGTAAATAGTTCCGAATAGAAACTCATATTGCATATAAAAGACAGGCCGTAATTGCCAAACTGTTGTTGGGGCCCGTGCTGGTGAAAACTCCAGTCAGCTTTGATTCCTTCTTTTTGTCCGAGAGTTATTTCAGAGGCAATAACTTTCCGTGCTTCTTTTGCCAGTTGCCAGTCATTCTGCAATAAAGCTCTGATTAGTACATTACCTGCCAGCCAAACTTTGTTCTGTCCTGTCATGCCGAAGGATGAATTCATCATTACTTTGATTGCGCCTTGTTTTTCCGGTTCGCTCATTTCTTGTTCGAACAATAGGAATGCGGGCCCGAGTGTACGTGGAATGCCGATTTGATTATACCACCAATTTTTGCATACCAGTTTTCTACTAAACCAGAAATTCATTGCTTGATGAATGGCGTTAGTCAGTCGGGCTCTTTCAGACGGTTTAAGTATCTGCTTTTTCTGGTAATGGTATTTAGTGAGTTTCAATATCCGTTCGGTATGTTTTTTCGGTTCCCACCCGGAACGTTTCGTATCTGCGTAGTTGATATCTTCCCATGAACCGTCCGTATAGAGAGTATTTATTAAATGTTTGATTTCTTTAGGGGAGATAGGATATAGTTGTTGTAACTCAATTACATTCTGGTCCGAAGCTTCCTTCTCTGGAGGGATTGTTGATAATTGCCTAAGAAGCACCTCCTTACCTTTATCTTTGCCGACAGTGGCATTTATATAGTTTCTTTTGATTAAGGCGACTGAGTCATTGAACGCTTCTTGTGCATCGAGCGGTGCATAGCTTAATAGACAAAGAAGTAACGAGAGATAAAGGTAAGAGGGTGTGATTTTCATATTTTCTATTCTAGACTGTTTTCGGATTGCTTTTCTGTATTTTATTTATTCTGTCCGTTTGCAGGCATTCGCCAGGAAAAACTCATTCAATGCATCTTCGTAATTTCCGTGAATCAGAATATGATGATTGCCCAATGGATTCTTCAGGAAATACTCGGCGGGAGTATTCATACGGATACGTACCTGTGTACGGCACATATTGATATAATTCGTGTTTTCGGATAATGTTCCCGTGGACAAGTAATATTCATCCAGACATTCGCCGCCACATTTAATAATAGTCACGTCTCCTGTTGGAAGTAAGCCTTGGATAGCAATACCTTTTTCTGTCTCGAAGTGGTTGCGGATAATGTATCTTTCCGTTTGTTTAAGGCCTATGGTACAGTGAGCTAATATAAGCTCGTTGGTGCGGGAATTAATCATGGAAGGATTCGCCATGAATCCGTCTTTTCCGGTTAATGACTTCACGGCCAGCAAAGTAAATATCGACTGAAGATCCCCTTCACAACCTGCCATTATGCCATCGTCATTCAGCAAAGATAATGCCAGACAACCGGTAGTGTCGATTTGCTCAATCAGTTTGAAACAACTGAGTGTCAACGCCTCCAACTTTTCTTCTTCGCATACTTTCTTAATAGCCCGATATAATCGCATCGCTTTGATTAAATCTTCGGGAGTTCCTTCACGGCAAGCAAGAGCTTGTGAAGCAACGGCAGCACAGGAAGCACCTACCTGTTCATCTGTGATTTGTTGAAAATGTTCATAAATTCGTTCCAATGGAATGTCTATGTATTCGATACCCCAACGGCGTTTTGCCAGAAGATAGTCAACATTGCTGGCGACCAACCAGGATGAAGGTGTTCCGATAACTCCGATGCGTTTGCCGAATAAAGAACGTTGTGCCCGGAAATTATTATAGAGTATATGTACACGTTGTATGATTGCCGGTAATTCACCGTGAAGAATTTCGCTTTTCATTCCTCTTCCGCGTAACCATGTAGATATCTCCAGAGCGGCTGCAAGTGAGTTTTGCATACCGTCGGCCAGTAAAATGGCAGGGCGGGGAAGTCGTTCGAAATGTTGGATGACCAGTCTTTCTACTCCGCCGGTAGCGATAAAAATAATCTTGAAATCATCACTCGTCAACTTGTCCATATCCTGATAATCGACAAGCTTGACAGTATAATATTTTTCGAGTTCGCTTAAAATCGCTTCATGCGAACTGCGCAGCGTGGCTTGTTTATGAAGTAGTGACGCAAATGAGATAAGGTGTATGGTCATTATGATATTGTTTTAAGTTTTCCGTATGACAAATGTATAGCTTTATTTTCAAAATCCCATAACGTTTTTAACCTTGCTAAGGTTTTTAAAGTTTTTATGTCTCTGTATTCAAATTATTGCGTACATTTGCAGCTCCAAGTAGATAAAGTAAATAGTAATTAAGTAATTTGTAGTTAAAATTATGCCAACCATATCCATTCGCGGAAACGAGATGCCTGCATCTCCTATCAGAAAACTGGCTCCTTTGGCAGACGCTGCCAAGCAACGCGGAGTTCATGTATTTCACCTGAACATCGGACAGCCTGACCTGCCCACGCCTCAGGTCGCGATTGACGCGATACGCAACATTGATCGCAAAGTGCTGGAGTACAGTCCCAGCGCAGGTTATCGTAGCTATCGCGAGAAATTAGTAGGATATTATGCAAAGTTCAATATCAATCTTACAGCAGATGATATAATCATTACGTCGGGTGGTTCGGAGGCGGTGCTTTTCTCTTTCCTTTCCTGTCTGAATCCCGGGGATGAAATTATTGTTCCGGAACCGGCTTATGCCAACTATATGGCATTTGCTATCTCTGCCGGAGCGAAGATCCGCACTATCGCCACGACTATCGAAGAGGGTTTCTCACTTCCGAAAGTGGAGAAATTTGAAGAACTGATAAATGAACGTACCAAAGCTATCCTGATTTGTAATCCGAACAATCCGACCGGTTATCTGTATACTCGTCGTGAGATGAATCAGATTCGTGACTTGGTGAAGAAATACGATTTATTCCTTTTCTCCGATGAAGTATATCGCGAATTTATCTATACCGGTTCGCCCTATATTTCTGCCTGCCATTTGGAAGGCATCGAGAATAATGTGGTTCTGATTGACTCCGTTTCGAAACGTTATTCGGAATGTGGAATCCGTATCGGTGCGCTGATTACCAAGAACAAAGAGATACGTGACGCTGTTATGAAGTTCTGTCAGGCTCGTTTGAGTCCCCCTTTGATCGGACAGATTGCTGCCGAGGCTTCATTGGATGCTCCGGAAGAATATTCACGTGAGACCTATGATGAATATGTGGAACGTCGTAAATGCCTCATTGACGGATTGAACCGCATTCCGGGTGTTTATTCTCCGATTCCTATGGGAGCTTTCTACACGGTGGCGAAACTTCCGGTAGATGATTCGGATAAGTTCTGTGCCTGGTGTCTTTCGGACTTCGAGTACGAAGGGCAGACAGTCTTTATGGCTCCGGCTTCCGGTTTCTATACCACTCCGGGCTCTGGTATCAACGAGGTTCGTATTGCTTATGTATTGAAAAAAGAAGACTTGACCCGTGCGCTTTTTGTCTTGCAAAAGGCTTTGGAGGCGTATCCGGGAAGAACGGAATAAAAGATGTCTCTATCACTTTTCATAGCCCGGCGTATCTATCGTGAAAGCGATGGCGGAAAGCAGGTATCACGTCCTGCGGTCCTCATTGCTATGGCGGGTATTGCTATCGGACTGGCTGTAATGATTATAGCGGTAGCGGTAGTGATCGGGTTTAAAAGTGAAGTGAGAAATAAGGTCATTGGATTTGGCTCGCATATCCAGATAACGAATCTGGATGCGGTCAATTCTTATGAGACACATCCGATTGTTGCTGGCGACAGTTTGATTGCCGCCCTTTCCGATTATCCTGAAGTGAGTCATGTACAACGTTATTCCACCAAACCGGGAATGATAAAAACAGACGACGCCTTTCAGGGAATGGTGTTGAAGGGTGTTGGACCGGAATTTGATTCCCGCTTTATGAAGGAATATCTGGTCGAAGGAGAAATTCCCGTTTTCAGTGATTCTGTATCTTCCAATCAGGTGCTTATTTCCAAGGCTTTGGCTACTAAGATGAAGTTGAAGCTAGGAGATAAAATTTATACCTATTATATACAAGATGAGGTTCGTGCCCGTCGTTTGACGATTGCTGGAATCTATCAGACTAACTTCTCCGAGTATGATAATCTTTTTTTATTGACTGATCTCAATCTGGTGAACCGCTTGAACGGTTGGCAGCGGGAGCAGGTGAGCGGAGTGGAATTGCAGGTTCGTGATTATGATAAGTTGGAAGACGTAACTTATGAAATCGCTATTGATACCGATAGTCAGCGGGATAAGTTTGGAGGCATATATTATGTACGGAATATTGAACAACTGAATCCCCAGATATTTGAATGGCTTGGCTTATTGGATATGAATGTATGGGTGATTTTGTTCTTAATGATAGGGGTTGCCGGATTTACCATGATTTCCGGTCTATTGATTATTATCATTGAACGTACTAATATGATAGGAATCCTGAAAGCGTTGGGAGCTGACAATTTCACTATTCGTAAGACGTTTCTTTGGTTCTCTGTTTTTCTTATCGGAAAAGGAATGCTTTGGGGAAACGTGATCGGTCTGGCATTCTACTTTATTCAATCTCAATTCGGAATTCTCAAACTCGACCCGGAAAGTTATTATGTCGATACAGTATCGGTCTCTTTCAATATCTGGCTTTTTCTTTTGATTAATATCGGTACATTGTTGTCGTCGGTGCTGATGTTGATCGGTCCTTCTTTCCTGATAACGAAAATCAATCCGGCAAACTCTATGCGATATGAGTAAGTCTTCCTTCCGGATATAAATAAACAGGTTTATTATCTTCTCATAAAATCACCTTTCCCTCGGAAAAGGCGGCATAGCTTGAAATTAAGAGATTGTATCGGTTGGAGAATATCGAATATGGGCAATGAGAAATAATATTTTCTACCTCCCCCCATTTCTTTGGCTGTCCGGTTAATCACAATAGCTTGCGTTATGTAACGAAGCAGCCATATCAATAATGCAATACCTGCTACCAGCCAATGAAAGTTGAGTATGCCGAATACGATACCTGCCATACAGGCGACATAGAATAACAGGCGGGAAAATGTTTCGAATCCCGACAGGTAACGTTGTGCTCCACGGTAGAAGCGTGCGGTAGCCATATAACTAATTTTTTCTTCCTTCCAGTCTTTGTAGCGATAGACGGGCTGTATACGCATCGTAGCGTTGAAGTCAGTTTCTACGCGCGTATTCGTTTTGGTTACTATTTGATTAATGAACAAGTCATCTTCTCCGCGTTGCAGGTTCAGATATTTGGAATATCCTTTTTGTTTGAAGAATAATTCTTTACGGTAAGCCATGTTACGACCGATACCCATATAGGGGTTTCCGGCCAAGGCGAACCCCAGATAACGTAAAGACTGAAATAATGTATCGAATGCGATACGTTTGTGTAACCAGCCTTTGATACGGTCGTATCCGCTGTACCCCAATACGATTTGCGTTTGCGAAGTGAAGTTGCGCGCCATAAGTTTCAGCCATTGGTTACTTGCAGGCATACAGTTGGTTTCCGTAAATACAAGCCAGTCGTGCTTGCTGGCTTTGATACCTAATGTCAGAGCTAGTTTCTTGTGGCTGATATAGCGGGCGCTGTCCGGTGTAAAACTATGGTAGAGATGAGGATATTTTTCTTCCATGTATCCCAGCACATCTTCTGTTTCATCAGTGGAAGCGTCATTGATAACAATGACTTCGAACTGCGGGTAATCTTGTTCCAGAATAGCAGGCAGAATTTTACGCAGGTTATCAGCTTCATTGCGTGCACAAAGAATGACGGAAAGTGGAGGCAATTCCCGTGAGAAGTGGGTTTCCTCTTTGCGTACAGTCTTATTGCGAACGTGTATCCGATTGTACAAACCGAAATAGTAAATAAGCTGAATGATAAAAAGAATACCTGCCGCCGATAAAAGAATCAGTTCGGCAGTATTGAATGTAAATGCTTCCATTGAATTTAAGTGTCGTTTTTACGCCCGCAAAAGTACGCATTTTTTCGATAGTTCCCTCATCTTGAAGGAAGGTTATTTCGCAAATCCAGATATTCTTTCTTGAACATATTCACGAAAAGGAAGAATAGCGAGAGTAATAACGGCCCGAAGATGACTCCCATAAATCCGAATAACGGCAAACCGATGACAACTCCGAAAATAGTGATGAGCGGATGTGTGTCCGCCATTTTCTTTTGAAGGATAAATCGGATCAGGTTGTCGGATTGTGACACGACGATGGCTCCGTATGCAGCGAGCCCGATTGCATGGAACCAGTCTCCGCTAATAGCCAGATAAGCGGCTACGGGAAACCATACCAATGCTGTACCTACCATTGGAATAATAGTTGCGAAGCAGGTGAGGAAACCTAATAATAGTATATTGGGTGCTCCGAAAATAAGATAGCCTATCATGGCGACGCCTCCCTGAATGATAGCCAGCAGAGGAATGCCGATAGCATTGGAACGTACAATCATGTTAATCTCACGAATGACTTCCTGCGTATTTGCCTCATTAAAAGGAAGAATGTCGTTGACGTATGCTTCCATTTTTTTTCCTCCTATCAGCATAAAGTAAAGCACGAATATCATGACGAATAGATTGACTGCAAGGCTACTGGCGCCTTCCATAATTATCTGTCCGATACGAGGGAGGATAGATACGATGAATGATAGCGTATCTTTTCCCAATACATCATAACCGGTCTTTTCTTTAATAAATTCTGCTACTTGCTGAATGGGTTCGATAAAGGTTTGCGGAGCCAGATTTATATCCTGAAGTTTGTTTACCACTAGCCAGATTATTAATCCCAGCGGAACAAGAAACACCATAATGGTTTCTGCCGTAATCAGTAATGCACTGATGCTGCGTTTCATTTTCCGCTTTTCTGTCAGATAATTCATGTGTGTGCGTACAAGTATATACATAGTTAATGCTCCCAGTAATCCTCCCAAAAAAGGAGTGATTTGCCGGAAGATGATAACTCCCATAAATAGAATAATGACAATGAGGGAATATTTCCAGTATTGTTCTTTGATGCTCATATCGTGCGATTCGTTCGTTTATATAATAATAAACACGAAAAGCACCGGAAAGGTTTGTTTTATAATGGCATATCAATATGAAAAATTGTTTTGCCGGGATTGCTTTCCTGAATGGTGAGATGCCCGTCGTGAAGGCGGATAATTTGTTTGCATAGGCTTAATCCGATACCGCTGCCTTCTGATTTGGTGGTAAAAAAAGGAATAAATATCTTTTCCTGTAATTCAGGCGGAATACCCGGGCCGTTGTCCGCAATGTCAATAGATATGTGTTCGTCTTGTTGTGCATGGATGCTGATTCTGCCTTTTTCTTTTCCTTCCAGTGCTTGCATGGAGTTTTTCAGAAGGTTAAGCAGGACTTGGGAGAGTTGGTTCTCGTCACCTTTCATATAAATCGTTTTAGGTTCGCAGGTCAGTGTGAAGATGATATTGCTTTCTTTGAAGTCGCCGGATAAGAGTTCCCGGAGATTTTGCAGGGTTGCCGTAAGTGAGAAAAGTTTCTTTTCGGGTTTTGGCAGGTAGGAGAGGTGACGGAAGGATTCGGTAAATTGCAATAAACGTTCGCTTTGTGCTTGAATGATGCGAAGTCCGCGAACTGCTTTTTCGTTGATGTCCGGATAGGTGGACAGTGTTTGTGACAGGGAGATAATGGGAGCAATGGTGTTCATTATTTCATGAGTGAGCACGTGGCTTAGTTTGTTCCACGATTCACTTTCTTTGTCGCTAAGCTCGTCACCGATATCCTTGATAGACAAGAGAGTTATTGTTTCATCTTGTAGTTTCATCCGGCTTTGTGAAAGACTGAGATGCTCCTTTTTGCCTTTTTCTTGCAGTAAGGATTCCAGTTGTCGGTATCGGGTTAATTGCTGGCAGTCTAATAAGGAAAGGGCAGTGCTGTTTGCTATGATTATTTTTCCGGTAGAATCCCATGCTAATACACCGCTGGGCACTTCTTCCAAGAGTGAGCGGTAGAAGTGTTCCTGTTTGGAATATTCTGATTGAGTTTTGGCGAGCAGGAAATTGATGCGGTTGAGAGAGCGGTTCAGTTTTTCCTGTTCTTTACTAACGTTTTGTTCGGGAAAGTAAAGCATATTATCCTTGTCTTCTATGGCATCGAAAAAGACACGCAACTTTTGGTTGAATGAATTTAGTTTATTTACCAGCCTGCTGATTTGGAAGAGGGAACAGGTAATTAGTAATGTGCCTATTACAAATCCGCGTTGTGAGATGATAAGCCAGGCGCCTGTTCCCGAGGTGACGAGGATAAGCATGACGTGTAGTAGTATAATCCAATAGATGTGTCGGCTGAATATCATGCTGTTCAGGGTTTGAAACGTTTTAGTTTGTTATAGAGTGTCTGACGGCTGATTCCCAATTGTTCGGCGGCGGCAGTCAGGTTGCCATTATTTTGCAGAATGGCTGTTTCAATGGCTTGCCTTTCCACTTCTTCCAAATTGGGGACAGTGCTGGTGGTTTGCGGCTTCCAGGTTTGTTTTACCAAAATGTCTTTGGGGCGTATCACGTTGCCTTCACACAAGATAACGGCTTTCTCGATAGCGTGCTGCAGTTCCCGGATATTGCCCGGCCAGTGGTAAGAGCGTAGTTTCTCTATTGTTTGCTCATGCATTCGCATTTCCGGGCGTTGGTATTTCGAAGCGAAACGGTGGAGAAAGGTTTCGACGAACAGGAGTATGTCGTCTCCTCGTTCTCGTAATGGAGGAATTTCAAGGTGGATAGTGTTGATACGGTAGAATAAATCTTCGCGGAATAATCCTTGTTTCACCATTTCCGGGATGTCTTTATTGGTGGCGGAAATGAGTCGTATATCAACGGGGACGACTTTATTACTTCCGATTCGGGTGATATTCCTGTTTTGTAGTACAGTCAGTAATTTGGCTTGTAGTGCAAGGGGAAGATTTCCAATCTCATCCATAAAAAGCGAACTGCCGCTGGCAGCTTCGAATTTTCCCGGACGGCTTTCGTAAGCGTCCGTAAAAGCTCCGCGCTCGTGACCGAAAAGCTCGCTCTCAAAAAGGGATTCACTGATAGCTCCCATGTCGATACTTGACATGGGACGAGTATTGCGTGGAGACAGGCGGTGTATTTCTCTGGCCAGCATTTCCTTTCCGGTCCCGTTTTCTCCGGTTATCAGAATATTGGCGTCGGTCCTGGCTACTTTATTGACTACCTTTATTAATTGTAGCATGGCGGGAGAATGCCCTATCAGCATTTCAGGTTTGTTCGGATTGCCGGATCCTACGATTGAGTTTTTTGATTTTGAGGAACTTTTCCTGTTCGATTTATTATTGTATGCTTCCTTTATTTTCTGAACCAGTGTCCGGTTATCCCAAGGTTTGAGAAGAAAGTCGGTAGCTCCGTTCTTCAAAGCTTTTACGGCTAGTTCCACATCTCCGTAAGCAGTTAACATTACCACAGGGAGTGCGGGGCGGATTTCGTGAATATGTTTCAGCCAGTATAGTCCTTCGTTGCCGTTATTGATACCGGCCGAAAAATTCATATCGAGAATTACGATATCAATGGAAGTGGTAGTGAGCAGTGTTGTTATTTGATTAGGATTGGCAGCTGTGCGGACTGTACTGAATTCATTTTCGAGTAAAAGTTCCAGCGAAGCCAACACACTTTTATTATCATCTACTATTAAAATAGTTCCGGTTTCCATATATGTAAGATTGGGGGGATCTGCCTGGGTTGAACGATTCTTTAAGTTTTTGGGTAAAGATATTCGTTTTTACTTTTCCCTGCAAGAGAGTGTCCAATAATTAGACGTTTTATGATACATTTCCTGAAACATGACTTTATCCTATGTTTCGTTTAAGTAATATTTATAGCCTGAACGTTGAATAATGGCTGTTTGCACGCAGGTCATGGTGGCTTTTTATTGATAACGTCCAATTTTTAGACGTTATAGTGTGTAATAATTGGACGGGAACGATAAAATAATGTATGTCATCTATCTTGTAATCAGTGGTTTAAGTATTGTGGCATTATGTTTGCTTTTTTAATTCATATAGAACACAATTGCATATATACTGAAGAATGAGGAACATTTTCTTTTTATTGTTTTTATTGCCCGTGATTACGTATGCTCAATCTGCAATGAGTTTGGATGAATGTATCCGTTTGGCATGGAAACAGAATCCTTCTATACGGAATAGTGCCATTAACATAAAGGAAGCACGAACGGATTATGCTGCCGCTATCGGTACATTTCTTCCCCGCATAGTAGCCAACGCAGAAACAGGAAAGCGTTTCGGGCGTTCGATAGACCCGGATACCAATGGTTATACAGAAAAGACTTTTGAAGAAGGAACGATAGGTCTTGATATGACTTTGTCTTTGTTTGAAGGTTTTTCACGTATCAATCAGGTTCGTTTTCGGAAAATAAATCGGGAACGCAGCAAATGGGAACTGAAAGACAGGCAGAATGAACTCGCCTATCAAGTGACGGATGCTTACTACAAACTGGTTTTGGAAAGAAAACTCTTGAATTTGGCTTTGGAGCAAAGCCGGTTGAGCGAACGATACCTGAAACAAACCGAGACATTTGTGGAACTGGGCTTGAAATCCGTTTCCGACTTGCAAGAGGTAAAAGCCCGCAGGGAAGGGGATATATATCGTTACCAATCCCGTGCTAATAGCTGTCGGTTGTCATTACTGCATCTGGAACAGTTGATGAACTTTCAGTCGGGTGATACACTTGTCATTCAGGATACGATTGTCGAATTGAATAAACTCCCGTTACTTTCACTCCCCTCTACGGAAACATTGTATAGACAATCGTTGGAAGTACTCCCTGCCATGCGTATGATTAGCTTAAAGCAGAAAGCTGCCCGCAAAGAATATGCAATGGCGGGCGGAGCTTTTTCTCCTTCTGTTTATGGCCGCTTTACGGTAGGTTCTAATTTCTACAACACTGCATTTTCCGCCAGGCAATTGCGGGATAATATAGGAAAATATATCGGTATCGGTATCTCTTTCCCTTTGTTGAGCGGTTTTGAACGTTTTACGAATCAAAGGAAGTTGAAATTGAACTTGTATCGCCTGAAGAATGAAGAGGAATTGGAGAAGCAACAGCTATATACTGAAATTGAGCAAACTCTTCTTTCCCTACGTGCCGGCTATACGGAACATCAACAGGTATTGCAGCAATTGAGCGCGGAAACTCTGGTCTTGAAAGAATCCGAACGAAAGTGGGAAGAAGGGCTTATCTCTGTCTTTCAGTTAATGGAAGCCCGCAATCGTTTTATTTCCGCCAAAGCAGAACTGGTTCGTGTGCGCTTGCAGGTAGAAATGATGATGAAACTGGAGAAATATTACCGGGAGGGAACTTTCTTATAAAGGCAGAGTTTATATATTTTGAATAACAAAGTTGATACTTCTTTAATAACTAATTTATAATAACCCTATTTTTGATTGATTCCTTATGGATACACCTATTGAACGTAAACCCGGCATTACCCGTAAACATCTATATGTAATAGGTGGTATAGCCTTTGTTATTGCCGTTGTTTTATATTTCATATTCAGAGACACTACCTCTTCCATGACTGTGGAGAAAGAACGTCTGACGATTGCTACCGTTAACCGTGGTGAGTTTAATGACTATATTCGTGTCATTGGTCAGGTAATGCCTAATCGTATTATTTATATGGATGCCGTGGAAGGTGGACGTGTGGAAGAACGTCTAAAAGAAGAAGGTGCTATGGTGAAGGCAGGCGACGTGATTTTGCGTCTCAGTAATCCGTTACTAAATATTGGTATTATGCAGAGCGAAGCGGATCTGGCTTATCAGGAGAATGAACTTCGTAATACCCGTATTAGCATGGAGCAGGAACGCTTGCGTTTAAAACAAGAGCGTATTGGGCTAAATAAAGATCGGCTGGTGAAACAGCGCCGTTATGAGCAATACAGTCGCCTGATAAAAGAGCAACTTATTGCAGAAGAAGATTATCGACTTGCCAAAGAGGAGTATGATGCGGCTAAAGAACAGTTGGATGTCATTGACGAGCGTATTCGTCAGGATAATATTTTCCGTGAAAGTCAGGTAAACAGCTTGGACGAGAACATACGTAATATGAAACAGAGTCTCGCGCTGGTACGCGAACGAATTGAGAACCTGAAGGTGAAAGCTCCTATTGACGGGCAGGTAGGTAATCTTGATGCACAGATAGGACAATCAATAGCTGCGGGCGAGCACATTGGTCAGATCATCACTTCTGACCTGAAAGTACAAGCGCAGATTGACGAACATTACGTGGAGCGTGTTGTACCCGGATTGCCGGCTGACTTTACCCGTGACGGTGTCAGTTATAAACTGGAGGTGACGAAGCCGTATCCGGAAGTAAAAGAAGGGCAGTTTCGTACCGATTTGCAGTTTACAGCCGGACGACCGGAGAATATACGTGCAGGGCAGACCTATCATATCAATCTACAATTGGGTGACCCTGCACAGGCTATTTTGGTGCCGCGTGGCGGATTTTTCCAAATAAGCGGTGGACGATGGATGTATGTTGTGGATGAAAGTGGTAAATTTGCTATTCGTCAGCCTATCCGCATCGGACGACAAAATCCGCAGTACTATGAGGTTACCGAAGGATTAAAACCTGGTGATCGGGTGATTGTATCCGGATATGAACTGTTTGGCGATAACGAGAAACTGATACTGAAATAAGTCTATGATATGATAAATTACTTTTCACAAGTGATACGTAGTCAGCGGGTTAAAAAATCTCTGACACTGATAAATATAACGGGATTGTCTGTTTGTATTGCAACAGCATTGCTTATCATACTTTACGTATGGTCGGAGTTAAGCTACGATTCATTCCACAATACCGAACGTGTATATCGTGTTGAAAGCCGGTTGTATGAAGGCAAGACGCTGACAGATAACTGGGCGACTACAGCTTACGGCCATGCACCTGCAATGGCTCGTGAAATTGCAGGCATTGAGAAGTATGTCCGTGTAACAGCACAAGACCGCGAACAAGTGGTGAATTACTTCGACAGGAGATTTGCCGAAGCACATTATTGCTACACCGAACCTGCTTTTTTTGAGATATTTAGTTTCCCGATAATTAGAGGAGATAAGACCGGGCAACTGGTGCGTCCTAATACGGTGGTACTGACCGAAAGTGCGGCAAATCGTTATTTTGATGAAGAAGACCCGATAGGGAAGGTGCTGACTTTCAGTACGCCTTCATCGCAGCAAAACTTTGAAGTTACCGGCGTGATAGCAGATATGCCTGTTCGTTCCCATCTGCAATATGATTTTCTACTTTCATATAGTACGATTCCCAAAGAGCGACAGGACATTTGGTACATTCACGGAGTTTATACCTATGTCCGCCTGATGTCCGGAAAATGTCCGGAAGAGATTGAAGAGGCTTTTCTCAATATATCCGATAAGTACAAAACTGATGCCTTGAGACATAAGACTTGGGCGGTAGAACTGATACCGCTGAAAGACATTCATCTCACTCCACAAAAAGCTTATGAGAAAGAAGTGAAAGGGAGTCGGACTGCGGTTCTTATACTATTGGTGATGTCCGTTGCTCTGCTACTGATAGGTTGGGCTAATGCCTTGAATCTGACTGTGGCGCGTTTTTTGGAACGCGGACGTGAGTTCGGGTTGCGTAAGGCTTTTGGTGCTTCGCGCCGTCAGATTATTATCCAGGGACTTCTTGAATCAGGTTTCATGAATCTGTTGGCTACGCTGATAGCTCTTGGTTGGCTGGAACTCCTTTTACCCCTTGTTTATCGCTGGGCAGGGCAAAGCTTTGGGGCGGATATACTTATGTTGCCTGCTTTTTGGGGAATTGTAGCCGGAGTGGTTGTTATCGGTACGTTTGTTGTAGGCTTCTATCCTTCTTGGCTGATGGTTACTATACGTCCGTCGGAAATTATGAGGGGGAAACTGTTACACGGTAAACGCGGTAACCGGATAAGGAAAGTGCTGATTGTGGTTCAGTTTCTCGCTTCTTTTGTTCTGATTACTGGCACGTTCACAGTGATTCGGCAAGTGTGTTATATGCAAAGTGAGGCTTCCGTCGATTCTCATTCACGTATGTTAGTCATTAAGTACCCCTCTTTCACCGAGGGATTGGCACTACGTCTGGAAAGTTTCACCAAGCGTCTGAAGCAACGGGCAGATGTAAGCCACGTAACCGTTTCAGGAGCTGTTCCCGGGGTGGAGGTAGCCAATTATTTTACCAATCGTCCTTATGGAAGTGACCCTTCGCAAGTGAAACTGATACAGATGTTTGCCGTAGATTATGATTATCTATCTGCCTATATGCCCGCTATGATTTGTGGGCGGTACTTCTCTGAGGACTTTGGCGGTGACCTCAACCGGATAGTGCTCAACGAGGAAGCAGTCAGGTTATTAGGTTATGAGTCGCCCGAAGCCGCATTGGGACAGCAGGTTAAAATGGAGGTGGTAGGCGAACCGCTCGAAATTATCGGAGTGGTGAAAAACTATCACCAGCAATCGCTTTCCGTGGCTTACAAACCTATTATCTTCTTTATGAAAGAGCGAGTACCATTTATTGCAACACCTTATATTTCAGTCCGCTTGACAGGCGAAGGAGAAGATAGTGCTTTGAAGGAGATCGAGCAGATGTATCATGAATATTTTCCGACTTCTTTATTTTCTTATTTCTTTTTGAGTGATTTGAATACTTTCCTTTATAAATCAGACCGTAATTTCGGTTGGATATTTGCCAGTGCTTCTTTAATTGCCATATTTGTGGCATGTCTCGGTTTGTGGATTGTAACATTGTTTTCAACCTTATCGCGCTTGAAAGAAGTGGGTATCCGCAAGGTGCTCGGTGCAAATAAAAGCAGCCTGTTTTTTATCTTGACCAAGGAGCTGATGTTGCTCACTATATTGGCATCTGCAATCGGTATACCCGTATCAGCAGTGTTAATGAATGGCTGGTTGGAGACGTATGCTTTCCATATTTCGCTACCTTGGTGGATATATGCAGTCGTTTTTGCGCTGTTGATGCTGATTGCGTTCCTTACTGTTTTTCAACAAGTGTGGCGCATTATCTGCTTGAAACCGATGAGTATTTTAAAATATGAATAACTAATAAATATTGAACTGATTATGATTAAGACTGAAAAACTGACAAAACTCTTCGCAACCGAAGAAGTGCAGACAAAGGCATTGAACGAAGTCACTTTACAAGTGGAACAAGGGGAGTTTGTTGCTATAATGGGTCCTTCGGGATGCGGTAAGTCAACACTGCTGAATATTTTGGGTACACTCGATTCTCCAACTTCCGGCTCTTATTTCTTTGAAGGAAAACAGGTGGATAAAATGAATGAGAACCAATTGACTGCCCTCAGGAAAGGTAATCTCGGCTTTATCTTTCAGAGTTTCAACTTGATTGACGAGCTGACCGTATGTGAGAATGTAGAATTACCCCTTATCTATATAGGCGTCAAAGCCAATGAACGTAAAGAAAGAGTAAAGAAAGTACTCGAGAAAGTAAACCTGCTGCATCGTGCCAACCATTATCCACAGCAATTGTCCGGTGGACAGCAACAGCGCGTAGCTATTGCTCGTGCCGTAGTGACGGACTGTAAATTGCTTCTCGCTGACGAACCTACCGGAAATTTGGATTCGGTGAACGGTATAGAAGTAATGGAACTATTGAGTGAACTGAATGCTCAGGGAACTACTATCATCATCGTTACCCACTCTCAACGGGATGCAATGTACGCACACCGCGTCATTCAATTATTAGACGGACAAATCGTAGCCGAAAACGTCAACCGCCCACTGGGAAAAAATATGTCAGCTAAAAATGAAACTGTATGATAGGAAATTACTGGAATAGTGCTTGGCGGAATCTGATGAAACGGAAAAGGTTCAGTTTCATTAATATATTCGGACTGGCGATTGGTATGGCATCGGCACTGCTGATTCTTACCTACGTGACTTTTGAATTCAGCTTTGATAAAATGCACACAAAGTATGACCATATCTACCGTGTGCAAAGTACGTTTCACGAAGGGGAAGTGCTGACCGACTACTGGGCAAGCAGCTCCTTCGGATATGGTTCGGCAATGAAAGAGAACCTTGCCGGAATAGAGGATTATACCCGAATCGGCTCCCTACTCCAGCCGGAACAAATAGTGAAATACGGTGAACTGACCTTGCGGGAGAATCAGATAGCGTATGCCGAACCCAGCTTTTTTCGCCTTTTTGATTTCGAACTTTTGAAAGGCGATAAGAAAACCTGTCTCTCCATGCCGGGGCAAGTGGTAATCACCGAACGCATTGCCAGTAAATATTTCAAGGACGAAGACCCTATCGGGAAGATATTCATCTTTACCGGCGCATACGACAAGATATCGTGTGAAGTGACCGGAGTGATGAAAGAAATGCCTTCCAACTCGCATATACATTATAGTTTTCTGATTTCGTATAAATCTCTGCCTAAATATATGCAGGAATATTGGTACAAACACGAGGCTTATACCTACGTCCTGCTTGACTCTCCCGAAAGGAAAGCGGAAATAGAGAGAGAATTTCCTGTAATGGCGGAAAAGTACAAGACGGATGAAGCCTTGAAAAACAAGACATGGGGAGTCTCTTTAATCCCTCTGGCAGATATACACCTCACTCCGCAGGTAGGATACGAAGCGGAGACGAAAGGAAACCGTTCTTCTATGATTGCCTTGATTTTTGCTGCTATTGCTATTTTGGCTATTGCCTGGATAAACTATATAAACCTCACCGTAGCCCGTTCAATGGAGCGTGCCAAAGAAGTGGGAGTTAGGCGGGTAGTGGGAGCTTTCCGCAAGCAGTTGATTCATCAATTTTTGTTTGAAGCATTAGTGATGAACCTGATAGCTTTTGTACTCGCCGTTGGCTTGATAGAATTGGTTCTTCCGTACTTTAATCAATTGGTAGGCCGTACCGTTACCTTCTCCGTTTGGCTGATAGATTATTGGTGGATTTTATTGATTCTTGTTTTTATCGTCGGGATATTCCTTTCTGGATATTATCCGGCATTGGCTTTGCTGAATCGGAAACCAATTATGTTGTTGAAGGGGAAATTCTTGCATAGTAAATCCGGAGAACGGACACGGAAAGTTTTGGTTATCATTCAATATATGGCTTCAATGATATTGTTGTGCGGCACATTGATTGTCTTTGCACAGTTGAGTTTTATGCGCAGCCAGTCTTTGGGAGTTAAGACCAATCAGACATTGGTGGTCAAATTTCCTGGGCATACCGAGGGACTGAATACGAAACTGGAAGCTATGAAAAAAACGATAGCACGTCTTCCGTTGGTATATCAAGTCACTTTCTCCGGCGCTGTGCCGGGCGAGGAAGTAGCGACTTTCCTTTCCAATCGTCGTACCAATGATGCTCTGAAGCAGAATCGCCTGTATGAGATGCTTGCCTGCGACCCCGATTATGTGGATGCCTATGGATTGCAAGTTGTGGCCGGAAGAAATTTCTCGGAAGACTATGGAGATGATGTAGACAAACTGGTGATTAACGAAACGGCTGTGCGTAACCTGGGCTTTACATCTAATGATGAGGCTATAGGGGAGTTGGTGAACGTTGAATGTACTGATGCCCCGATGCAGATTATCGGAGTAGTGAAAGATTATCACCAACAGGCATTGAACAAGAATTATACACCTATCATGTTGATTCATAAAGATAAGATTGCCTGGTTACCACAACGTTATATCTCTATCGTAATGACTTCCGGCGATCCTCGTGAATTGGTATCACAGGTGCATGAGATTTGGAATCAATATTTTGCGGATTCCAGTTTCGATTACTTTTTCCTCGACCAATTCTTCGACCACCAGTATCGTCAGGATGAGGTGTTTGGTGTAATGATTGGCGCTTTTACCGGTTTGGCTATTTTCATTTCCTGTTTGGGACTTTGGGTACTGGTCATGTTTTCATGTTCCACACGTACCAAAGAAATGGGGATACGTAAAGTTCTTGGGGCTTCCCGTTGGACACTCTTCTATCAGTTGGTTAAGGGATTCTTTCTGTTAATTCTGATAGCAGTTGTTATTGCTTTGCCACTAGCTTGGTTTAGTATGAATGCCTGGTTGAGCCATTATGCTTTCCGCACAGATTTGAAAGCATGGTTCTTTATTATGCCTGTATTGCTAATGTTGTTTATCTCATTTATAACAGTAGCTTTCCAGACCATAAAGATAATAATGAGCAAACCTGCCCGCTCTTTACGATATGAATAATCTCTGAATCACTCAATAGGATATTCGTTAATATCCAATTTGATTTATGTTAAATGTTAACGAAACTATTACTTTTATTAAACCATGTTATAAGATGCGTTGCTTTACTCCGAAAATTTGGAGATATGCTGAAAGTCCGTATCTTTGCAATGTGTTTTTCATAGTATTAGATTTAAGGTTAACAAAAAGATTGGCTGTCTGGGATAGATAGCCTTTTTTTATGCTTTTTAGTTTCCTTCTATTTTTCACAAGTATATCTAATTTCCTAATTCTTTTTCGTTTGTGTTCTAAAGTATGTTTTTCAACACATATGCTTATTTTTCTATTGTTTTCTTCTTGCATTCTAAAAAAAATCTCTTAATATTGCATTTGTATTATTTGTCGGACAAATAATACAAATAATAAAAATCTAATGATATGAAGATAGAAATCAATCAAACAACGTTAATTGATCAGGTAGAAGACAGCCTGCTTACCTATTTCAAAAAGAATGATTTAGGACGCGGGGATTCTATTCCTAATGAGAATAGTCTGGCTGCAGAACTGGGAGTTGCAAGGAGTGTTGTCAGAGAGGCACTGAGCCGTCTGAAGATGATGGGGTTGATTCACGCACGTCCTCGTAAGGGGATGGTTCTGACAGAGCCTTCCATTTTGGGAGGAATGAAAAGAGTGATAGATCCCCGTGTTTTAAGTGAAGAAACAATTTTGGATTTGTTGGATTTCAGAATTGCACTTGAAATAGGAATATCAACTGATATTTTCCGTAAGATAACTCCTAAAGATATTGAGGAACTGAGCGAAATCGTAAAAATGGGAATCGTTTTTGAAAATAACGAATACGCGTTAATTAGTGAATCGGCTTTTCATACGAAACTATATAAAATAACCGGGAATAAAATCATATCTGAATTTCAGGAAATCATTCATCCTATACTTGTCTATGTGAAAGAGAAATTCAAAGATTATTTGAAACCTATAAATATAGAAATGAGCAAAAGCGGTCGGATAGCTACTCATGCTGATTTGCTGGACTTTATCAAGAAAGGGGACGAGAAGGGTTACCGGGATGCTATCGAAAGACATTTTGAGGTCTATAAAATTTTCAAGGTAAACCGAAGTCAGGAATTGATGGCTGAGAAGGCAGAAAGTGAAAAGGTAGAAGGTATATGAAAAGGCGGCATCTGATAATTTTATGTTTATCCTTAATTTTATTGCTAATGAATACATCTTGTTTTAGAAAAGAAGAAAAGAGGATAGAGGCACAATGGGAAAATACATTGTTGCTTCCGGGATGTGCCGGCATGCCGGAGAACGTCGGATTAGCAGGTGCATATTCCGGGATAGTGGAAGGCAAGTTGCTTGTGTTGGGTGGAGCTAACTTTCCTGATAAGTATCCTTGGGAGGGAGGTCTTAAGACTTGGTGGGCTACTTTATATAGCTACAACTTGGATACAGAGGAATGGACTGTATATGATGATTTCCTTGACCGTCCGCTTGCTTATGGGGTTTCAATAAGTTTGCCGGAAGGTTTATTGTGTATCGGTGGATGTGACCATGCGCGGTGTAGCGATAAAGTATTTCTGATAAAAAAAGAAATAGATTCATTTGTGATAGATTCTGTCAGTTATCCTTCTTTACCGGTTCCATTGGCTAATGCAGCGGGGGCTATTTGTGATAATTGCATTTATATTGCTGGGGGGCAGGAGTCTATGGTAAATGAACGGTCAACTCATCATTTCTATATGCTTGATTTGCATCATAAGGAGCAAGGATGGCAGGTAATGCCGGGTTGGGATGGTCCTTCTCTTTCTTATGCGGTAGGCGTCGCTCAAAGAGGACGGTTTTACCTCTTTAGTGGAAGAAGCTATGCACCGGATGAGTTGATGACGGAATATACGGAAGGATATGTATTTGAACCGGGTACTGGGAAATGGAATAAAATGACCGGTTCTTTCCCGGTGATGGCGGGTACGGCCATACCTTATGGAGAAGACAAGATTTTGATACTGGGAGGAGTGGAGGAAATTTTGCCGACATCTCCCAAGCACCCGGGATTTAGCCGTAAACTTCGGGTGGTCAGTACGGACATGAATGCTTTGGTAGCTTTGTTCGATTGTTCATACCCTATTCCCGTTACAACGAATGCTGTTTCTATTGGAAATCAGGTATTTGTAGTAAGTGGCGAGATACAACCCGGCATACGGACACCGTTAATTTTGAAAGGAACTTTCCGAAAGTGAAATATAATAATCTAATTAAATGCATTATGAACAATTATGAAAGACTGGAAGGTATGGTTGCGGCCACCTTCACCCCAATGGATGAAAATGGGGACGTGAATTTATCTGTTATTGATAAATATGCTGATTGGATAGCATCAACTCCTGTAAAAGGGGTATTTGTGTGTGGTACGACTGGTGAATTTTCTTCGTTGACTATTGACGAGCGTAAGGCGGTTCTTGAAAAATGGGTAGCCTCTGCTGCTAAACGTTTTAAAGTGATTGCACATGTCGGTTCAAACTGTCAACGAGACGCAATGGAACTGGCAAGCCACGCGGCACAAACTGGAGCTGATGCTATCGCTTCAATAGCACCTTCTTTTTTCAAGCCGGGAACGGTAGATGAACTGGTCGATTTTTTTGCACCGATTTGCCGGGCCGCCAGTGAGTTGCCTTTCTATTATTATAATATGCCGTCAATCACAGGGGTTAACTTGCCGGTAGATAAATTTTTGATAGAAGGCAAGAAGAAAATACCAAATTTGGTAGGAACGAAGTTTACTCATAATAACCTGATGGAGATGGGGGCTTGTATCGGTTTGGAGCAGCATAAGTTTGAAGTATTACATGGCTTTGACGAGATTCTGATTGCCGGTTTATCTATGGGAGCAGTGGCAGGTGTGGGAAGTACATATAATTATATCCCTAATGTCTATCATGCCATTTTCGAATCAATGAAGAAAAATGAGGTGGAAACAGCACGTGCCTGGCAGATGAAATCGATACGTACAGTGGAAGTGATTATTAAATATGGTGGCGGCGTACGTGGTGGTAAAGCTATCATGAAACTTATAGGTCTTGATTGCGGCAGTTGCCGGTTACCGATAAAAGCTTTTTCAACGGAAGAGTATGAAAAACTAAAAGGTGATTTGGATGCGATAAAATTCTTTGAATTTTAATGATAAGAAAGAGGAGATGACAGTAAAAGTGTATTGCTGGGGTTTAGCTACTTTACTTTCTGTCTATCTCCCCCTAATCTAGTTAAATGCGTTCAAATTTACCTAAAATAAAGATACTATGAAAGTAAGTAAGAAAATATTTATCATATTTTCGATGATTTTGTTATTGATACCGGATATATCTTTAGGTAAAGATATAAGGTTGGAACTGGAAAGACCTGTTATCCCTGTTTTAGTCAAGAAGCAGATTAATCCGACTATTAAGGCAACTTTGATTCAAACAGACAACAGTCCTTATACCATTCGGCAAATTGATGTTGATTTGCAGGGAAGTACGGATTTGTCTGATATTGTTTCTGTTGCAGTGTACGGAACTCATAAAAACGGGCTGATAGATGAATCCCGTCTGATATGTAGACCGGTACCTGCTGAACGGAAAATTTCTTTTACAGATAATATACAAGTGAAAGATGATTCCTTGTCTTTCTGGGTAGCAGTGACATTGAAAGATACGGTTTCACTGACACATCGTATTAGTGTGAATTGTAGCCGGATAAAAACGAGCCGGGGAGAGCTGAAAGTTTCGAATAAGGATGTTGTCCCCTTGAGAGTGGGAATGGCGTTAAGACAGAAGGGACAGGATGGTATCGTTTCATCACGTATTCCTGGACTGGCTACCAGTAACAACGGAACGTTGTTGGCTATATTTGATGCCCGCTATGATTTGACTCGTGATTTGCAGGGGAACATAGATATCGCTCTTCATCGTAGCTTTGATAAAGGACTGACGTGGCAACCCATTCAAACGGTATTGGATATGGGAGAATGGGGAGGTTTGCCGCAAAAGTTTAATGGAGTGAGTGATGCTTGTATCCTTGTGGATAAAAATACAAATGACATTTATATAGCCGGATTGTGGATGCATGGTGCATTGGATGACAATGGCAAGTGGATAGAGGGCTTGAATGAAAATAGTACTTACTGGATACACCAGTGGAGGAAGAAAGGATCGCAACCAGGAATCGGTTTGAAAGAAACCTGTCAATTTCTGATAACTAAAAGTACGGACGACGGACTGACATGGAGTTTTCCTGATAATATAACAGGTAAGACTAAACGCCCTGAATGGTGGTTGTTTGCTCCGGCTCCCGGACAAGGGATTACATTGGCAGACGGTACTTTGGTTTTTCCTACGCAGGGACGTGATGAGAAAGGAACCGCATTTTCCAATATTACATATAGTAAAGACCATGGAAAAACTTGGATGACCAGTAATCCGGCATATTTGAATGTGACGGAATGTAATGCAGCACAATTAAGTGACGGTACGGTGATGCTGAATATGCGTGATAATAGAAACCGGGGTAATAAAGAAGTAAATGGCCGGAGAATTTGTACGACAACAGACTTGGGTGAGACATGGACAGAGCACTCTACATCACGGAAAGCATTGGTGGAACCGACGTGTATGGCAAGTTTGCATCGTCATGATTATACTGTCGGTGGAGAAAAGAGAAGCATATTATTATTTGCCAATCCCAGCGATTATGAGACACGGGATAAGTTGACTTTGAAAGTTAGTTTTGACGATGGAATGACATGGCCTGAGAAATACTGGATTTTGTTTGACCAGTATCGTAGTGCCGGTTATTCCAGTATCACGTCAATAGATGAAAATTCAATAGGGATATTATATGAAAGCAGTCAGGCAAATATGGCTTTTATTAAAATTGATTTGACTGAAATTCTAAACAGGTAAGCCATGAACAGTAAAACTTCAAATATATATCCATGGGTGATAGTCGGATTACTATGGGGAGTTGCTTTACTCAACTATATGGATAGACAAATGCTTTCTACTATGCGGATTCCGATGATGGCAGATGTCCGTGAACTGGAGTCGGCTGCAAATTTTGGCAGATTGATGGCGGTCTTTTTGTGGGTATATGGGTTGATGAGTCCCATTTCCGGGATTATCGGTGATCGTATGAGTCGTAAATGGTTGATTGTAGGCAGCCTGTGTGTATGGTCTGGAGTGACATATTTGATGGGGTATGCCACCACTTTTGACCAGCTTTATTGGCTTCGTGGAATTATGGGAATAAGTGAGGCATTGTATTTGCCCGCCGCTCTGTCTTTGATAGCTGATTTTCATCAAGATAAGACACGTTCGTTGGCAGTGGGAATACATATGACAGGGCTCTATGTAGGTCAGGCGATAGGTGGTTTCGGAGCTACTTTTGCAGCCATGTATTCTTGGCATAGTACCTTCCACTGGTTCGGTATTATTGGGGTAGGATATGGGGTCATTCTGGCCTTTTTCTTACGGGATAAGGAAAGAGGAACGATCTCTGTTATGCAGGAAAAGGTGACGAAGATACCGGTTCTGAAGAGCTTGGCTATGTTGTTTTCTAATGTCTTTTTCTGGATTATCCTGTTTTACTTTTGTGTGCCGGGCACTCCGGGATGGGCGGCAAAAAACTGGTTGCCGACTCTTTTTTCAGAGAGCTTGTCTATTGATATTTCCGTGGCAGGACCGATGTCTACTATTTCCATCGCTTTGTCGTCACTGTTCGGAGTGTTAGTCGGTGGATATATATCAGACCGTTGGGTGCTCAGAAATGTACGAGGAAGGGTATATACGGGAGCTTTGGGGTTGGGTTTTATCATTCCCTCTTTATTGTTTATCGGATTCGGACATTCCATTTTCGCATTAGTGTTGGGAACAATTTTGTTCGGAGTGGGATTCGGAATGTTCGACGCAAATAATATGCCGATTCTTTGCCAGTTTGTTTCAGCCCGTTATAGGGCAACGGCATACGGTATAATGAATATGTGCGGAGTATTTGCGGGGGCGGCAATAACCAGTATTCTGGGAGAATCTACGGATGCCGGACATTTGGGACGTGATTTTGCGCTTCTGGCAGTATTTGTATTAATTATGCTGGTCATTCTGGTCACATGTTTGCGACCTAAGACCATTGATATGAAGGATTAATATTTAAAACTATAGATCATGAAAAAAATACTATGCATAATTGTCGGTATGCTTTGTCTTTTACCTTTGGGAGCAAAGGTAAAGCTACCGGCAATTATTGGAAATGATATGGTATTGCAACAGAATACCAATGTCAATCTGTGGGGATGGGCTACACGTTCTCGAAAAATTACAGTTAGAACATCTTGGGATAATAAAAACTATACAACCACTTCCGCATCGGATGGTACGTGGAAAATACAGGTACAGACACCTTCTGCCGGTGGTCCTTATACCATTACTATATCCGACGGAGAACCGGTAACACTTACTAATGTTCTGATAGGGGAAGTATGGTTATGTTCGGGACAGTCGAATATGGAAATGCCTGTAAAAGGGTTTAGGGGACAACCGGTGGAGGGCTCATGTGATGCTATTGCAACAGCTCTCCCATCCGATAATATTCGTATGATTACGCTTAAAATAAATAGCAGTCAGACTGTTTTAGATGATTGCGTGGCAACTCCTTGGGTGGAGTCTACACCGGCTAATGTCGCGGATTTCAGTGCCACTGCCTATTTTTTTGCAAGTTATCTGCGTAAAGTTTTGAATGTGCCGGTAGGTGTCATTTGTTCCAGTTGGGGTGGGTCCAAGATTGAGTCATGGATTAATAAAGAGGTATATACGGAAAAATTCCCGGAAATATCTTTGTCGGTACTGACCAAAGATCCTAAAGACATTGCCAGACCAAAAGATGAACCCACGTTACTATATAATGCGATGATTCATCCGATAAAGCAATTCACCATTAAAGGTACCATTTGGTATCAGGGAGAGAGTAACTTAAATAATCCGCAGGTATATAAGCGATTGTTTCCGGCGATGGTAAGGTCTTGGCGGAAGGAATGGAACCAAGGTGAATTTCCTTTTTATTATGTGCAGATAGCACCCTATGATTACGGACGGAAAAATGCAGATAAGACGGAAGCGGCTGAAATTCGCCAAGTGCAACTGGAATGTTTGAAGGAGATCCCTAATGCGGGTATGGTTGTCACGGCGGATATTGGAAATCGCACCTGCGTACACCCCTCTGATAAGGAGAGTGTAGGGAAGCGACTTGCTCTGTGGGCATTAGCCAAAACTTATCAGCGTAGCGGAACACCTTATAGTGGCCCTCTCTACAAGTCTTTTACAATAGATAAGGAAAAGATAATTGTGGAGTTCGATTACGCAGAAATGGGGATGACATCTTATGACAGGGAAATTGTCGGATTTGAGATTGCAGGAAAAGATGGTATTTATTATCCGGCGAAGGCTGTTCTTTTTGATAATAAAACCAAAGTGATGCTGACTAGCGATCAAGTTCCCGAACCGGTAGGGGTTAAGTACGGGTTCAGAAATTATCAGCCGTTGAATTTATTTTCAAATTTCGGATTACCGGCTTCTCCTTTTGTTGCAAAATAATTTTATAATATATGAAACAAGAAAATAGAAAAACCTGAAATTAGAGTTATTAACTTGTAATCTACAATTTATGTTAAATGCATTTTTTTTAAAGAGTAAGCTACTCCGCATGTCGGGTATCTTATTGGTTATCCTCTCTTTTTGTATACCTGCATTCTCGGCTTCGCTCGAGGCTTTGGGTATAGAACAAAAGAAGGTAACAGTAAACGGAGTTGTTTTGGACGATACACGAGAACCGTTAATAGGGGTTTCGGTTTTAGTGAAAGGTTCTCAACAAGGAACAGTAACAGATTTGGATGGAAAATATTCCATCACTGCTCCGGCAGACGGTATTTTGGTATTCTCATTTGTAGGAATGGAAAAACAGGAAATACCGGTAAAGGGGCGGAACAATATCCTGGTGACGATGAGAAGCAGTTCGGTAGCTTTATCAGATGTTGTTGTTATCGGGTATGGTAAACAGTCCAAGGCAGCATTGACCAGTGCCATTACTAAAGTGGATTCAAAAGATATGGCAATTTCGCCGACAGGAAATCCGATGTCAATGTTACAGGGAAAAGTGCCGGGTATGGAAATCCGTGTAAATTCCGGCCAACCGGGGGCTGACCCTCAGATTATAGTACGTGGCGGAACGACTACTGCGCCCGAAAGTGATTCTCCTATGGTAATCATTGACGGCGTGATTCGTACTATGAAGGATATTAATTATGCGGATATAGAAACCATACAAGTATTGAAAGATGCAGCTTCAACAGCCATTTATGGTTCAAAGGCTTCTCGTGGTATTGTTATGATTACAACCAAACAAGGAAAAGCCGGTAAAGGGAGTATCTCTTTCAGTTATGGATTGTCTGTAGACCACCAGCCGAAAAGAATGCCGTTGTCCGGTGCCCGTGAATATCTGACCGCAACTCGTACGGCTGCACTGCACGCAACCGATCCGGATAAATATCTGTCAGGTACGTTTGCAATGAGTACCGCTAATAAACGAAATGCTTTGAATACGACCGCTTTTCTGGATGATTACATTGCCAATTATGGTCAAGGATATGTAGAAGACCTGTTGTATAATCAGGGGTGGGAGATGATGGAAGACCCGGCAAATCCCGGTAAGATGTTGATTTTTAAGGAAACGGACTTTCAGGATAATCTCTTTCAAACGCCAGTCAACCATGATTTTAATATAAACTTCAGTGGCGGCAACGAGAAAGCGACTTACTATATGAGTTTGGGATATCTCACTCAAGATGGTATTGTTGTAGGTACTCATTATAATCGTTGGAGTTTTCTTACAAATGCTTCTTACAAGATTCGTAAGAACCTTACTGTAAAAGGTATGGTAAACTACTCTATGAGAACGACTGCGGGCATTAATGAAAATAATGTAATGTCAAGGGCTGCCAAAATGCCGCCTACAGTGCGCCAGTATTATGAAGACGGAACTCCGGCACCGGGTGAATTGACAAGTTCGTTCCGTACTCGTCTGCACGAAGTTTATTATCAGGAGAAAGAAAACAGAGTGAGCCGAATCAATCTTTCTGCCGAACTGGATTGGGAGATTATTCCCGGGCTACATCTCAAACCTATGTTCTCGTATACCAATAATGAGGGTAAAGACCATAACTTCGAGAGGTATAATGAAGTGGTGAAGAATAGACCGGTGTCCGAAGCGCATAATATGGATCTGCATTATCAATATGATCTTATTTTGAATTATGCGAAGACAATAAAGGATAAGCATAACTTGGATTTGATGGTCGGTGGTAACTATATTTATGATAACTGGTATCGTTTCAGTGGTTCCGGTTATGGCGGAACATCAGATTATATCGAAACGCTGAACGGTATTGCGACGGAATCTGCCAAGACTACTTCCACTTTTGAAGAGAAGAAGATGAATAGTTACTTCGGGCGTGTCAATTACAATTATGATATGAAATACTTGTTTTCTGCAAGTATTCGTTATGATGGTTCTTCTCACTTTGCCGCCAATCATAAGTTTGCTGCTTTTCCGGGTGTATCTGCCGGATGGAATATGCATCGTGAGGCTTTCTTTGAACCCTTATCGAAAGTAGTCAGCAATTTGAAACTTAGAGCCAGCTGGGGAAAAACGGGATATGACAACCTTGCTCTGGAAAATACGGAAGGCTCTTATGAAGCCGGTAAAAACTATGCAGGGGAAGCCGGTATTTTGAATACAGTGCTTATGAACCGCAATTTGTTATGGGAAGAAACAACCTCTACCGATTTGGGACTTGAAGCCGGTTTCCTGAATAACCGTATTAATCTGTCTTTCGACGCTTATTATAAAAAGACAACGAACCGTTTACTGAACGAGAATTTGTGGTCGGAAACGGGATTTGCTTCAATCAAGTCCAATTTCGGCTCCTTGAACACGAAAGGGGTGGAAATAGCTATTAATGCGATTCCCATACAAACCCATGATTTCCGTTGGAATATAGATGCCAATTTTTCGATTTGGAGAACAACTATCGGCAAGTTACCCAATAATGGCGCAGATAAGAATCGTACCGGCGGCGGAATCATTTTTGACCCGAAACTGGGAAAATATGTTGAAGTAGGTGGATTTGCGGAAGGAGAGCGTTTCGGTTCCCGTTTTGCTTATCAGTTGGACGGGGTTTATGCAACAGATGAAGATGCAGCCAACGCTCCTTATGATGAAGGAGTATCTTCCGGTTGGTTGGGTAAAGGGAAATGTGCAGGTGATGCCATTTGGCGTGATGTGGATGGAAACGGTATCATCAATTCCAAAGACATGGTGTTTGTAGGATATATTCACCCTGATAAGATGGGGTCTTTCAACAATACTTTCACTTACAAGAATTTTACTTTACGGATTGCCACGGACTTCTCATTGGGAAATGTGATTGATAACCATTTCAGGGCACAGGCGAACGCAAATTCACGGAATAACTTTGCAACGATTCATGATGTGGCCAGTAGCAAGATGTGGCACAAACCGGGTGATATAGCTTCTATTCCCCGTTATGATGTAGAGTCTGACTGGGATAACGGAAAGCGTAATCATGGTCGTCCGAGCAGTTCTACCATTGGTTTTAGTGGTGGCAGTGCCAACACCTTGTATATAAAGAAAGGTGATTATCTGGCATTTCGTGAAGTCTCCCTATCATATCCCTTGCGTACCAAGTGGCTGCGTGCCGCTAAGATTGAAACGCTGGACTTGACGGCAGCTGTCTATAATTTAGGGTATTGGACTGCTTATGACGGACTTACTCCTGAAGTAATTGGTGCTGATGCCGGTAAATATTCCCGTCCGCGTCAGTTTATATTCTCTGTAAAATTTACAATGTAACATTAAAGTAAACGATGATGAGAGCTAAATTAATAATGTTTAGTATAATGACTGCCTGTACCTTAGGTAGTTGTGAATCTATATTGGAGATAGATCCTATTTCTGAAATAACTATGGCAAATTACTGGAAATCGGAATCTGACGTAAAAGGCTACCTGAATGGTCTTTATTCGGATTATAGAGGAATGACCAGTACTACCCTGTATGGAGAAGATCGTGGAGATGCTATGGTATCGGGAGTGATTGGCGGTGTTTCACGTTCGCATCAGCATGAACTGAATGAAGAATATGGATTGGACTGGCGTACTTTCTATGAGAACATTCATCATTGCAATATGATAATCAAATATGCTCCGGGAATTGACTTTACACTGGAAAATGAAAAGAAACGTATCTTGGCACAGGCATATACTTTTAGGGCAAAAGCCTATCTTACTTTAACTCAGATGTGGGGAGACGTACCTGTTGTTTTAAATCCGACAGAATCTTATGATAAGGAGTCACGCCCGACGCGTAGTACGGCTTCAGAAGTGATGAAACAGATTCTTTCAGATGTTCAGACTGCCATCGATCTTTTCCCGGAAACGAATATTTTGGATAAGAATCGGATTTCAAGACCTGCTGCGTTATGTCTGAAAGCGGAAGCGCTGGCATGGAAATATACGGTTCAACGGAGTAATGACAAGAATGACTTGACAGATGCGATTTCTGCATTGGAAGAAGTGGAAAAGTGCGGTGTGAGTATGATGGATAAATATGCGGATATTTTCGATGTGGCAAACAAGAAGAACAGCGAAATCATTTTCTCTATTTATCTGAAGAAAGATGAATATAACAATATGTATATGTCTACGTTGTCCATGTCTGCCGCAGCCGGACTGCTGACTAACGATATTGTGAACAAAGAAGACATTCCATACACTAACTCCACAATCGCACGTCACGTGTATGCTCCGTCTCCCCGTCTGATATCGCTTTTCAGTGACAAGGACAACCGGGCTTCGTCAGCTTATATCAATGCTATAAATTCAAAAGGGGCGGTAGTTTTCACTTCACAGAACAAATTTCGGGGGACAGCTTATACCGATGACCGTTATTATGATAATGATATCGTGGTTTATCGTTTGGGCGAAGTCAAATTGTTGAAAGCGGAATTGTTGTGTTATCTGGGTGGTGACAATGTACAAAAAGCCATTGATGCTATGTTCGCTACCCGTAATCGTGCCGGAATCGGAGCGTATACCGGGAGTACGGTCCAGAAAGTGGTCCAGAAAGAGATATTGGACGAACGCGGCAGGGAATTGTGTTTCGAGTTGAAGCGTTGGCCTGATCTGATGCGGGCACATCACGCGGGTACCATTGATATTTATAGTTATATTCCTAATTTGGTTGGTAAATCTACTCCATTGTATTTCCCGATTTTGAGGAAGATGATTGATTTGAATCCTAATTTGGAACAAACTGAGGGTTATTAAAAAATAGAAACAATGAAAAATTTAAACTTAATATTTGCATGGGTATGCCTGTTGTTTATATCGACGGCATGTAATGATGTGGAGCCGAGCATATCTTCTTTACCGGTTCCCACGAGCAAGCCTTATTCCATCAATAGGGAAGGATATGCCTATTTTAGAATCCCCACGATGGTAATTACTAACAGTGGTACAATATTGGCATTTGCCGAGGGACGTCGCAATGGTCCTGAAGATGAAGGGGACATCGACATCGTGTTAAAGCGTTCCACTGATAAAGGAAAAACTTGGGGGCCGTTAATAACAGTCAAGGATGATGGAGAAAATCGTTGTCGTAATCAAGTACCTGTTTATCTTCCGGATATCAATCGTATCATTTTACTATCTTGCTGGAATCCGGGTGCAACAGGAACTAATTCAATTTTTGTAACTTATTCGGATGACGAAGGATTGACATGGGCGAAAGAAAAGGACATAACTGCTTCCGTAACTCCTGACAAATATAGATGGTACGCTACAGGGCCTTGCCATGGAATAGTGAAACAGTTTGAGCCGCATAAAGGGAGAATTGTAGTGCCGTGTAATCATAATACCACTACATCCGGTGCGGGACGTTCTCATGTGATATATTCGGATGATAAGGGAGAAACTTGGCATTTGGGTGGTATTATGGACGTGGATTATACGAATGAAAGCACTGTGACTGAATTAAGTAACGGTGATTTAATGTTGAACATGCGCAAACAGTCTGACACGGAAAAATATAGGATGGTCTCCACCAGTACGGACGGCGGACTGACATGGACTTCGTGTAAGTATACTACATTGAAAGAACCTATATGCCAAGGTTCCATACTCTTTTACGGTTTGGGGGATGATGGTAAAGGCATTATTCTGTTCTCGAATCCTGACAGTCAGACCAATCGTAATAATAACACGTTAAAGATGAGCGAGGATGACGGAGTAACTTGGAAGAAGCAATATTCCTATACAGGAAGTGATTATGGAGGATACTCGGACATTGCCCGTTATCCTGACGGTACAATTGGAGTATTATATGAATATGGTTTCAAGAATATCGGAGGCATTGCTTTTCAGAATGTTGAGTTGTCACAGCTACAATAAAACATGCGTAGAATTAAAAAATAGATTGATATGAAAAAGATAATATATTTCTTGTTCGTGTGTGTCGGGGCCTTTTATGCCTGCAAAGACGAGGAACAAGTACTGTTGAATGCAGATTTTATTTCAGACAAGCAAACCATATCCGCAGGGGAGAAGGTATATTTTATGGATAAGTCTGCTGGAGAACCTGTACGTTGGGATTGGGCTTTTGAAGGTGGAGAACCTAGTGTGTCTAATCTGTTCAGCCCGGAAATCGTGTATAATTATCCGGGAACTTATACCGTAAAATTAAGAGTAGGGCGGGGGACGGAAAATGCGGAGACTGAGATGTTGAAATATATCACAGTTGTATATCCGGATGAAATCACCGTAGCCTTTAAAGCCAATAAAACTCAGGCATTGAGTGATGAATCTATTAGTTTCACAGATATGTCCGTAGGATTCCCGTCTACTTGGTTGTGGGAATTTATTCCTGCAGAAGGCCGTACCGTCACCTCAACGGAACAGAATCCGAGTTTAGTATTTGAGCCGGGAGTTTACTCTGTTAAATTAACAGTTACTAATCCTAAGACAACGGCTACGCTTACGCAAGAGAATTATTTGAATATTATTGATAAGAATTCAGTTGCTGCAGATATTACGGCAGACCGGCGTATGGTTATAGAAGGGGGAGTCATATCATTCAAGGATACTAGCTTGGGACGTCCTACCCGTTGGAACTGGACGTTTGAAGGAGGAACACCTTCTACTTCCAATGAGCAGAACCCGACTGTTACTTATTCAACTGCCGGTAAGTATAAAGTTACTTTAGTCGCTTCTAATGATATGAATACTTCCACAGCTGAACAGGAAGGATATATCACAGTATTGCCGGGTAAAGATATTGTTCTTTTCTATCCGTTCGAGGGTGACAGTAAAGATATGGGTCCCAATGCTATTCATCCGGAAATTCTTAAATTGGGAGATAATATGGATGTCAACTTTAATGCACCTGCCCGTAAGGAAGGATTTACTTGTGCTGAGTTCAGAAGTAAGGATAATCAGAATTATGCATTCTTGTCGTTGCCGGATAATGATGCATTAGATTTCCAGGCAACTCCGGTGACTACTTCTTTCTGGGTGAAAACTTCGAATAAAACAGCTGCTAATCTGGGGGTATTCCAGCATGGAGCCGGTCCTAATGCAAGTACAGACGGAAAGAATAAGCAGACTTGGTTTAGATTCCAAAAATCCAGTCCGTTTATAAGATATGTCATTGAGTACTCTGGGCTTTCCGGAAACTGGACTGATTATAAGACAAAAGCTATGACAGACGGAGAGTGGCATCATTATGTATGTGTTCATACCAATGGAAGCACCTATTTATATATTGACGGAGTAAAAGCAGCGGAAGCACTCAATAAAGGTTTGAAACCAATTGATCGGAAGCCTTATTTCATCGGTGCCATGTACAGAGGGGCAGAAGGCTCCCGTTCTTATGAGAACTTTATGGATGGTTATATAGATGATTATCTGGTGTATAATCGTGCATTCACGGCAGCAGAAGCGAAAGCGCTTTATGATAGCATGAAATAAGTGATATCATATTCACTGATATAAGTCTAAAGGCAACTTGCTCATCGGTATCGGGAGTTAGTTGCCTTTTCTTGTACTGTATTTGTCATTAACCTGAATTTTTTCTTTGTATATTTGCAAACAGATACATTTTAGTATTATTATGAAAAATATTTTTATTCAAATTCTTCGTGTCCTGATGCTTTTTCTGCTTCTTATTTCAGGAGTTATTGGCTATATAATTTACGAAGATACATTGTCGGAGTGGTGGATACCTGTCGGAGTGGCATTGATGATAGCTGTTGCTACATTTCCTTTCTACATGAGGTGGGCATGGCTGACAGCCGGAGATAATAAAATAGTTAATTTTTTGTGTCATTTGGTATGTGTGGGAGTTATGAGTTATGCACTGTTTCTTGTAGGTAACTATTGGTTGGCAGACCCTGCTTCCATGCAGGAAGAAGAAGTTGTAGTGCAGAGGAAGTATCAGGAGACGCATAAGAAAACCCGCCGGGTAGGTAAGAGGCGTTATGTACCGGACGGTGTACGTAAGGAGTACTATTTGGAAGTAGCTTTTACAAATGGTACTATGAAAACATTGCATGTACCACTCTCTACTTATAACAAGACACGACAGGGTGCAACAAAGACATTGACTTTGCAGAAAGGATTCTTCGGGCTTCCGGTGATAACAAAAGGACTTTAAAGAAATATCTGCGAAGGACTCATTGCAATGAGATATCCGACTTGTTGGCTAAAGCCACTTTTCTGCGGAGAAGTAAGTCGGATATAGTTAATGCATTTTCCATCGAATCGTTTGATAATTTCATAAAACCGTATAAGAAATGCAAGGATATTATTCAAGCTTTAGAAACATTTCTTTTAGATTGATTGTCACGCAGTCAAACTGATTCACCATATCCATACCGATAATCCCTGCATCATCTGATGTCTGGAAATCACCGTTTGTAGTATCCACTGCAAGATTTTTCAATTCGACCGGAACTTTACCGACCTTTATGCGGAAGGACGGTAAACGCAATATTTCTTTTGTTACCACTATGTTGAAGCCGCCACCCGTAATGTGTTCCCGTTTGCCGGAAGCGTCGAGTTCGGACTTATGGCCTTCATAATATCGGTAATACAAGCCGGCAGTAGAACATCCTGTGTCAAAGTGCAACTTGAGCTTTTCCCCATTGTTTGCCTCTGCTTTTATTTTCAGTGCGCGGTCGGTCAATATCATGTTACGTCCCGAAGCGGGGAGCGGTGTAGATGATACAGGAAAGACAATTTTTTTTTCTTTCGGATAGATACGCAGTTCATCGAACAAATTGATAAAATCCATGCCGAGAATTGCGTCAACCCTCATGACACTGTCCAGCGCGTTAGGCGGAGCAACAGTAATGAGTGGATAATGGAAAATCATGCTACCAATCTGCATATTCTCCACTGTTCCCATTTGTCCGTTCATAGCTCCGGGAAGCGTTGAATTGATTGTCAGCGAATCATTCAACATACGTACACCTACCTCTTTGGCAAAACGTTCGGACATGAAACTGGTTCCGGCACCGGTATCAAAAATGAAGCGGTATGTTTTTCCGTTGATTGTAACAGGTATTAAAATTGTTGTACCCCGCCAACCCTTCGGTTCAACACTTGTCGGTAGTTTTACTTTTTCTATTTCAATAGGGACGGATACATCGCAATCCGGTCGTGTGATACTTGGTGCCGGGATGCTACTCAATTTGCTATAGAAAGAAAAGACCTGCTCAAGTCCTTCATAAGCCTCTTTCTCTGCATTTTGTGCTTTAAGCTGGTCAATGATGCTTTGTGCATTCTGCGCTGCTGAAGCATAATTGCCCCTTAAACCGTCTATTTGACAGGCCAGTATAGTCATGCCAAGTACATTTGAACCTCCAATTTCATTCTGGTGATTGGTAAGTAGTTTCCGGATGCCGCTTATTGCTTTATCCGGACGGTTGAAGTTATAATCAATCATGATTTCCGACATCAGTTTAAGAAAATCAACCTGCATGGAATCTTTTAAGATCGGATAGTTTTCTTCCAGACCGAACCAGTCCGACTGATTGATAAGTGTTCCGATACGTTCGTCGGCACTTTGTGAAAAAACAGGGATAGAAAAAAGGACCGCTGCTAATAAAAATAATTTCTTCATTTGTTTTGGGTATTTTATAGTTCTGTATTTATGTGTATTTTTCTGACTATATTTTATTTGTTATATCCATAAGCTATTTTGTTTCTTTTGGTATGGTGGTAAATATAGTGAATTAATCAGAAACGTAGAATAAGGTTCGTTTTTATTTTGGGAAAGTTTGTTCAAGAACATAAAATTCGCCCTCTGCCAATCTTCAAAAGACTGACAGAGGGCGGCTACCATGACGAGAAAAAAGTCGAAGTTTATTGCTTGGCTTCGTTATTTTGTTTCAACAGAAATTCATCAATTGCTTTCTTCAGTTGGTCTTTGGGCAAAGCTCCCTGTGAGATTCTTGGCTGTTCGTTCATCGGAATCATCAGCAAGGTAGGGATGCTGCGAATGCCGAAAGCGGCGGCCAAATCCTGTTCTTGGTCCACATCAATTTGATAGATATCTATTTTACCGCTATATTCTTTGCTAAGTTCTTCAAGAATAGGGTGCAGCGCTTTACAGGGGCCGCACCAGGTTGCGTAGAAATCAACAATTGCCGGACGTTTGCCTTCAAATTTCCAATCGTTCGGATTGGCTTCATAATTATATACTTTCTTCAAAAAATCCGCTTTATTTAATGCTATTACTTCCATTTTATTTTCTTTTTTTGTTGGTTCATTACTCTTTTTATTTTCTCCGCTGTTTCCTGCGCAAGCAGTGGTAGCAAGTACGATAGCGAAGGCACTCATAATACTTTTGATTAGTTTCATAATTCTTTTCTTTTTATTTTTTCTCTGATGCAAAGATAGAGGGATTACAGTTCCCCTGAAATGGCGATTTGGCCGGAACACTTGGCGAAATTTCCTTTAGACAGTTAGTTAATGCTAAAATATGTCTTTTATTTTTTGGTAGGGAAGAGATAGACTTGGTTGTGGATTATGGTGCACGAGTGAAGATTGTCTATTTGGAATAGCCGTATCATATCTTTGTTGACGGAAGCGCATGAGGTGGTGTATCATGTGTTATAGTCAAGGAGTATTATACTCCGGCTTCTCAGGCTAATCACCAATCAATTTGCAGGATATTAGGAGAAAAACGGAGTTATTTATTTTTTGAGTATTCGTTTTAAATAGTCGGTATTCGTTAAGTTCACTGTCTCGAAAACACCTTTATAAAAGACGGCAAAGTTATTGAATACGCAAGGCAACTCCTTTGCTTTTTGTAGCGTATCCACTTGGACGAAAGATACAGGAACGTCATTTGTTTCACAAAACTGTTTTATTATGTCAATGTATTGATAAATATAAGGGCATTGCATATCATGATAAATTGTCAGTTCTTTGTTTTCAATCTCTAGTTTCTTGGCGTTTGGTGCAAACTTGGGTGTTGTTCCGTCAAAAGAGAGAGCTAACAATTCATATCCATTATCGGTAGTATCGACAACCTCAAAGCCGAACTTTTTGGCAAATGTCTGGTCGGAAAGCCAGCTCTTTTGTTTTTTTGCCCCGAGCATACAAACACCGGATTTGCCTTTCTCTTTCGCATCAGCTAGACAATACTCCATGAGCGATTTTCCATATCCTTTTCCTTTGGAGCTACCCAGCACCCATAGACAATACAGATAATAATAGTTGTTGCCGATGATAGGAACCCAAGCTGTTTCAAGAGGGGCATATTCGATAAAAACCGTGGCCTTTGCATTTAATTTTCTAAAGATATGACCTTCGCTCAGCCGCTCGGAAAGCCATTGGCGTTTGGCATCAATACCCGGATGAGACTTCTTACTGCGGATAATGCAACATAAATGTTCATCGGTAAGGTTTTCATTCGTCAGGTTTATAAAATCAGTATTCATGTGTAAGTTTGTTTTAGGTTTGGACATTATCAATCAGTAAGATGTATTGAGCCTATCTATTATCATTGTACAAATGTAGCGAATTTATGTAATATTGATTACCTATAAATGACTTTCATTTATGATTGAAGTAAAATAGAGCAAAGCCGTACAGATTTAAACAAAATAATCTACATAACGAAAAAATATGCATCATGCTATCATTCATTTTAATAACCTCTTAATTATTAGAAGAATAAGTATGATAGATAGCTTTTTAGAATGTATCTATCATACTTTTACAGCTAAAATAGAGTATCTATCATCAATAAGATAGTTGAATAAAGGATGGGCGGACGTAATATAGCTTGTTTTTGTTGCTATGAATCCGTATAAATCCGACTATCATGGGTTGATAATCCAACTTTAGCAGCTCTAAGTTTGTATCCCACGTATGCGGGCTGTGCATCCCACATGTATAAACCGTATATCCCACGTATGCAGGCTGTATACCCCACATGTGTGGGCTATAAAAATACGACTATTTCTAATAGATTGTCAAGCCGTTAGATATAGGTTATCTTACTATAGATCGTGCATTCTTATGCCTTTAAAGAAAGAATTTTATTTAATGCTATACTGGAATTAGGTATAAGCTGGGTATGATAGATATACGTTTTTTACAATAAAAGTATGATAGATAAATTGAAAAAGAACTGTCTATCATATTTATTCTTTTGATAATTAAGAGGTTATTAAAATGAATGATAGCGTGATAGATATTTTTTCATTATGTAGATTCTTCTTCAAATTTGGTGGTAATTTAACCAGTCGGTGGTATCTCCATTCCCCTCCTTCGGGGAAGGAGGGGTGGCTGAAAGCCGGGGTGGTAGGTGGATACACAATGTTGATAATAAATGACTTACGCATTCACCTACCACCTCCCCCTACGGGTACTCCTCCTTCCCGAAGGAGGAGAATGGAGAATACTATCAACTATCAAATTATTATTTTCTTAATTAATTTTACCACCAAATTTGAAGAAGAACCTCATGGAATTAAAATTATTCCGACAAAGAAATACTTTTCGGGAACTAACTGAAAATATAGACGATAATTCCGGTAATTAGCACATAAGTTAATGCGTACGGAATAGCTGCTTTCAGGATTTCCCCTTCTTTACCCTGCTGGTTTCCGGCGGAAGTGGCAATAGCGATACTTTGCGGGGAGATAATCTTACCGCCCGTAGCCCCTACCGTATTTGCAGCGGAAAGCCAATCGGGGCTGACATGAATTTGTCCCGCTACACTTGCTTGCAGTTTGCCGAAAAGGATATTGGATGAGGTGTCGCTTCCGGTAATAAATGTTCCCAGGCAACCGATGACCGGTGCGAACAGCGGATATAAACTTCCGGTAGCAGTGGCGAGTGCCGTGGCAATAACGGCAATCATTCCCGAAGCGTCCATAATGGTGGATAATCCGACCAGGCAGATAACCGTGACGAAAGTTTTTTTCAATTGTTTCACCGTATTCCAAAGTACGGTGAACAAGTCCTTTACTTTTGCTCCCTGTATCAATCCGCCGATAAAAGTACCCACGAAAAGCAATACTCCCGCATGAGTCAGCCATGAAATAGTGTAATTTACGGTAGAAGCATTGATAGGCAGACTGATTTTCGTTATCCAGTTATTTTCCAATGTCTGGCGCAATCCCGGGAATAGTGGGCTTGTAAGAATAATAAGGACGAGAATAAGCAGATAAATACTCCATGCATTCAGAATATCTTTCGTTTTCAACGAGCTTTTCCGTGCCTTTTCTTTTTTGGATGCAGTCAGTTTGCCATAAAGGACGATGACGATGATAGACAGGATGCTTCCGATGATAGCCGGAGATTCCGCTCCCATATATCTGGCTGCGAGGTATTGGCTGATTAAAGAAACACTGCCTACCAATAAAGCCAAGAACAGATTCTTGGGGAGTGATTTCAGTTTGGGGTCGGTAAGGAAAAGCAATACAAACGGAATAAGGAACATGAGGACTGATAATTGCAATACGACATTGGTACTAAGGTTCAGAACATCCAGATTCGTCTCCTTTGCCAGTACGAGCACCGGCGTTCCGATAGCTCCGAAAGCAGTAGCCACACTATTCGCTATCAAGCTGACCGTAGCCGAGAATATCGGCTTGAACCCCAGGCTGATAAGAATCGCTGCCGGAATAGCAACTGCCGTTCCGAATCCCGCCATCGCTTCCAGCAATCCGCCGAATCCCCAAGTCAATAACAATACCTGAATACTCTTATCGGTGGAAATGGAAGCGAACTGTTGCTTTATAATCTCCATTTTTTCTGTTTTCAGCAATACGTTGTAGCTGAAAATAGCCATTAGTATAATGATTAAAATAGGGGAGACAGCTTTTAACGCTCCGTATAGAAAGGAATAAAACAGATTGTCCACAGAAAAGGTGAAGCCGAAAAGTGCAATCAGCATGGTTACCACTAAGGAAATAATACTACTTTTGTCGCCCGGCATTTTGAAGAATACCATTAATATGATTAATAATAGTACCGGAATGATAGCAAGAATCAAGGTCATAATAGTCTGGTTTTAAAAAGTAAGACGTTCATTTGTTATGAGTATAACAAACAAACGTCTCACTTGGGTCGATGCGGCAAATAGATTTTTCTATTTATTTCATTTTCACATTTAATATTTGCTGTAACTGTTTCAGGTTCGTCTGAGCTGCTTCGTTACCTAATTTGGCAGCTTGTTCGAATGCGGCCATAGCACGTTGGATATCTCCGTTCAGGAAATTGTAAACTCCGGTATTGTTCATAAATTCGGCAGTTGTATGGTCTGCTTTTTCCATATATTTCACGGCTGTATTCAAGTCTTTCTGTGATAAGGCGACGGCAGCGGCATTCAGGTTGGCTACCTGGTCGGTAGGATACATACGTACTGCGATATCGAATACATTCACGAAATCTTTGCTACCTTTCGGATAACTGTTGGCTACCTGATACATTTCATTCAGGCTCAAATACTTCGGATTCTCACGAATGATGATGCGTCCCTGTTCTACGTCGAAATTGACGACGGTATAGTCGATCTTACAATTCACCTTACGCAATCCCGGATAGATTTCCTTGAGCATACTACGATAGGGAGCTCCACCGCCCACACGCATGATTTCCTGTTTCCGTTTGGCGTCATCAGTTGTATTCTTGATAATATTCAGGAAAGTTTCCTTGTCTTTCATGGACGAGGACTTTAAAGCTTTCACCAGTCCGTCCCAGTTTTCGCCGCCGAAAGTCACTTTATAAAGTTTGGAAGAAACTTTCTCATTCTTGACCAGATAATCTTTCAAGGCTTCCGCACGTTTCTTGGAAAGCTGTTCATTGAAGGCCAGCGGTCCTTCGGGAGAGGCGAAACCTTCGATTCCGATTCCTTTTATAGTCAAGTTCTTATCATTCTGAATCTTGTCGAACATGGAATGAATATTCACCAGTTCGGTATGATTATTCATAAAGTCGGTAAGGATAACTGATTTGTTGACCGGGAAATCCAGATGAGCTTCATATTGTTCGCTACGGTTTTTCACAACTTCTACCGTAGGCTGGATATAGGCGACGAAAGGAGACATGGCACTTAACCGTTTGGCTTCGGTAGATACGTCGTTGGTGATTAATTCTTGCGCGTTCATCTCCTGATAATTGCCACAGCCGCATAAATTCTCTACGAGCTGTAAGGAGGCGTTGCTCATCCAAGGCTTATATGGAATGATCTGCGTATAATTAAAAGTCTCCCGTTTGTTATAAGGGACGATAAGAGCAGTCGGTTCCTGTTTGGTAATGGCTAGTCCGCGGATATAGGCCTTTTCGCGTCTTTTACCGTTGACGATAATTTCTTGCAGGGGGACGTTGTGCTGTCCGTCTGTCAATAAAGGAATCAGGCTGAGGCTTCGGGTGGAGCCTATTGTCAGTTTGCTCATGTCAAAAGTCATTCCGACATAGAGCGAGTTGCCTTGTTGCCATAACGATACATTGGAGAGAGTGAGTTCATCATTCAGAAATTTCTGTGCATGTGCCGGCAATATTGCGGCGGCAAAGGCTATAAATAGATAGATAAGTTTTCTTTTCATCTTTGTAAGTTTTTGGAAGGTTCGATTATTTGATGATATAAATGAAGCTTAAACCGACTTTGGTTGGACCGAAGTAATTACGGTTGTTATGTCCCAGCTTCTCTCCTCCGTCGCCACGGGCGTATTTATCATATTTCAGGTGGGCATATCCGACGCCTATGGTGGCCTCCATGCTCCAACGTTTGCTTATTATCCATTGATAACCATAAGAGATACCCGCTCCGTATACATTCCCGTCGTAACGGTCGTGCCCCATTCCGAAGATATTCAGGTTGCTGACATTCATTTCTCCGTAATGTCCGTGCAGACCGAAGAAACTTCCGTTGAAACGTTCGCAAAGCCAGTAACGCAGTTCCGGCTGAACAAGCCAATGTTTAATCTGGCGGTCATCTCCGAATTTCCACGGGTTGTAATTACCCGATATGTCGAGGGTGAGTTTCTTTGCCAGTCCCACTTCGAAGCCGAGGTTGGGCGTGGAGGTTGCCCAATAGAGGGCATTGGTCTTGATAGCGAATTTAGGTAGATAGGCTTCGTTCCGTTGTACTTGCGCATAAATGCTTGTACCGGACATGAGCAGGAAACCGGCTGCTAGTAAAAATTTAATTGTTCTCATTTTGTTAGGGTCTAGATTTTATTAAAAATGATACGCGATAAACAGTAAAGAACGGGTGTTTGTTGTCTCCGTCTGCAAAAAAATGATGCCTTGAAGAATAAATAAAGATGTTTAAAGGCATAAATGCTAACATTTTCGGGATGTCGTGCGTTCATTATATAAAATACCTTTGTGTAATCAATATGACAATGATTCTATTTATTACTGCTTATTTTTACACACATACAATTTTAAATTAAATAGAGCCTATGAAAGAGCTTATCAAGAACCTGGAAGAACTGAACAGGAAAGCAGAAAAAGGCGGCGGCGACGCACGCATTGAAAAACAACATTCCGTGGGCAAACTCACCGCCCGCGAACGTATCGAATTACTTTTGGAAAAAGGTTCGTTTATTGAACTGGACAAGTTGGTTACTCATCGTTGTACCGATTTCGGTATGGAGAAACAGAAGTTTGCAGGAGACGGAGTTGTCACCGGTTATGGCATGATCGGCAAGCGCCTGGTTTATGTCTTTGCACAGGATTTTACCGTGTTCGGAGGAGCTCTTTCAGAAACACATGCCAAGAAAATCTGCAAGGTGATGGATATGGCGATGCAAATGGGGGCACCTATCATCGGACTGAATGATTCGGGAGGTGCGCGTATTCAGGAAGGTGTCCGTTCTCTGGCAGGATATGCCGAAATATTCCTGCGCAACTCTATGGCGTCGGGAGTGATTCCGCAGATAAGTGCGATTATGGGACCTTGTGCCGGGGGAGCTGTTTATTCACCTGCACTGACTGACTTTATTCTCATGGTAAAAAATTCCGGCTATATGTTTATTACCGGCCCTGATGTCGTGAAAAGTGTGACACAGGAGGAGGTGAGCAAGGAAGATCTGGGTGGAGTAGGCGTGCACATGACCAAATCCGGCGTGGCTCATCTTTCCGCAGAAAATGATATTGAATGTATCAACTATATCCGCGAACTGATTTCTTATCTGCCGGGAAATAATATGGAGGAACCTCCGTTTGTAGCAACGAGCGATTCGCCCACTCGCCTGACTCCGGAACTTTCTAACTTGGTTCCTACGAATCCGAACCAACCTTATGATATCAAGGAAATGATTGAGGCCGTGGCTGACGATAACAGTTTCTTCGAACTTCAGGCGGAATTTGCGGCGAATATTGTTACCGGTTATATCCGTCTGAACGGAAAGACGGTGGGAGTCGTTGCTAACCAGCCGTTGGTACTGGCAGGGACTTTGGATATTAATGCATCTGTCAAGGCTGCCCGTTTCGTCCGTTTCTGCGACGCTTTCAATATACCTTTGCTGACATTGGTGGATGTGCCGGGATTCCTTCCGGGAGTAGATCAGGAATACGGCGGTATTATTCGTAACGGGGCGAAGTTGCTGTATGCTTATTGTGAGGCTACCGTTCCGAAAGTTACGGTTATCACCCGTAAGGCATACGGAGGAGCTTATGACGTCATGAGTTCCAAACATATCCGTGGTGATGTGAACCTGGCTTATCCCACTGCCGAGATTGCAGTAATGGGACCGGACGGAGCGGTAAACATCCTTTTCAAGAAAGAAATAGAAAAGTCGCAGGCTCCCGCAGAGAAGCGGAAAGAACTTCAGGACGACTATCGGGAAAAGTTCGCGAATCCATACCGTGCGGCAGAACTGGGATATGTAGATGAAGTGATTGATCCGGCAATGACCCGTTTGCGCCTGATTCGCAGCTTCGAGATGCTTGCCAACAAGCGGCAGTCCAATCCACCCCGGAAGCATTCGAATATTCCGCTTTAAGAAGTGGAGAGTTGAGAATGGAGAGTATTCATTAAAAAGAAAAAGATTATGATAAAGAAAATATTAGTAGCTAATCGTGGTGAAATAGCCATGCGCATCTTTCGTACGTGCCGGGTGATGAATATTTCAACGGTAGCTGTATATACCCATGTAGATCGGGGAGCTTTGCACGTCCGTTATGCCGAAGAAGCCTATTGTATCTCCGAATCACCCGAAGATACTTCCTATCTGAAGCCGGAACTTATATTGTCCATTGCCAAAAAGACCGGAGCCGCCATTCATCCGGGATACGGATTCTTGTCGGAAAATGCGGATTTTGCTCGTCGTTGCGAAGAAGAAGGAGTGATTTTTATTGGTCCGGGTGCCGACATTATAGCTAAAATGGGAATCAAGACGGAAGCCCGTAAAATTATGCGTGAAGCAGGACTTCCTATTGTGCCCGGAACAGAAGCGCCTGTGCAGGGAATCGAGGAAGTGAAAAAGGTGGCTAAGGAAGTCGGTTATCCTATCATGCTGAAAGCACTTGCCGGAGGTGGAGGGAAGGGGATGCGTCTGGTACGCTCCGAAGAGGAAGTGGAGGCGGCTCTCCGTCTGTCTCAATCTGAAGCCGGGACTTCGTTTGGTAATGACGCTGTCTATATCGAAAAATATATAGAAAACCCGCATCATATTGAGGTACAGATTATGGGGGATAAATATGGTAATGTCGTTCATCTGGGAGAGCGTGAATGTTCTATCCAACGACGGAATCAGAAGGTGATTGAGGAATCTCCGTCTCCCTTTGTAAAGGAAGATACCCGGAAGAAAATGCTGAAGGTTGCTGTGGAAGCCTGTAAGAGAATCGGTTATTATAGTGCCGGAACCCTGGAATTTATGATGGATAAGGATCAGAATTTCTACTTCCTTGAAATGAATACCCGTTTGCAGGTGGAACATCCGGTGACGGAAGAATGCACCGGTGTCGATCTGGTACGTGATATGATAACCGTGGCTGCGGGCAATCCTCTGCCTTATAAACAGGATGATATAAAGTTTAGCGGAGCTGCTATTGAATGCCGTATTTATGCGGAGGATCCGGAAAATAACTTTATGCCTTCTCCCGGTGTGATTACGGTTCGTGAGGCTCCCGAAGGACGTAACCTGCGTCTGGATAGTGCGGCTTATGCCGGATTTGAAGTTTCGCTGCATTATGATCCGATGATTGCAAAACTCTGTTGCTGGGGACGTACCCGCGAATCGGCTATTTCGAATATGGCGCGTGCGTTGCGCGAATATAAGATTTTGGGTATCAAGACGACGATTCCTTTCCATCAGCGTGTATTGAAGAATGCGGCATTTCTGGAAGGAAAGTATGATACTACTTTTATTGATACACGCTTCGATAAGGAAGATTTGAAACGCCGGCAGAATACTGATCCGACGGTGGCCGTCATAGCTGCCGCAGTAAGGCATTACGAACGGGAGAAGGAGGCCGCCTCGCGTGCAACGACGCTTCCGGTAGTGGGAGAGTCGCTCTGGAAATATTACGGTAAGTTGCAAATGACAGCCAATAATTATTAAACTAAAAACTAAAGAAATAGCTTATGGGTACAACACTGGCTACATATTATGCCAAACTTCAGGATATGCCGGATAGTGAATATAAGGTGGAAATTCTGGAAGATGGGCCAATCAAGAAGATTGCAGTCAATGGCAAGGTATATGAGGTCGATTACAATATGGGGGGTGACTCTATCCATTCAATCATCATCGACCATCATTCACATGGAGTACAGATTTCTCCTTCTTCCAATAATTCATATACTATAATGAATAAGGGGGAGCTTTATCAGATTGAGTTGCAGGGAGAAATGGAAAAGATACACAATGCCCGTAGCGGGGCGGAAGCTGTGGGACGTCAGGTGGTTCAGGCTCCTATGCCGGGAGTGATCCTGAAAACATACGTAAAGAAGGGTGATAGCGTGAAACGCGGCGATCCGCTCTGTGTGTTGGTAGCCATGAAAATGGAAAATGAGATTCGTGCGGTGACCGACGGCGTTGTGAAAGAAGTGTTCATAGAAGATAATATGAAGGTTGGGCTGAATGACCGCATCATGGTAATCGAATAAGTGGTCTGTAGAAACAAAAGACTAGCCTGCTAAATAGTGAGGCTAGTCTTTTGAAGTCATAAGTCTTTTATTTCCGGAATCAATATAAACTTCGTGTTCGGAAAATACTTCTTCAACCAGTTTTGAATGAAGTTCATCGTATCATTCTGAATCGTTTTATCTTTTGGGGTGGGATACATATTGTAAAGTACCGTATCCAGTACAATATCACGCTTTTGTATGGCCTCAAGGCTTAAAAGGGTGTGATTGATGCTTCCCAATTTCCCGGAAGTAACAAAAATAAGAGGATAATTCTCTTGGGCAATGTAGTCTATTGTCAGAAGTTCTGTAGTTAATGGAACCATTAAACCGCCTGCGCCTTCGAGTAGGACATAATCATATCGTTCACTCAATTCTTCCGTAGCACGTTTGATTTTACCGAAGTCAATGGGACGGTTATCCAGTTGGGAAGCGAGGTGTGGAGAGGCAGGATAGGAGAATATTTCCGGCATAGTGAGTCCTTCCTTGTCTTCTTCTGTAAAGGGGATTCCCATAATATGACGATGCAAGTCAATATCCTCGGAATGACCGACGTTTCCTGTCTGGATGAATTTTTGAGTGATGGTACGTTGTCCGTTCTTGTTCCATTCACGAGCTAGAAATCCGGTGGCGTAGCTCTTACCGGCATCGGTGTCGATGCCGCTTACGAAATATACATTCTGTTTCATACTTTTTTCTTTTTTGCGATAATATAAATGGGGTGGTAAGTCAGGGATACTGAAGTGCCCTGAGTAAATTCTTGTGTGTAACGTTCACTGAATAACTGCAAGTCACGGCGTGTCCGCAGTTGTTGGGAAGATGTGCCGGTTACTCCTGTTACTCCTGTCTGCTTCAAATGATAAAGTACTTTTATGGGATTATCAAACGAAAGAGAAATAAGTTCTTCTTCCGAATGGAGTATGTCAAAGTGAGTTGACAGGGCTGTTACAAGTTCTTCCCGTGAACGATAAGGGAGTCCGCTTCCTGTTAGCTCTCGTATCTCTTTCATATTCTCTTTCCCGAAAGTGCTGAAAGCGAAATAGCCTTGTTTATTGAGCAAAGCATTGCATCTTTTGAAAAAGTTTTCGGGAGATTCGAACCATTGCAACGCGGAACAGGAAGTTATCAATGTGCTTCCAGTAGGGAAAGGAACGATTTCTGCATCTCCCGGAAGAAAGGATACTTGCTCTTTTCTTAGTATATCCTCACAGCAGTATTTCATCTCCGGGCAAAGGTCGTTCAGGAATAATTCTTCCGGTCGTAGAGCCTGGAGCAGCATACGGGAATAAATGCCCGTACCGCATCCGAACTCAATTACTTTAGAACAGGGGAAGGATATATGTTTTGTAAGCAGGTGAATCATTTTATCTGCAATCTGCCGCTGTACGTTTGCTTCCTGTGGATAGGTAGCAATGGCTTTAGAGAAACGTTTTGAAATTAGTTGTTTATCCATAAATCAATAATTAGTTGATATGCATGATTACGTTATCAAAAAGTTCTTGTTGATAGTGGGCGGCTTCTGTATACTCAAGAGAATCCACTTTGTTTCTCCATGCCAGCCATTGGCTATCCGGCAGGAAGATATGGTCGTTCTTTCCTATGATGGCTTTTTGCCATGCAAAGTCCGAAGGTGGTAATGATAAGTATTGCTTTTGTATGGCAGCAAGTTCTTCCTTGAGTTCTTCAATGGAACGTTGGGGAGCTACTGTCTGAAAAGTTTTGTAACCGGCTGTTGAACCACACATCCGTCTTTGAAACTTTTGCAAGGATTGTTCGTTCAAACCTTGCAATGTCCCTTCGAAAATGGCAGGAGTGATCCCTTTCGTTTCATGTATAGGATAAGGGGTGCCATTGATAGCGATACTTTGGGAGAGGGGCAGGGATGGATATTGTTTCATTATCTGAGAAGCTGCCCATACTCCCATGGACCAGGCAATGAGGGTAATTTCGGAATACTCTTGCAAGATGATGGCATCGAACTCTAATGAACGATAATCATAACAAATCAGCCAATCCTTATTGGTCGGGCGGATTTGCAAAAATGGAGTTTCATCCATTCCCCAACCTGCGAAGAAAAGCAATAGATGCTTTTGATTATTTTTTATGATAAAATGCTGTTTCATCCGTTTATCAATTTTATAAGTTGGTCGATTTCGTGTTCGGTGATGTCCGCTGTTAATGAGAAGCGGATGCGTGAAGTCCCTTCAGGAACCGTAGGCGGACGTACCGGCAATGCATAGAATCCTTTGCGTTGGATTTCTTCTGCTTTACATATAGTGTTTTCACTTGCCCCTACAATCATAGGGACAATATGGCTTACCGAAGGACAGTTATATCCTTTGTCGACAAGTGCAGTCTTTAGTTTGTTGCTGATCCGTAACAAATGTGTCCTTTTCTCTTGGAGAGAGGGTAGTTGTTCTAGTATCCACGAGGTCCATTGAATATTTATGGGTGGAAGGGCTGTTGTGAATATAAACGTGCGCATCTTGTTGATTAGATATTCCCGGATAACTTGTCGGCAGGCAATGTAAGCTCCTGCTGAGGCTATTGCTTTCCCGAATGTTCCTACCAGAAAGTCTATATCGTTGATGCAATTTTGTTCTTCAGCACATCCTAATCCGTTGTCTCCCCGTACACCGAAAGCATGGGCTTCGTCCACGTAAAGAAGAATATTGGAATAACTTTTTTTTAATTGGACAAGGGCATGAAGGTCGGCTTCATCACCGTCCATGCTGAAGATACTTTCGGTGACAATAATGATTTGCTCATACGCATTGTGATTCTCGGAAATCAATCGCTGTAACTGGGATAAGTCATTATGGCGATACCGGATACATTTCGCAGATGACAACCTGATTCCGTCTATCAAACTGGCGTGTACCAGTTTGTCTGCAAGAATTAATGTCTGAGCATTGCTGACGGCAGGAAGAATCCCTGTATTGGCATGATAACCACTATTGAATATAAGTGCGCTTTCTGTTCCGAACATGGCTGCCAGTTGTTGTTCCAGTTCTTGATAATCGGTAAAATTGCCTGTAAGCAATCGGGAAGAAGAAGAGGTAGGCAGGAATGTTTCAGGAGTTATTGTCTTTAGGAATTCCTTTCTCAGCGATATGTTATTAGCCAGTCCGAGATAATCATTGGAAGACAGGTTCACCATCCGTTGCCCGTTCAGAATTACATTCCGCCCGTCGTGGATGAGGGGTGGGAGAGAGCGATAATTCTTCTTTTCCTTTAGAGTAAGAAGTTCTTGGTTTATATGGTCTGATATCATAAGTTATTGATGTATATTTTATTACGTTCTCCACTGATTACCTTGAGTAATCCGGTCGTTAGTTTGCTTAGTTGTTCGGGAGTGATGATAAAGGGGGGCATCAGATAGACGAGCTTTCCGAACGGGCGTACCCAAATTCCTTCTTCCACAAAACGGCGTTGCATAAATGCCATATTTACCGGACGCTTCATTTCAATTACTCCGATTGCCCCTAATATCCTTACATCGGCTACTTGTGGAAGTTCCCGGGCAGGTGCCAGTTCTTCTTTTAATTGTGTTTCGATTCGTTTCACATTCTCCTGCCAGCCGGATTGGAGTAATAACCGGACAGACGCGCAAGCCACCGCGCAAGCGAGCGGATTTCCCATGAAGGTAGGACCGTGCATGAAGGCTCCCGGTGCATGATTGGAGATAGTATCTGCCACATGATTACTAGCCAATACGGCAGAAAGTGTCATATATCCACCTGTCAATGCTTTCCCGATGCACATGATATCCGGCTCTACTCCGGCATATTCCCAGGCAAAAAGTTTACCGGTACGTCCGAATCCAGTTGCAATCTCATCAAAGATTAAAAGAAGTCCATGCTCTTTACAAAGCTTTTCCGCTTCGCGAAGATATTGTGGATGATAGAACCACATACCGCCTGCTCCTTGGACAATAGGCTCAAGAATGAGCGCTGCTAGTTCCTCCGAATGTTTTTCTATTGTTTTTCGTAGCGGTTCGATGTCCTGAGGATTCCATTCACCGTCGAAACGCGATGAAGGAGCCGGAACAAAATAACGGACAGGAAGTGACGCACCGAAAAGGCTGTGCATTCCCGTTACAGGATCACATACGGACATGGCATTCCATGTGTCGCCGTGATATCCGGAACGGATAGTCACAAAGTTATTTTTATCCGGTTTTCCGGCTGCATACCAATATTGTACAGCCATTTTCAGAGCCACTTCCACCGCTACCGAACCGGAATCTGCATAGAAGATTTTCTGCATGGAGGGTGGTACTAAAGGTAATAGTAATTTACCCAGTTCAATGGCAGGGTCATGTGTCAATCCTCCGAACATTACATGAGACATTTTATCCAATTGGTCTTTGGCAGCCTGATTCAATGCCGGGTGATTGTATCCATGCACTGCACACCACCAGGATGACATCCCTTCGATGAGTGTTCGTCCGTTTTCGAGGGTGATAGTGGCTCCGTCCGCCCGTTTTACTTTGTATACAGGTAGCGGATCGGTGGTGGATGTATATGGGTGCCATAGATGTTCCCGGTCGAATTGAGAGCTGGCAAACTGATACCCTTCTTTCAGGATCATTTGCTTGTCTTCCGAGACTTTGGAACCGAGTGTAGTGAGTAAATCACCTACAATGGCGGAATTAATACCAATGTATAACGCTTTGCTCATAGCTTCGGAAGATAGTTGTGAACGTCCTCCGGCAAAACGCAGGAAAGCAGTTGGGTTAATGAAACGGAACAAGGCAATTGTTCTGAGAACTTTTTCTTCACTCAAAGGCTTTTCGTTCTCCAACGGCGTTCCGGGTATCGGACTCAGCAGGTTGATAGGTATGGATTGGACATTCAGTGCTTTCAGCGTAAAAGCGAATTCAATCCGTTGTTCCATTGTTTCTCCCATGCCAATGATACCGCCGCAGCAAATATCCATACCTACACGGCGGGCAGCATTGAGGGTAGCCAGTTTCTGCTCTTGCGTATGTGTGGAGCACAGTTTCGGGAAATAGGAAGGTGCAGTTTCCAGATTGCAATGATAGCGGGTAATTCCGGCATCGTGTAATGCATGCAATTCGTTTTCGTCAAGTAGTCCTAAGGAAGCGCAAAGCTGAATCGACGAGTGTCGTCGTATATGGCGAACAGTATCACAAAGTTGGGTTATCTGTCTGGAAGAAGGTTTTCGCCCGCTAGTGACGAGGGAGAAACGGTTGACGTCTTGGGTTTCGTTGTATTTAGCCTGTCGGAGACATTCTTTAGCGGGAAGGAGGTCGTAGACTTCGGCTTGCGTCTTGTAGTGAGAGGATTGTGCACACCATTTGCAGTTCTCCGGACATCTGCCGGACTTGGCATTAATGATAGAACACATGTCGAATTCGTGTGAAGCACGTGCGACGGTAATCTCGTGCGCGGCGGCATAGAGCGCCTCGCTGTCAGCCATATTGGCCAGCCAAGCGGCTTGGTCGGGCGATATGTCAATGCCTGCCAACACTTGGTCTTTGATTTCTTGAAGTGTCATAAATGTATGATAAGGGATAGTTTGTGCAGCATTCTGCTTGCGAAGGGCAACGTCCACCACATTGGTATGCAGATGACCGATTTGGAATTCACGTCCCATACTTGCAAAGGCAGCATAGTTCTTCCTGCCCCAGTAGCGGAAACGGGAAAGGAGGGTACGTGTGGTCTGTATATGACGTTGTTTCTTCATTTGGTTCTTGTTTTAAAGGTAAGAACGGGGCAAATGTACAAAGATTCTTTGGATAAGCAAGCAAGTTAGAGATTTCTGATGTATGTATTTTTATTTCTTCTTCCTATATTCTTTGCGCAAATGGAAGTTGAAGCCTGCATACACTTGAAGTGTGCCGAATCCGTTGTCCAAAGAGAAATTGTTCCGATGATAATTATAGTTTTTTCCAACAAAGGAGGAACCGACAAAATACTTTCCGTTATTGTAGACAATGCCTGCGCGAATCAGAAAGTCGAGGTTGAATTTACTGTACCATTGTTTTCCTTCGTGGGTTTCCGCATCTACGTCGGAAGCCTTGTAGGCAATGGCGGGGGTGAGAGAGATACAAGCCAGGCAATTACGCGCAAATACCCAGTTGTAGGCATAACCGAAACTGATATTGGCATTGGTGTATTTGATTTTATTGACTTTCATACCCGGATTCATCTTTTCTTGAATATACTCGGGTAATTCTTCATAATCAAAATCAAGGTTGTGCTTTGAAATAGAAAAACCTGCAATGAATGTACCTGCATTACGACGCTGGTTGGTTGACTGGCTAAAAGCAGCCGGATAGGAAAACTTCCGGTTATTAAATATATAATATAAATTCAAGCCTTTGATATCTACTTTCAGGCCATTGAAGTTTTCGGAATAATTGGAAGGAATCTCGTCATAGAATCCTCTGATTTTATGAATTTTATAATTGTTTCCCGTGCGACGATAGAAAATATCTACACCCAGCTTGGAACTGTAAAGGCTTAGGTCGAACTCCGTACCTTTATTCTTTCGGTTGGTTTTCCTGTAAATATCGTCCACATCAACAGACCAGCCCAGGAAAATCCACCTCCAGCCAAAGTACAATCCGATTTTGTTATGTGGATTGGGGGAGAAACTGAGCTTTTGAGGTTGGGGCAGGTCACTACTGACCGAGTAGTATTCGAAGTTGCTGAAATGAGTGGCCATTAGCGCATAATTATATCGGTTGGGACTGATATAGAGCGTATCGAAATCACTGAAGTTCATGAATTTTTTGATGGCTCTTTTAAAGGCGCTCGGTCGGACGGATGTGAGCGAGTCGGCTTCTATATTGTCATTCATGAGACTGTCCCTCTTTTCAGTTTGAGCCTGCAAAGAGAGTGACAGCAGCAGAAAGAAAGATAGAATAAGCCGTTTCATCATAAGGTTCTTCGTTACTGTTATAGATGTTGTTCGTTTCACGAAAGTACTATCTTTCGCTGATTTATGCTAACAATCATCTAAAAAATGTTTCGTTTCCTAAACAAAAAACTTCTCTATACTGTTAATTACGGCAAGCAAATAAATATTAAGCCACAAAATTATGAGAATCTATTTACATTTATTAGCAGCGTTTTTTCTGTTTTTTGCAGGAAGTATATATGCAAATACACAACAGGAAAAACGCGTGACGGGGACAGTAACTTCCGAAGGGGAACCACTGCCCGGTGTTTCCGTACAACTGAAAGGGGCTTCTTCCGGTACGATTACCGATATTGATGGAAATTACTCTATTGAAGCTCCCGTCAACGGTACGTTAGTTTTCCGCTTTGTAGGAATGAAAACAGTGGAACAACCGGTCAATAACCGGAATGTGATTAACGTGACGCTGGACTCCGAAAGTAAGGAACTGGAAGAAGTAATGGTAGTAGCCTATGCTACCGCCAAGAAATATAGCTTTACCGGGGCTGCTTCGACAATGAAGGCAGGCGAGATTGAGAAGTTGCAGACTTCCAGCGTATCACGTGTATTGGAAGGCACTGTATCCGGTGTACAGGCAAGTGCGGCAAGCGGTCAGCCGGGAACGGATGCGGAAATCCGTATTCGTGGTATCGGCTCTATTAATGCTTCCAGTGCCCCGCTGTATGTGGTGGACGGTGTTCCGTTCGATGGTAGTGTCAATTCTATCAATCCCGATGATATATCTTCAATGACTGTCCTGAAAGATGCCGCATCGGCTGCCTTGTATGGTTCGCGTGGTGCGAATGGTGTGATTATCATTACTACCAAGCAGGGACAGCAGGACTCGAAGGCGACGGTAAAAGTGAAAGCGTCTTTAGGAGGTTCCAATCGTGCTGTCCGTGATTACGACCGTGTCAGTACGAATCAGTACTTTGAACTGTATTGGGAAGCGCTGCGCAATCAATATGCCAAAAGCTCGGATTATACTCCTGTAACTGCCGCCACTCAGGCTTCCAGGGATTTGGTGACGAAATTAATGGGTGGAGGTCCCAATCCTTACGGTCCGCAGTATGCGCAGCCTGTCGGTACGGACGGAAAATTGGTAGCGGGCGCCCGTCCGTTATGGGATTCTGACTGGAGTGACGCTATGGAACAGCAGGCACTCCGTACGGAATTGAATTTGAGTGTTTCCGGTGGCGGTAAAGCCAATCAGTATTTCTTTTCCGCCGGATACCTGAATGACAAAGGTATAGCACTCGAATCCAGTTACCAGCGTTTTAATCTTCGTTCGAATATAACCAGTGAAATAACTTCTTGGTTGAAGGGTGGCGTCAATTTGAGTTTCGCCCATTCCATGCAGAATTATCCGGTATCGTCAGATTCTAAAACCAGCAATGTAATTACAGCAGGACGTACAATGCCCGGTTTTTATCCGATTTATGAGATGAATACCGACGGAAGCTATAAACTGGACGATAGCGGAAACCGGATTTACGATTTCGGCTCTTACCGTCCTTCAGGCTCTATGGCGAACTGGAACTTGCCCGCCACTTTACCTTTGGACAAATCGGAACGGATGAAAGATGAAGTTTCCGGTCGTACTTTTCTGGAAGCTACGATTATTGAAGGATTGAAATTCAAGACAAGTTTTAATTTCGATTTGATAAACTACAATACGTTGGATTATACAAACCCGAAATTGGGTCCTGCCAAGGAAAACGGAGGTGGTGTCAGTCGGTTGAATACCCGTACTTTCTCCTGGACGTGGAATAATATTGTCACGTATGACAGGACTATCGGTGAACATCATTTGAATGTCCTTGCCGGTATGGAGTCTTACTCTTATCGGTATGATGAACTGACGGCTTCACGTTCTAAAATGGCGCAACCTGATATGCCGGAACTGGTAGTGGGTTCGCAATTGACAGGAGGTTCGGGCTATCGTATTGATTATGCTTTGGTTGGTTATCTTACCCAGTTACTCTATGACTACCGGAATAAGTATTTCTTCTCTGCTTCTTATCGACGTGATGGTTCTTCCCGTTTTGCACCGGAGACTCGTTGGGGAAACTTCTGGTCATTGGGTGCTTCATGGCGTGTCGATCGGGAAAGTTTTATGGCTTCCACTTCAGACTGGCTTTCTGCCCTGACGTTGAAGATGAGTTATGGTGCGCAAGGAAATGACAACCTGGGTACATACTATGCAAGCAAAGGGCTTTATTCAATTGTTTCCAACTTGGGAGAAAATGCGTTGGTGTCCGACCGCATGGCAACCCCAAATCTGAAATGGGAAACGAACCTGAACTTTAATGTCGGCATTGATTTTTCTCTGTTTAACAACCGTTTCTCCGGTTCGTTCGACTTCTTTACCCGTCGTTCGAAAGATTTGCTTTATTCGCGTCCGATAGCTCCTTCTTTGGGATATGGCTCTATTGACGAAAACGTGGGAGCGTTAAAAAATACGGGTATTGAAATGGTTCTTAACGGAACGATTATTAATCAGAACGGTTGGGTATGGAAACTGGGAATGAACCTGACGCATTATAAGAATAAGGTGACGGACCTTCCTTTGAAGGATATGCCGAGAAGTGGCGTGAACAAGTTGCAGGTAGGCCGTTCGGTCTACGATTTCTACATGATAGAGTGGGCAGGAGTAGATCCGGAAAATGGAGATCCGCTGTGGTATATGGATGAGAAAGATGCAAATAAAAATCCGACTGGAAGACGTGTCACAACAAACGATTATAGTTCGGCTGACTATTATTATGTCAATAAGTCGTCTCTTCCGAAGGTGTATGGCGGATTCAATACGTCTCTTTCCTGGAAAGGATTCGATCTTTCGGCCATCTTTGCCTATAGTATCGGTGGATATATCTACAATCGTGATATAACGATGATTCTGCACAATGGTAGCTTGGAAGGACGCGACTGGTCGACGGAGATTCTAAGAAGATGGACGCCCGACAATCGTTATACAGATGTTCCTGCCTTGAGTACTACTTCTAATAACTGGAACTCGGCTTCTACCCGTTTCTTGCAGAATAATTCGTATATGCGATTAAAAAACCTGACACTTTCCTATAACTTGCCCAAACAGTGGATCAGTAAGTTGTCATTGAGCAGTGTGCAGGTGTATGTGCAAGGAGATAATCTGTTTACCATTCATCGGAATCAAGGACTGGACCCTGAACAGGGAATTACCGGTATCACTTATTACCGTTATCCGGCTATGCGAACCATTTCCGGAGGTATCAACATTTCTTTCTAAATTCAGACTAAATTATGAGAAAAATAAAAATACAATCCATTCTTGTAGCTGTTGCCGGTCTTTTTCTGGCAACGAGCTGTAGCAGTAGCTTTTTGGATACAGATCCCACAGATGCGGTAAGTTCGGATAAGGTATCTGTACCCGAAAATGCGGAAGCACTTGTAAATGGTGCCTGGTATAATCTGTTCGATTATTCAAGTACCTATGCCAATATTGGTTATCGGGCACTTCAGTGTCTGGATGATATGATGGCAAGTGATGTTGTTTCCCGTCCGAAATATGGTTTTAATTCTTCGTATCAGTTTAATGATATAGCACTTTCTTCGAACAGTAGAACAGAGTTTGCCTGGTATCTGATATATAAAACGATAGATAATTGCAATACTGCCATTTCTATCAAGGGGGATTCGGAAGAACTCCGACAGGTACAGGGACAAGCATTGGCATTGCGTGCTTTCTGCTATTTGCATCTGGTACAGCATTATCAATTTACCTATTTGAAGGATAAGGATGCGCCTTGTGTTCCTATTTATACCGAACCGAGTAATAATGAGACAGTGCCGAAAGGAAAATCGACAGTGGCACAGGTTTACCAGCGTATTTTTGACGATTTGAACTTGGCGCAGGATTATTTGAAAAACTATGTTCGCAGTGGTGATAACCAGAAGTTCAAGCCGAATGTAGCAGTCGTCAACGGCCTTCTGGCTCGTGCCTACTTGCTGACCGGACAATGGGAAGAAGCCGCAAAAGCTGCCGAATCCGCCCGTGAAGGATATTCTCTGATGACAACCACTGCCGAATACGAAGGATTTAATAATATCTCCAATAAGGAATGGATATGGGGATTCCCTCAAATACCTTCCCAATCGGATGCCAGCTATAACTTCTATTATTTGGATGCCACATACGTCGGAGCTTATAGCAGTTTTATGGCTGATCCTCATTTAAAAGATACCTTTACCGAAGGTGATATTCGTTTGCCTTTGTTTCAGTGGATGCGTGAAGGATATTTGGGATATAAGAAATTCCATATGCGTGCAGATGATACGGCTGACTTGGTCTTGATGCGTGCTGCTGAAATGTATTTGATAGAAGCTGAAGCAAAAGTACGCGATGGCGTGGCGTTGGCGCAGGCTGTTGCACCCTTGAACACGTTGCGTAATGCCCGTGGAGTAGGGGATTATGAGGTAACGGGAAAATCACAGGAAGATGTAATCAATGAGATTCTGATGGAACGTCGCCGCGAACTTTGGGGAGAAGGATTTGGTATTACAGATGTACTTCGTACACAAAAAGCTGTGGAGCGTACAGCCTTGTCGGAAGATGAACAAAAAATGGAAGTAGACTGTTGGCAGGAAGATGGTAGCTTTGCCAAACGTAATCCATTGGGACATTGGTTTCTTAACTTCCCGAACGGAAAGCCGTTTATAGTAAATAGCACTTATTATTTGTATGCTATCCCGCAAAAAGAAATTAATGCTAATCCTAACATATAAATAGCTCTCTTAATTTTTTGACTTTGACCTTAACTTGTGAGTCGGCATGCATCGTGAGGATGCGTGCCGACTATTTTCTATATTGAGGATATTATTTTATATTTTCTGTTTCTTCAAATTAGGCAGAAAGAACGTGACTAATCCCAGCAACGGCATATAAGCACAGATATTGTAAACATACTCAATGCTCGTCTTATCCGCTAAGTTACCAAGCACAGCCGATGCAACGCCGGCAACTCCGAAAGCAAATCCAAAGAACAGTCCTGATATTAATCCGAGCTTGGTCGGAAGCAACTCTTGTGCATAAAGTAATATGGCGGGAAAAGCGGAAGAAAGCATCAATCCTACGCAGAAACTAAGAATAATAGTCCATACCAGATTAGCGTGAGGCATTAATAAACTGAACGGGGCAGCTCCCAAAATTGAGGCCCAAATAACATATTTTCTACCGACACGGTCGCCCACAGGACCGCCAATCAATGTCCCGATAGCGGTAGCAACTAAGAATATGAATAAATATAGCTGTGATTCCTGTACCGTAACATTGAATTTGTGAATCAGATAAAATGTATAATAACTGGTCAGACTTGCCATATAGATATATTTTGAGAAAATCAATATCAATAATATACCGATAGAAATAGCCGTTTTATCCATTGGTAAAGGGAGGTGGACCGGCTTTCTGATGCTGACCGTCTGAGCCTTCATACGATTGAGATAAGACTTATACCATTTACATATCGGATACATGACGGCAATTGCTGCCAATGCGACAAATGCGAATATAAGAAGGTGTTGTCTTCCATAGGGAGCTACCAGTAAAGCTACTAGTAAAGGGCCTAATGAACCGCCAAAATTACCACCCACCTGAAAGAGTGACTGTGCCAATCCGCGTTTCCCGCCCGAAGCAAGGAATGTGATGCGCGAGGCTTCCGGGTGCAATACGGAAGAACCGATTCCGATTAAGAATACAGACAATAATATCCAATAAAGATTATCAGAAAAAGCTAAGTTTATCAGCCCTATCATAGTGAAGCTCATTCCGATAGGCAATGACCACGCGACGGGATATTTATCAAAGATAATTCCCGTAATCGGCTGAAAAACCGAAGCTGAAAGTTGATAAACCAATGTTATCAGTCCGATTTGAGCGAAACTAAGTCCTAAGTCATCTTTGAATAGAGGATAAGAGGCCGATAAAACCGATTGTAAAAGGTCATTGAGGCAATGTGAGAGACTCAATGCGATTAAAATGGAGAATGTAATTTTTCCTACGGGTTGTTCCTGATTCTGTACCATAATACCTGTTCTTTAGAGATGTTCCTGAAAAATTGGCTGCAAAGGTACGCAAACTTCCCGTTTCTCAATATATTTGCTACGATTAATTCTATATGATATGAAGAAAGTAGTGCTGGCGATAGATTATTTTAAAGGTTGTCTGTCCTCGATTGAAGCGGATAAGACTGCCGAGCAGGGTATAAAGATAGTTTGTCCGGATTGTGAAGTCATTTCTTTGGCAGACTCTTTTTTTACTTCAAGAGAATAGTCTCTGATAATAAAACCCTAGAACTAAGGATTGTAAATTGTCGTTAATTCATTTTTGACTGACTGAACCATTCGCCACACCTGCTGTTGTTAAATAAAAAAGGAGGATGATATGAGCTTTATTTGGTATATTATTATTGGTATTGTGGCCGGATTCCTTGCAGGCAAAATTATGCGCGGCGGAGGTTTTGGTCTTGTAATAAATTTATTACTTGGTATTCTAGGAGGTGTATTAGGCGGTTGGGTATTTGCCCTTTTCGGACTTGCAGCCTCGGGATTGATAGGAAGTTTGATAACTTCTACAGTGGGGGCTATTCTTGTATTATGGATTGCTTCTTTATTCTCAAAATCCAAATAGGTATTTTATATAATTTATTTTTAATCTAAAAAAACTGAACTTAATTATGGAATGTAGACATGGAAATTTCTGGATTGGACTCGGAATAGGTTCTATCCTTGGTGCTGTTGTTTATCGTCTTTCACGTACAGCAAAAGCTAAACAACTGGAAAGTGAAATTTATGACGCTATCCACCGCATTGGTCGTGATGCTGAGGTGGCAGCAGCTTGTGCAGAGAAGAAAGCAATGAATCTTGGATTGAAAGCGGTAGAAACCGGAGCTGAAATAGCTGATAAAGTGGCAGCAGAAGCTGATAAAGTCGCTGGAAAAGCAAAAGAAAAATGGGAAAAATAACATTCCCAGAATTGGTAATCAGTTAACATCTAATTGATTACCAATTTCTTTTTTACCATTCTATTTGCTTTTATATACACTGAATATTTTCATGTGTTCGTGCACACTTTACCATTTCTCTATTCTTTCTGTCTTTTTTCAGTGATCAAAAGTCTTTCTTTTCTTTTCTGTATCCATTCTCTGGAGTGCTTTTTCTTAATGTTTTTATCTTTTTTCTTATGTTTAATAACATGTATATGTTTGTTGTCGTTGAGGTAAGTGTTTGATAATTAGTTTTATAGTTCGTTTTATGACTTCATGTGTGTGCGCACACACTATTGCTTAATTCAATAATTCATTTTACTTTTGTCGACGAAAAACAAGATACTTATTAAGAATGGACAAAGAATTCTCAAATATTCGTATTGTAGACATCGCTAAAATGGCGGGTGTCTCTGTCGGTACGGTGGATAGAGTCATTCATAATCGTGGACGGGTATCTGAAGAAAACAGGAAAAAAGTGCAGGCTATTCTGGAGATGGTTAATTACCAGCCTAATCTCATGGCACGTTCATTGGCGTCTAAGAAACAGTATCACTTTATTGCAATCACCCCGTCTTTTGCTCAGGGAGAGTATTGGGAAGCCATTTCGGAAGGCATTGATAAGGCTGCATCCGAAATGGGGGCTTATAATATAACTATCACGAAACTCTTTTTTGACCAGTATGACAACAAAACTTTTGATGATATAGTCCGCAATCTGTTGGACAAGAAGGTGGACGGTGTGTTAATTGCCACATTGTTTACCGATTCAGTTATCCGGCTTTCGCGGGAACTCGACCGATTCGAAATTCCCTATATTTATGTTGATTCCAATATTGAGGGACAACATCAACTAGCCTATTTCGGTACAGAATCTTATGATGCCGGAGTTATTGCCGCCAGGTTGCTGACAGATAGAATCTCTCCCGCTTCCGATATTCTCATGGCACGGATTATCCATAGCGGAAAGAATGACTCTAATCAGGGAAGAAACCGTAGAGAGGGATTTTGCCGTTACCTAAAAGAAATGAGATTCACCGGAAGTCTGCATGAAGTGGAGTTGAAAATCAATGACTCGGTATACAATTTCACAAAACTTGATGAAATCTTTGAATCAAATCCGAATATCGAAGGAGCTGTTATTTTCAATTCTACCTGCTATATTTTGGGAAATTACCTGAAAGCAAGAGCCATGCAATCGGTAAAACTGGTAGGGTATGACCTTATCGAGAGAAATACGCAGTTACTTTCGGAAGGAGTGATTACCGCATTGGTTGCACAGCGTCCCGAACGGCAGGGATATGAAGGAATTAAATCCTTATGCAATCATCTGTTGTTCAAGCAACATTCTGAAATGGTAAATCTGATGCCGATAGATATTCTCCTGAAAGAGAATCTGAAATATTATCTGAACAATAAGCTATAAACATATAAATTTTTTAGAAACCATGAATGAATTATTTAACGTAAAGGACAAAGTTGTTGTAATTACCGGTGGAGCCGGAATCTTAGGTAAAGGAATTGCTGCATACCTCGCAAAAGAAGGTGCAAAAGTTGTTGTGCTCGATAGAAGCGAAGAAGCAGGAAAAGCATTGGTAGACAGCATCAAAGCTGAGGGCAACGAAGCTATGTTCCTTTATACTGATGTAATGGACAAAGAAGTATTGGAAGGCAACAAAGTGGAAATTATGAAAGCTTATGGCCGCATTGATGTACTGCTGAACGCTGCCGGTGGTAACATGGCAGGTGCAACAATCGCGCCGGACAAGACTTTCTTCGACTTGCAGATTGACGCTTTCAAAAAGGTAGTAGACCTGAACCTGTTCGGTACAGTGTTACCTACAATGGTATTTGCTGAGATCATGGTAGAACAGAAGAAAGGCTCTATCGTAAACTTCTGCTCTGAATCAGCTCTTCGTCCGTTGACTCGTGTAGTAGGATACGGTGCGGCAAAAGCTGCTATCGCCAACTTTACTAAATATATGGCTGGTGAACTGGCTCTGAAATTCGGTAACGGCTTGCGCGTAAACGCTATCGCTCCGGGCTTTTTCCTGACAGAACAAAACCGTACATTATTAACTAATCCTGATGGTTCTTTGACTGACCGTTCAAAGACAATCCTTGCTCATACTCCGTTCAACCGTTTCGGCGAACCGGAAGATCTTTATGGAACAATCCATTATCTGATTAGTGATGCTTCTAACTTCGTAACAGGTACAGTAGCTGTTATCGATGGTGGTTTCGACGCATTCTCTATCTAATTTATTTCAATCATAATCAGTAATCTATAAATAACAGCTATATATGTATTTATGTGAACAAACTTGGCGCTGGTATGGTCCTAACGACCCGGTAAGCTTGTGGGATATTAAACAAGCCGGCGCTACCGGTATAGTAAACGCGCTTCATCATATTCCGAATGGTGAAGTATGGACAGTAGAAGAAATCATGAAGCGTAAGCAAATGATTGAAGAGGTAGGTCTGACATGGTCTGTTGTAGAAAGTGTACCTGTGCACGAACATGTCAAGACACAGACAGGCGACTTCATGAAATATATCGAGAACTATAAGGAAAGTATCCGTAACCTGGCAAAATGTGGCGTAATGGTAGTTACTTACAACTTTATGCCTGTATTGGACTGGACACGTACTGATCTTGCCTATACACTGCCCGACGGCTCTAAAGCGCTTCGTTTTGAAAAAGCGGCTTTCGTAGCTTTCGACCTTTTCATCTTGAAACGTCCGAACGCAGAAAAAGACTATACTCCTGAAGAAATAGCCAAAGCGAAAGCTCGCTTTGAACAGATGAGCGAAGACGATAAGAATCTCTTGGTTCGCAACATGATTGCCGGACTTCCGGGCTCTGAAGAAAGTTTCACAGTAGAACAATTTCAGGAAGCGCTCGACCGTTACAATGACATTGACGCTGAAAAACTTCGTTCCAACCTGATTTTCTTCCTGAAAGAAATTGCTCCCGTTGCCGATGAAGTAGGAGTGAAGTTGGTGATTCACCCGGATGACCCTCCTTATACAATCTTAGGTCTGCCGCGTATCCTGAGTACGGAAGAAGACTTCAAAAAACTGATTGAAGCCGTACCTAACGAATCCAACGGTCTTTGCCTGTGTACAGGCTCTTTCGGTGTACGTGCTGATAATGACCTTGCCGGTATGATGGAACGTTTCGGTGACCGTGTAAACTTTGTACATTTGCGTAGTACACAGCGTGATGAAGAAGGCAATTTCTACGAAGCAAACCATTTGGAAGGAAACGTAGATATGTACAATGTAATGAAAGCTCTTATTCTTCTGCAACAACGTCGCAAATGCTCTATCGCTATGCGTCCCGACCACGGGCATCAGATGATTGATGATTTGAAGAAGAAGACAAATCCGGGGTATTCTTGTTTAGGACGCCTTCGCGGATTGGCAGAACTTCGCGGTTTGGAAATGGGCATCGCTAAGTCTATCCTTTAATTTGAGTACATAATTAGCATTTTATTATAGAAGCACTACGGCTATTATTGATTGAGATAATAGTTGTAGTGTTTTTTATTTGGTCTTTTTCACTGTTACCGTTTGAGGAATGAGTGAATCGAATAAGTCTCCGACGTGCGTATCTTTATTTGCTTTTTTCGCTGGCTTCGCTTTTTTCGGTTCAGGAATAATTAGTAATGCAATTTGGGCGCAGGCTTCTGCGTCAGCAAGTGCGTGGTGGTGATTCTCCAAGTTATATCCGCATCGTTCTGCTACTGTATGCAACTGATGATTGGGCAGGTCCTTTCCGAACACTTTCCTTGAAGTACGGCAGGTACAATAAAACTTGTAATTAGGATAAGTCATACCATATAATTCGTGAACAGCACGGAGGCAACCTTCATCAAAAGGACTATTGTGAGCTACAAGCGGAAGTCCTTCCAGCAACGGCTTGATTTCCGCCCATACTTCAGGAAAATCATCCGCTTCCATAGTGTCATCGTAGGTAAGTCCGTGGATAGCTGTTGTCCATTGAGTATAATAGTTGGGTGCAGGACGAATCAGACGATAGATTTTATTCACAATCCTACCGCCTTTTACGATGACAATACCGACACTGCATACACTGGTACGCTTGCCATTGGCAGTTTCAAAGTCGATTGCTGCAAAGTCTTTCATTAGTCCGTTGTTTTTTGAATACAAATGTATTGAATTAGAATTTATTCTCTCTATATTTGCCTGTAAAATATATCAATGTATACAGAATATCAGCCTTCTCATTTGCTTGCTCCCTATATTGACAACTATTGGGAATTTAAAGGTAACCCGGAATATGGTATGCGCATCCATATTCTGCCGGATGGTTGTACCGATTTTATTTTTACGCTTGGAGAAGTCGCAGATACAGTGGAGGAAGAAAGCTTGATTATGCAACCTTATCGTTCGTACTTTGTGGGGCCGATGACGAAATATTCCGAACTGATTACATATTCCGAATCGGTTCATATGTTTGGTGTTCGTTTTTTGCCTTGCGGATTGTCCTGTTTTACAAAGTTGCCTTTACATGAATTTGTAAATGATAGAATCAGTACAAGGGAAATGAAAGCAGTTTTTGATGATACTTTTGTTGAAAGGCTATGCGAGCAAGAACATATAGGCGACCGGATACGGATAGTAGAAAAATATTTGTTGTCGTATCTGTCTCGTCATTATGAGTCTGCCGATTCTCATATTGTTGTGGCGGTGGATATAATCAATCAGTTCGGAGGAAAACGTCCTGTTCGTAGTTTGATCGATGAGGTCTGTTTGTGTCAGCGCCATTTTGAACGGAAGTTCAAGTATTATACCGGATTCACTCCGAAAGAATACAGCCGTATTGTCAAATTCAAGAATGCCGTAGAATTGTTAAGGAATACAACATCTCCCAATTTATTGACTACGGCAGTGAATGCGGGATATTATGACTTGGCGCATTTCTCAAAAGAGATTAAGACATTATCGGGCAGCACTCCTGCCTCATTTCTTTCGATTACAATACCGGATGATACGACGTTGACCTATATCGAACCGCAAAAGTAGGTTTGTAAAAGTCGATTTTTTACAATAGAACAGAGGTTTATGCCATTATCTTTGCAGGTATAATATAAATCCAATAAGATTATGTCAACAAAAACAATGAAAGAGAAAGCAACCGAGTTGTTGCAGAGATGTGAAGTTGTAGTGCTTGCTTCTGTAAACAAAGAGGGATATCCCCGTCCTGTGCCGATGAGCAAGATTGCAACAGAGGGAATTTCTACTATTTGGATGTCTACCGGAGCGGACTCATTAAAGACTATCGACTTTCGTAAGAACCCGAAAGCCGGATTATGCTTTCAGGATAAGGGAGACAGCGTAGCCTTAACGGGAACTGTAGAAGTGGTAACGGACGAGAAAATGAAAAAGGAACTTTGGCAGGACTGGTTTATCGAGCATTTCCCCGGTGGCCCTACCGACCCGGGCTATGTACTGCTGAAATTTGAATCGAATCACGCGACTTATTGGATTGAAGGGACATTTATTCATAAGAAACTGGACTAGTCCTTCATACATTCTTATTCCCGTGGGATATGGAAATATAAAAAGAGAGAAACATTCTTTCCTTCCGAAGAAGAATGTCTCTCTCTTTCTGATGATAGTTGGATAGATAGTATATCTATTCTCCGTGTTTCATTTAGAATTCGAACTTCTCCAGTTTCATTTCAGCTAATTCCTGAATGATACCTACATATTTGCCGAAATGCGGAGACTTCTCGTGAGTTGCCAATACCTCAGCATTCTGCCATGTTTCACAAATCATGAAAACGTCGTGACGGGTACTGCTTTCGAAAGTATCATAAGCAATGCATCCTTCTTCCTTTAAAGAGCAAGTAGTTAGTTCCTTAGCTGCTTCAATCGCTTTTTCGCGGTTTGTCTCGCTTACGCGGACGAAAACATTCAATCTAATCATAGTCTTTATTATTAAATGATTAAAAATAGCTTTATCACATCTTGGTGAATAAATCGCAGGCAAAGATACTATTTTTGTGCTTTGTCGGATAGCTTGTTCTTTAAATTTCATCAAAACGTCATATAATCATCAAAAAAAACGATTATATTTATTCTGGAATCAAAAAGCAACTATTTTGGACGCAACTCTTAATTTTTTTCTGGCTTAATATTAGCCTCACGAACCACAGGCTAATTTCTTTCGTTTGAGTAATTCCACTCGAGCCGTTTTTCATTTTGTTATTTACTGCATAGTTTCTTTTCTTTTGGGCAAACAGCCTTATAAGTATAAAGTAAAGAAAGGAGATGTTATTTTGATACATAGAAAGTGCTTGTTTGATATTTTAGAATGAAGTTCGTAATATGGATTTTTTTTATAGCTTTGTGAACTGATGGCATATAAAAAGTAATAACACCCTAATAATCGAAGATATGAGAAAAGTATTTTTATTGGCTTTTGCCTTGTTCGCATGGAATATCCTTGCCAATGCTCAGGAAAGTGATGAAAGATATATTGAAGTGACCGGTTCTTCGGAGATAGAAGTCGTCCCGGACGAAATACACTTTCTGATTCAGATAAAGGAATACTGGGAAGAAGAATATACGGGTAAATCAAAGAAAGAGGAAGATTTTCGGACGAAAGTGCCGTTGACTGTGATAGAGAAAGATTTGCGTAAAAGTTTGCGTAAAATAGGAATATCGGATGAGGCTATCCGTACGCAGGAAGTAGGGGACTATTGGCGTCAGAGAGGGAAGGAATTCCTGATTGGCAAACAACTGGATATTCGTCTTACGGATTTCGAGCAAATCAATTCCATTATCCGGTCTGTCAATACATGGGGCATTGAATCAATGCGTATCGGGGAACTGAAACATAAGGACTTGCCGATGTATAGGAAGCAGGGAAAGATTGAAGCATTGAAAGCAGCCCGTGAGAAAGCATCCTATCTGGTGGCAGCAATGGGACAGCAATTGGGTGAAATCATTCGTATCATCGAACCTGCCGATAACAATATAAGCCGTTACCTTCCTTTCCAGGCACAGAGCAATGTCAGCATGGGGACGGCGGCTACCGAACAGTACCGTGTCATCAAGCTGAGATATGAAATGACCGCCCGTTTTGCCATAAAATAAAAAATGCCTATTTTGGGGTATAAGAAAACCGGATTCCTGCAAATCATCGAACCTAAGATTATCATCCGTAAGGCGGGTAGAAACAATGCGTATATAACTGCTGTTTTGGATAAAAGCTGTTCGGTTGCTCAGGCGAAGCGTGAGGAACTGAAGTTGAAATTCTCCTGATCTGGTAGTCGCTTGGATGAACTCTGCTTATCCGATGAAGATATCAGAGAAGATCGGAGTGGCATACAATCCTTCTTTCTTTGGATACACAAGCTATCGAAAAGTACCAGAATAAACTGGATGCGAAAACCACCGTCGGCGAACTGTTGGCTGTCAATGCGCAGCCGCAGAGATTGAAGTTGGTTGATACGCCGGAAGCGGAGAAGTATATATCCGTGAATGGGCATTGAATACTGCTGCCGTGACTAGAGCGGGAAGGAATGTGTTTTATGTATGGAAACAGGAAGAATGAGATGATTTAAAAATAGTTTTTCAGAGGTAATTTCAGAAAAGGAATATTGTCTGATAACACATATTAAGCCTGATAATTTGTCAGTTCTCTTTCATACCCCTATATTTGTTCCCGCTATTCTATATAATCAATAGAGGGAGAATGTATCATAAGAGAAAAACAAGAGCGTACATAGCATGGGTGTTGTTCATGACATTCATTCCGTTCTTTGTAGTGAAGACCTTTCACTATCATGGAAGCGAGGATGAAAAGTCATGTTCTCATGCCGGGCATTCTCACAAATCATCCGATGATTGTGCGATATGCCAATACTCCCTTTCTCTCTTTACTGAACCTCAACCGGTAGAATTTCATTGTACATTAACGCTCGTGCCTTACGAGCCGGTTGTTTATCAGGATAAGGTCGTTTACAAACGGACTTATTCACATCAATTGCGTGCACCCCCTGTTGCATAATTACATAATCAAACTTTTCAAGAAGGCAGGCTTATCGTAACCTGTCCTCACATTCATTTTACACATTATATAAAAGATTGTAATTGATGCGTATCGGAATTATTTCGGGCGTATTGGGGCTGACTGTAGTCTTACCCGCCCACGCACAGAAGTCCGATTCAATCAAGAGTTTACTTTTGCCTGATGTCGTTGTGACCGAGTCGTACCAGCAACGTCAAGCCAAAAAGTCTGCGCTTGCGGTTGATGTAGTGGATCAGGATTTTCTGCGCAAACATTTTACGGGAAACTTCATGCAAGCAATGGAGAACATCCCCGGCGTGCAAACAATGGATATAGGTTCCGGCTTCTCCAAACCGATGATCCGAGGAATGGGATTCAACCGGATTGCTGTACTCGAAAACGGAATCAAGCAGGAAGGACAACAATGGGGAGCCGACCACGGACTGGAACTGGATGCTTTCAATATCGGAACTGTCAATGTCCTGAAAGGTCCTTCTTCACTACTATATGGCAGTGATGCAATGGGAGGGGTGATTGACATAACTTCACCTCCCGTACCCTCGGTAGATATGTTATTCGGAGACGTTACACTTCTGGGAAAGTCCGTCAACGGAACGCTCGGAGGATCATTTATGCTGGGAATAAAGAAGAGTTTCTGGTATGCACAAGTCCGTTATTCCGAACAGCATTTCGGGGATTACCGCATCCCTACGGATACTATTGTTTACCTGACGCAAAAAATGCCTGTTTACGGGCGTAAGCTAAAGAATACGGCAGGTATTGAACGCAATATCGGATTCTTCGCCCAATATCAACGGCAAAGATATAAAGCGAACTATTCCGTAAGTAACGTCTACCAAAAAACTGGTTTCTTTCCGGGGGCGCATGGTATACCGGATGTATCCCGCGTAGAAGATGACGGGGACAGCCGTAACATGGAATTACCTTACAGCAAGGTGAATCATCTGAAGGTGACTACCCTTCAGCAGTATGCGTGGGAGAAGCTAGTTTTGTCGGGCGACTTTGGATTCCAGAATAATCACCGTGAAGAATGGAGTGTTTTCCATACCCATTACGGTTCGCAACCCGTACCGGAGAAAGACCCGGACAAGGAACTGGCTTTCAACTTGAATACTCTCAGTGCATCGGTAAAAGTCCGCTTTATCGGTTCTTCTTCGTGGGAACATGCATTGGGTTGGGACGGACAGCATCAACGGAACGATATTTCCGGTTATTCATTCTTATTGCCTGAATACTACCGTTCCACCACCGGATTGCTTTGGCTTACGACTTATAAGCCTAATAATGTTATCTCCGTCAGCGGAGGAATGCGGTATGACTATGGATATATTCATATATCTTCGCATGAAGACGCCTATCTTGCCGATTATCTCCGAAAACAGGGATATGATGAAGAACAGGTAGAACACTATAAGTGGAACAGCCATGCAGTGAAAAAGAAATTCGGTGATTATTCATTCTCTCTGGGATTGGTATGGACACCGTCCGAACGGCACATGGTAAAAGCAAACGTCGGTCGTAGCTTCCGTCTGCCCGGTGCGAACGAACTGGCGGCTAACGGTGTGCATCACGGGACCTTCCGGCATGAACAGGGAGATACAAATCTGAAATCAGAACAGGGATGGCAAATGGACGCTTCTTATAACTTACGGTATAACGGGTTTTCCATTTCCGTTTCTCCCTTCGTCAGTTGGTTTAGTAACTACATCTTTCTGCGTCCTACGGGCGAGTGGTCTGTCCTGCCGCATGCCGGACAGATTTATCGTTACACAGGAGCCGAGGCGCTGTTTGCCGGAACGGAAGCAACGATAGACATTCACTTTCTGCGTAGTTTCAATTACCGTATTTCCGGTGAGTATGTTTATACCTACAACTGCGACGAGCATATCCCGTTAAGTTTTTCTCCTCCGTTTAGTATGCGGAACACGTTGACATGGCAGAGGAAACAGGTTATGCTTTATGCAGAGTGGCAGTCCATAGCCCGGCAAAATCGCGTAGATCGTAACGAAGACCGTACACCGGGTGCAAACCTGTTCCATTTAGGCGGTTCGTTGAATATTCCCATTCGGGGGAATCAGGCAATAGAAATAACCCTGACCGCCCGGAATATTTTCAATACCCGATATTACAATCATCTTAGTTTTTACAGGAAAGTAGAAATCCCCGAACCGGGACGCAACTTCCAATTATTAATCAAAATTCCATTTAAAAAATTACTGTAATGAGAATTAAATTATATCTCCCGATAATCAGCCTTTTGGCAATGTCTGTTTTTGTATTTATCTCTTGTGACGATTCGGATAGTGATACCACTAAGCCGGTGATTGAACTGCACGAACCCGAAGAAGGGCAAGCGCTGAAAATAGGAAGTGAATACGGCGTGCATTTTGAAATGGATCTGTCGGACGACGTGATGTTGAAGTCGTATATGATTGAAATACACAGCAACTTCGATCACCATTCGCATGGAAAAAGCAGGGGGGCCGGAGAAACCATCGATTTCAGCTTCAACAAGTCTTATGATATTTCCGGAAAGAAAACGGTACATATTCATCATCATGATATTATGATTCCGAAGGATGCAACTCCGGGAGATTATCATTTAATGGTTTATTGCACGGACGCTGCAGGAAACGAGACGTATGTTGCCCGTAATATCGAATTGAGTAACGATGTAGAAGAAGAATATCATCATCATGAATAGAATAAAGGTATTATAAGTAGGTGCATTGTAAAAAATGCGACCTTTGTAGGTACAAAATTGGAGAAAGAAATTTAAAGGTGTAATAGATATTACACCTTTATTGTTTTCAAAGCTTTACTTTTGTGAAAAATACTTTTCCCTATGATAAAGTTGCCAATTATAAATCGAATTTTTCCTTCGTACAAATCGAAGATAATAGCTGTCATTGTTACCGGCGTTATCGTGGGCGGAGGAGTTTTATTTATGTATATGCTTCGGGCACATACATATTTGGGAGATGATCCGGCAGCATGTGTGAATTGCCATATCATGTCTCCTTATTATGCAACCTGGTTTCATAGTTCGCATGCCCGGGATGCTACTTGTAATGACTGTCATGTTCCTCACGAAAACGCGGTAAAGAAGTGGACATTCAAGGGGATTGACGGAATGAAGCACGTAGCGGCGTTTCTCACGAAAAGTGAGCCGCAGGTGATACAGGCACACGAAGCCAGTTCGCAAGTGATTATGAATAACTGTATCCGTTGCCATACACAACTGAATACGGAGTTTGTGAAGACGGGAAAGATAGATTATATGCTGTCGCAAGTAGGAGAAGGAAAGGCTTGTTGGGATTGTCACCGCGATGTCCCTCATGGCGGGAAGAACTCGCTGTCTACGGCTCCGGGAGCTATTGTACCGCTTCCCGAATCGCCCGTGCCGGAATGGCTCCAAAAAATGATAGATAATAAAGAATAAGCAAAATATAACTACGTAATAAAACAATAAAACCGATATAGAATGGAAAAGAAATTAAAATCATGGCAAGGATGGCTGTTGTTCGGAGGCTCAATGGTTGTTGTTTTTGTTTTGGGACTATGCGTTTCTGCATTAATGGAGAGGCGGGCGGAAGTAACTAGTATCTTTAATAATCGCAAGACTGTCATCAAAGGGATTGAAGCACGCAACGAACTCTTTAAGAATGATTTCCCTCGTGAATATCAGACTTGGGCGGAAACTGCAAAAACAGATTTCCAAAGTGAGTTTAATGGAAATGTTGCCGTTGATGTACTGGAACAACGTCCTAATATGGTAATACTTTGGGCGGGATATGCTTTCTCGAAAGATTATTCCACTCCGCGCGGACATATGCATGCTATCGAAGATATCACGGCTTCGCTTCGTACCGGAGCACCTGTGAATCCTACCGACGGTCCTCAACCGTCTACTTGCTGGACCTGCAAGAGCCCGGATGTTCCCCGTATGATGGAAGCATTGGGCGTTGATTCTTTCTATAACAATAAGTGGGGCGCCATGGGTGCGGAAATTGTGAACCCGATCGGTTGTTCCGATTGCCACGATCCGGAAACGATGAATCTTCATATCAGCCGTCCGGCTTTGATTGAAGCGTTCCAACGTCAAGGCAAGGATATCACAAAGGCTACTCCACAGGAAATGCGTTCGCTCGTATGTGCGCAATGTCACGTAGAATATTACTTCAAGGGTGACGGCAAATACCTGACTTTCCCTTGGGATAAAGGCTTTACTGTGGAAGATATGGAAGCCTATTATGATGAAGCCGGTTTTTATGATTATATTCATAAATTGAGCCGTACCCCGATTTTGAAAGCACAGCATCCGGATTACGAAATTGCTCAAATGGGTATTCACGGTCAGAGAGGTGTCTCTTGTGCCGATTGCCACATGCCTTATAAGAGTGAAGGCGGTGTGAAATTCAGCGACCACCATATCCAGAGTCCGTTGGCAATGATTGACCGTACTTGTCAGGTCTGTCACCGTGAAAGCGAAGAAACATTGCGTAATAACGTTTATGAACGTCAACGCAAAGCGAATGAAATCCGTAACCGTTTGGAGCAGGAGTTGGCAAAAGCGCATATCGAAGCTAAATATGCCTGGGATAATGGGGCGACAGAAGAGCAAATGAAAAATGTGCTTGCTCTGATTCGTCAGGCGCAGTGGCGTTGGGATTTCGGAGTGGCTTCCCACGGAGGTGCTTTTCATGCGCCGCAGGAAATTCAGAGAATCCTTTCTCATGGGCTCGATCGTGCTATGCAGGCCCGTTTAGCTGTATCTAAGGTGCTTGCGAAGAATGGATTTACCGGAGATGTGCCGATGCCTGATATTTCCACTAAAGGAAAGGCACAGCAATATATCGGTCTGGATATCGACGCGGAAAAAGCGGCCAAGGAGAGATTTCTGAAAACGACTGTTCCGGCTTGGTTGGAGAAAGCGAAATCAAATGGTCGTCTGGCACAAAAATAAGATAGTAGTATATGTGGAGCAAACCGTGGAGCTATAAAGAAGGTCTGATTATTGGTGCAGGATTATTGGTGATAGGTGCACTGCTGCAAATAACGGTAGGAGGTATCAATTGGAATCTGTTTGCCTGGCCGGTTAATTTAATAGTGTTATCAGTATATATCATTGTTCTGATAGCCATGCACCTTCTCCGTAAACGAGTCTATTTGTTTGAGTGGTTGAGCCATTATTCCGCAGCCGTTTCTTCCCTTGTCTGGGTGGTCGGTATGACGGTGGTAATGGGTCTTATCCGGCAGGCTCCTTCCGGTCATGCTTCGAATGACATACTGGGATTTTCACAGATGATTTCATCCTGGTCTTTCGTTCTGCTTTATTTATGGATGGCCACTGCATTGGGATTAACGATACTCCGTACCAGTTTCCCTTTGAAGTTCGGCCGCCTTTCGTTTCTTCTCAATCATATCGGATTATTCATTGCATTGATTGCAGCTACTTTAGGGAATGCCGATATGCAGCGACTGAAAATGACTACCCGAATGGGAAACGCGGAATGGCGGGCTACCGATGATAAAGGACAACTGACAGAACTTCCGTTGGCTATCGAATTAAAAGATTTTACTATTGATGAATATCCGCCGAAACTGATGCTGATTGATAATGAAACCGGACGTGCACTTCCCGAAAAATCTCCTGTACATTTATTGCTTGAAGAAGAAGTATACGGTGGGACTTTGCAGGATTGGGAACTGACTATTCAACAATCCATTCCAATGGCGGCCTCCGTAGCTACCGAGGATACGCTGAAGTTTACGGATTTTCATTCTATGGGAGCAACTTACGCTGTACATTTGAAAGCTGTGAACCGAAAGAACCGGCAGACGAAGGAAGGCTGGGTGAGTTGTGGGAGTTTTCTTTTCCCTTATAAGGCATTGCGCCTTGATTCTCTGACTAGCCTCGTAATGCCGGAAAGAGAACCGCAACGCTTTGCTTCGAAAGTGAAAGTCTATACGCAGGAGGGAACAATTACGGAAGATACGATTGAAGTGAACCGTCCTATGGAGATAGAAGGCTGGAAAATCTATCAGCTTAGTTATGATGAGTCGAAAGGGGGTTGGAGTGATATTAGTATCTTCGAACTGGTTCGTGATCCGTGGTTGCCGGTAGTTTATACAGGGATCGTTATGATGATGCTCGGGGCCGTTTGTCTGTTTGTGAATGCACAAAAGAGGAAAGAGGAGGAAAAGGAATGAGTTGGGAATATTTTATATTGTTTGCGGTAGTCGCATTGGTTTGTTGGAGCTTGGGGGCTTTTGCTGCTTGGAAAGGAAAGAAAACGGTATGGGCATACGGATTTACTCTGTTGGGATTGGCTGTATTTTTCTGTTTTATCCTCGGCATGTGGGTTTCTTTGGAACGTCCTCCGATGCGGACAATGGGAGAGACACGTTTGTGGTATTCTTTCTTTCTGCCGTTGGCTGGATTGATAACGTATATACGTTGGAAGTATAAATGGATTCTTAGTTTCAGTTGCGTTCTGTCATTAGTCTTTATCTGTATCAATATCTTTAAGCCGGAGATTCACAACAAGACGTTAATGCCTGCTTTACAGAGTCCATGGTTTGCTCCTCATGTTATTGTGTATATGTTTGCTTATGCTATGTTGGGGGCTGCGGTGGTAATGGCTATTTATCTGCTTTGGTTCAAGAAAGAAGAGATTGAACGGAAAGAAATGGATTTATGCGATAACCTTACTTATGTAGGTCTGGCTTTTATGACATTGGGTATGCTTACGGGAGCTATTTGGGCAAAGGAAGCTTGGGGACATTACTGGGCTTGGGATCCGAAAGAAACATGGGCAGCGGCAACTTGGTTCTCTTATCTTACATATATACATTTCCGACTGGGTAAACCGTTGAAAGTGAGTCCGGCATTAGTTATTTTGTTAGTATCGTTTGTTTTATTACAGATGTGCTGGTATGGAATCAATTATCTTCCGTCGGCACAAGGTGTCAGTGTACACACTTATAATTTGAATTGAAATATCAAATCATTTAAATTGCAATATTGATGAAAACATTTTATTGGTCATTAGTGCTTATGATGCTATTGCCAAGCATGGCATACACACAAAATACGGAGAAGGAAAATGAGTTCTCGATGTCGATGCAAATCAGACCTCGGGCGGAGTATCGGAACGGAGCTTGGTTTCCTCGCAATGAAGGGGTGAAAGCCGCATCGTCTATCAACAATCGTGCCCGTTTGTCAATTGATTACAAGCGGTCGGACTTGGAAATCAAGATGTCGGCACAGCACGTCGGAGTTTGGGGACAAGATCCGCAGATCGACAAGAACGGGCGTTTTGTCCTGAACGAAGCATGGGCAAAACTTGATTTCGGACACGGCCTTTTTGCCCAGTTGGGGCGTCAGGCATTGGTTTATGACGATGAGCGTATTTTGGGCGGATTGGACTGGAATGTAGCGGGACGTTATCATGACGCATTGAAACTGGGATATGCGAATAAGAATAATGAGGTACACCTTATTCTTGCCTTCAACCAGAATGACGAGAAGAAGATAGGCGGTACTTATTATGCTTCCGGTGCACAGCCTTATAAGAATATGCAGACTGTATGGTATCACTATAAGGCGGATGCAATTCCGTTCGGCGCTTCTTTGCTGTTTATGAACCTGGGATTGGAAACCGGGGATGCGGCTACGCAGGATTCGCATACCCGTTATCTGCAAACAATGGGAACGTATCTTACCTATAAGCCCGGTAGCTGGAGTCTGGACGGTGCTTTCTACTATCAGACGGGCAAGAATAAGGATGCTGAGAAAGTGTCGGCATTAATGGGAAGCGTGCAGGCTGCCTATGCTTTTGACAAGACATGGGGAGTTGTGGCAAGTTTCGACTATCTGAGCGGCGATAAGGGAAACGGCGACAAGTTTAAAGCGTTCGACCCTCTCTACGGAACACACCATAAGTTCTACGGAAGTATGGATTATTTCTATGCGAATCTATTTGTGAACGGTTATGCGCCGGGTTTAATGGACAGCCGTATCGGTGCTCGTTTCCGTGCGTCGGACAAGGTGGATATGGAGTTGAATTATCACTATTTCACTACCGCGGTTGAATTGCCGGACTTGAATAAGTCCTTAGGTTCGGAAGTTGATTATCAAATCAATTTGTCGGTGATGAAAGACGTAAAACTCTCTGCCGGATATTCTTTCATGCGTGGCACAAAGACGATGGATGTAGTGAAAGGCGGCAATCATAAGAGTTGGCAAGACTGGGGGTGGGTATCGTTGAATATCAATCCGAAAGTGTTTTTCACAAAATGGTAATTAAATAGGGATGACATTCTGACAAGTGTGGCGCAGCATAAAACCGAAAGTTTAAGCTGCGCCACATTTTTATTATATGAATTTCTCTAAAGCTGCTTTGTTCAGGATTTCCACCCGTTTCCCTTCCATGGTGATAAGCCCTTCCTTGATAATCTTATTAATTTCTTTCGATAAGGCAGGGCGGGATACATTGAGGTATTCGGCAAGTTGGGATTGCGTATGTGTAATCTCTACTATCAGGGAATCTTTCTTCTTATGCTCGAACAGATAAACAATGAATCTTTCCCGAACAGTCTTGCGGGAGAGGGGTTTCAGCCGTGATACGGTACAAATGTTGCAATTACCGGCAATGCAGAGAAAGTTGTGTAACACTTGCGGGTCTTGGCTGATAACTTTAAACGTAGAATCTTTGGTTGCCATAAGTATCACACTGTCTTCAAGGGCGGTGAACGTGGCAGGCAGTGTATTGTTTGGATTAAAAAGATGTGGAGTGGCAAAAGTGCGTGGCGCAATGATATATTCAATCATCACTTCGTTTCCCAGTCCGTCGATAATATCCGTGCGTAATTTCCCTTCCAACAACACATACAGTTTGTTACAAGGCGTTCCTTGTGTGACGACTATCTCTTTTTTGTCTGCTGCGTAGATTACGAAATCCAGTTTTTCTAATAAAGATTCTTTTATATTCAAGGGCAAATCCCGGAAAAGAGGGATTTGAAACAGTTTTTCTTTATGTGTGTCGGTCAGTTGTATTTTTTTCATTGCATCATGTTGTTCGTATCGTGGACAAACTTACGGAAAATCTCTGGAATAAACGAATAAAAAGGGAGAAATGGCACTGAATGGCTTATTAATAAAGCGTTTATGACGCTAAACGAAGCCAACGGGAAAAAAAGGGAAAATGCAAAGAAAAGCGGATTTAGGAAGCAGAACGGTTTTCAAATCGTTACCCGTGGAAATGTAAGATTTAACAGTTACCGTGACGTTTGCGCTGCTCTGCTTAGGTTTGCTTATCAAGGTTTAACTCGTTGATAATTAGTTTTGCAACCAAAAAAGTTAAGCATGAGCAGAAGCACATTCAAGGTGCTGCTCTACGTGAAAGGGAACAAGGCGAAAGGCAAGGGACAGGAAGCAAGGGACATCAACCTTACCTTAGACAACATCAAGGCGCAAATCATCAAGCACTATCAGCGCACATCCGACCGTGAAGCGTTTGTTACGGCTGAAATGGTGCGCAACGCCTATCAGGGTATCGGCAGCGAGTACGAAACACTTATCAAGGTATTCGACAAGGATTGCGCCAACTTCCTGAAACGTGTGGGCAAAGACCGCACCATCGGGACATACAAGGTGATGATGAGGGCACGTAATTATGTAGCCGCCTTTATCAAGTCGTTCTATAAACGAAATGATATCAAGCTACACAAATAGATTATTCACTGAAAAGCAGATAGAACAAATGAAGAAAAACAACATAGTTACCCTGCGTTTGACAGACGATGAACTCGGTTGGTTGGGTGCACTGTGCAGACGAAGCAGACAGAGCAAAAGCGAGACCATCCGTTCACTCATCATGAACAGCACGGTACGGGAACGAATCACTAAAGAGCACCTTACGGTCATCCGGCAGTTGATTGGAGAAAGTACCAATCTCAACCAGTTGGCAAGACAGGCGAATACCTACGGATTCTTTGCCGTAGCCGACAAGTGCGAGAACATGGCAAAGGAGGTGTCCCAACTCATAAACAGGCTGAAAGATGATAGGTAAACAGACGAAAGATACATCTTTCAGCGGTTGCGTGTGCTATGTGCTGAGAGAGGACAAGTCCAAATTGCTGGAAGCGGTCGGTGTGGAGGGAACGCCCGAACAGATGGCGGAGCTGTTCGAGTTGCAGACGTTGCTCAATGACAAGGTGAAGAACACGGTCGGGCATACCTCGCTCAACTTCTCACCCGAAGACGGTGAACGGTTACACCATGACGATGCGTTCATGTTGCAGATAGCCCGTGACTACATGGTGAAGATAGGAATAGTCAATACTCAGTACATTGTAGCCCGACATACCGACAGGGAGCATCCACACTGCCACATCGTTTTCAACCGTGTGGACAATGACGGCAAGACCATCAGCGACAAGAACGACTTTTACCGCAATGAGAAAGTCTGCAAGATGCTTACCGCCAAATACAGGCTGCATTTCGCCAACGGCAAGGATAATATCAAGGAAGAACGCTTGCGTCCATACGACAAGGCTAAGCATGAGGTTTACAAGGCATTGAAAGAGGAACTGCCCAATGCCCGAAGTTGGAACGGACTGAAAGAGGCTCTTTCCGAACGGGACATTGAAATGAAATTCAAGGTAAGCCGAACGACAAGGGAAGTGCAGGGCGTGAAGTTTGAGTATGGCGGCATATCCTTTTCCGGTTCAAAGGTAAGTCGGGAGTTCAGCTATATGAACATCGATTACCAGTTAAGACGGAATGCCTTTGAGGATGATTTCAACAACAGGCAGAGAGCTATCCGACAGCCCAAAGAGGAAACGGCGCAGACCGTATCGCAAAGCCATTCTGAAGATAATTTCAGCAGTGGGTTGGGATTGTTCAGCGGAATCGGTTCTTCTTTTAATGTGGCAGATGCGGAAGCCAACCAAGAGATGGCGGAGATATTAAGAAGAAAGAAGAAGAAACCCAAGCGCAAGCGTGGCATGAGATTATAACAGCTTATTTATCGATTCAAAAGATTAACGACAATGGTACAGAAAGATTTTCTATTGGATTTTGACCTCTACATTTGCGAGAGGTTCGGTTACAGAAACAGCCTTCACGTTATACCGACAATGAACGGTTGTTGCGTGGGCGTAAATATCAAGCCCGTAAAACTCTACATTCGCTTTTGGGAGTATAGCAAAGGTATGGGCGGCTTTCCAGACTGGTGCATCATTCTTGTACACTGCAACTTTGCCAAGAAGCAGGACGTGGAATTGCACGAACTTGTACGGTTCTTCAAGGAGTATGCACCACGATATGGGTACAAATACCTCTGCACCGAAGGCGGCGACTATAAGTATTATCAGACACTTGGTTTGAAGCTCATCCACAAAGGACTTTTCGGGCAATACAATTATGGATTGCCGATGAAAGATTTGAATGTCTAATACATGGTTTAGAGTTAAGGAGGGGATTTTTCCTCTCCTTTTTTCTTTCCGATACGCCACATTATCAGCAGGACGTTCCGTTTGAGGTGCCAGAGGGATGGGCGTGGACAACGATTGAAGAAATATGCTCAAAGATAGGTTCTGGTAGCACACCAAGGGGAAGCAACTATTCTGCGAACGGGATTCCATTTTTCCGCTCGCAAAATGTATATAATGACAGACTTGTCTATGATGACATCAAGTATATTTCCGAAGAAGTTCATCAGAAGATGAAAGGCACGGAAGTGCTTGCTAACGACTTGTTGCTGAATATTACTGGTGGTTCATTGGGAAGATGCGTCGTAGTTCCTGCTGATTTTAATTGTGGTAATGTCAGCCAACACGTTTGTATTATGCGTTCAGTTTTAGTTGAACCTGAATATTTTCATGCGTTAGTTTTATCTTCATACTTCGCTAAATCTATGAAGATTACGGGTAGTGGTCGTGAAGGTTTGCCAAAATACAATTTAGAACAGATGGGGTTTCCTTTGCCACCTTTAACAGAGCAACAACGCATAGTTGCCGAGATTAAACATTGGTTTGCTTTGATTGACCAAATAGAACAAGGCAAATCAGACTTACAAACAATCATTAAACAAACCAAGAGCAAAATTCTTGACCTTGCCATTCATGGCAAGGTCGTACCACAAGACCCAAATGACGAGCCAGCCATTGAACTCTTGAAACGTATAAATCCCGACTTCACACCTTGTGATAACGGACATAGTGAGAAGTTACCACAAAATTGGACTTGGGTAAAAGGAAAGAACATCTTTGCACCTATGAAATCGACAAAACCCAAGAATGAAGAATTTCAATATATAGATATTGATTCTATTGATAATAGACGACAAATAATCAGCGAAATTAAAACAATAAAAACAGAAAACGCACCAAGTAGAGCCAGCCGTTACACTCAAAAGAATGACGTTATATTTTCGATGGTTCGTCCGTATTTACGTAATATAGCAAAGGTTGCTAATGATAATTGTATAGCGTCAACAGGATTTTACGTGTGTAGTCCTATTCCACAACTTCTAAATTCAGACTATTGCTATTATCTTATGATTTCTGATAATGTGGTAAATGGATTAAACCAATTTATGAAAGGAGATAATTCACCTTCTATCAATAAAGGGCACATTGATGAATGGCTATTTCCGTTGCCTCCTCTTGCCGAGCAACAACGCATCGTCCAAAAGATAGAAGAATTATTCTCAGCTCTCGATAACATTCAAACAGCCTTAGAAGTGTAAACGAATACACTTCTAAGGGCTGATGTGGCTTTACCAATTTACCACTTTGTCCACTATCTTCTGCTGCTCACTGGCGGTTCTACGAAGATAGATACGGGTGGTCTCTATGCTTTCATGTCCCATTAGGTCGGCAAGAAGAGCAAGGTCATTAAAGCGGTCAAGGAAATTTTTGGCAAAACGGTGACGGAATGAATGAGGATAAACAACATCCTTGTTCATTCCGTATTTTTCAGCAAAATGTTTGAGTTGGGAAGCTATCCCACGAGTAGTAATGCGCTGTCCGAAACGGTTCAAGAAGATATATCCGGATGTTAAGCCTTTATTCTTCAACCATTTCTCTGCTTCTGTTCGTAGATTCTTGGGGATGTATAGCCGTCGTATCTTTCCGCCTTTGCTATACAGGTCAAGATAACCCACTTTAATATGCTCCGCTTTAATGTGGAGTAATTCACTAACACGTGCTCCGGTGGCAGCCATAAACCACACGACGAAATACCATTCATCGTAACCATCGGCTTTAAGTTGCGCTTTGAGAAATTTATAATCAGCATCGCTGATTACATTTTCCAAGAAGTTCTTTTGCTGCACCTTTACGAACTTTACTTTTAGTTTTTCTTGTTTCGTAAACTCCAAATACTGGTTGATTCCCTGTAACCGCAAATTGACCGTCTGCGGCTTGAAGTTTTCTACCAAATACCCCTTGTATGCCAAAAGGTTCCTCTTGTTCACTTCCCCATAATGGTTGAGGAAATACTGCACCGTCCAAACATACGATGTAACGGTGTTCCTGGCGAGATTAGTCTTTGCCAAATGATTTTTGAATTTTGTTACCATACTACATTGATTTAAAATGAATATGGTAGTAATATAAGGAACGTATCGGACATTATCCGCAGTTACCTAATAATTGGACGATTACGCCCATGCAAGTGTTATGCGCTTTAGTTGATGGTGATAAGCAAAATGGCATAGAAAGAGTAAATCTTGATGTCAAATATTTGCGTGGTGAGCGTGAGGCCAAGACTTTGAATTCCGGCAAATATATATCAGCAAATTCACTTTTGATTTTAGTAGATGGAGAGAACTCAGGTGAGGTATTCAGGACTCCGATTGATGGCTATCAAGGTAGTACTTTCAAACAGTTGTCTATTAACGAAAATATGAATACCGAATATGTATTACAAGTTATCAACTTGCACAGAAAGATATTGCGGGAGAATAAGGTGGGTTCTGCTATTCCTCACTTGAACAAGAAACTATTCAAGGAAATAGAAGTTCCAATTCCACCTTACAAAGAACAAATGAGGATTGTTGAAGCAATCAATGTTACATTCAAACATCTTGATGTAATAATGGAGAGTTTATAGACTCTCCATTATTACATCTAATTGGGCAAACACATCATTAACAGCATTTACAATCCTTTTTTGTTCTTCAGAAGGTGGTAAAGGAATATAGGTATTTATTATTTTTTCTTTTGATATGTTCGGCTGTGCTCCACCACCCCCCAATTTTATAAAATCTGCTCTATGAGATAGTAAAAAGTAGAAAAGAAACTCTTTTTCTATTCCGGTATAAATCTCGCAAGCACAACAAGCTTGATTTGTGGTTGCTGGATAAGTTAAAATTCCCAATTTACCTATTGTAGCACCATACATTGCCATTAATATACTACCTGTAGGATTAAGCTTTACAGAAGTTTCATTCAGAGCTTTTTCTGTTATATATTCAGGAATATGGGTAATATATCCATCGTTTAAATCTCCAGTTTTTAGCCAAGGAATATCACCATTATAATAATCTTTATTTAGTCTGCTCGGTGTACTGCCTGATTGCCATTTGCCAATTTCTCCAAGTGTAACCCAATTCCATTTTTTAGGTATATCAAATGGAAAGTTCGGATAATGTCCGTTATCACAAGGTGTGAAGTCGGGATTTATACGTTTCAAGAGTTCAATGGCTGGCTTGTCATTCGGGTCTTGTGGTACTAGCTTGCCATGAATGGCTAAGTCAAGAATTTTGGATTTGGTTTGTTTGATTGTAGTCTGCAAATCGACTTTGTCTTGCTCTACTTGGTCAATCAAAGCAAACCATTTTTCTATTTCTACCACAATACGTTGTTGCTCGGCAATGGGTGGTAATGGTATCATTCCTTTGCACGCATCATTTGTGCTTAATCTTGGCATTTTAACACCGTAACCACATTGTTGCGTATAATCAAGGAAATATGCAGACCGCAACACATGACACAAATAAAAATTGGAAATACCACAATATGAATTGAACGGAATAATTTCCGTTGTACAATACCCTGTTTTAGGAGCAACCAACACCTTATTTAAATATGTGCGCAATTTGGAATATAATACATCTCCTTTGTCGAATTTGTGACGTACACCTTTGATGTTTCTTTCTTTTTTCGATAGCATTTGAATAATGGAAGCTGTATCTTTTTCTAAATCTTCAAGTTCTAGTATCCATTCATCAGTGGCAATATCTATGATAGAAACATTATTGCAATCACCATAATTACTTATTTCTCCTAGTGTTGTCCAAGTCCACGAATCCGGCACTTCAAACGGTACCTGCTGATAATGTGGCGTATCGGAAGTCTTTACAGGCTTCTTGCTACGCTTGATTTTTCCTTCTTTTATCAGTCGTTCTTTTTCAGCCTTAATTCGTTCGAGCAAAACTGATGCAGGTTCATCGTTTGGGTCTTGCGGTACAAGTTTTCCATGTATCGCAAGGTTGAGTATCTTTTGACGTAATTTCTTTGTATCCATAACGATTAATTTTTATTCAAGAATAGATTGCAAAACTCATTCAGTTGTTGTTGCATACGTTCTTGTGGAATAAGGATGCGTTTGTATTCGGCTATCATCGTGGGACTCATGCTTCTGCTCATAGCATATTCCACTACTACTCGGTCAGCTTCCGGACAAAGAATTATGCCAATAGAAGGGTTCTCGTTAGAACGTTTCACATCCCGGTCAAGTGCTTCCAAATAAAACTCTAGCTGACCGAGGTCTCGCGGATGGAATTTTGTTTTTTTCAATTCTACTGCTACCAATGCTTGCAAACCGCGATGGAAGAATAGCAAATCTGCTTTGAATGTAGATGCGCCGATATTGAGACGATACTCTTGATCCATGAAGATGAAATCCTTACCAAGTTCAAGAATAAACTGCTTCATGTGTTCTATCAAACCATTCCTCAGCTTTGATTCGCTATGCTTCTTCGGCAAATTAAGAAAATCCACAAACAGCGTGTCCTTAAACATCATCGAAGCATTCGGATAAACATTGAGCAATCCTTTCGACATATTGCCCTTGCTGCTCAATAAAGCGGTATATGTTTGATTAGAGATACAACGCTGAAGCTCCCGTTTTACCAAATGTTCTTTGTTGGCATAGAGTATATAGAACATCCGTTCCTCACTGCTTTTGCATCGGCATAATATCTCAATATGATTGGACAAGGTGGTTAGTTTCAAGATTTTAGGCATTTGTCTAGTTCTTGGCTGGACAATTTGTGCAGATGTTGGCTGCACAATTACAGCCACCTCTTGTATTTGCTGGCTTGCTTCTATTTGTGCAGTTCTTGGCTGCACAAATTCAGAGTTCAGATACTTCTCTACAGTTACACTGAATGTTTCCGATGAATATTCATCATAGAACATCACCATGTTGTAAATGCTTCTCCGACTATAGCCCTTGATATCCGGTCGTTGGGTACGGATATATTCGGATAGCTGCGATACAACCTTGCTTCCCCATTCCTCGCTTTTCAATTTGGCTGATACATATCTTCCGACATGCCATGCCGTAAACAACAGTTCATTATTTACAGCTCTGGATGCACGGCTTTTATGTTGGAGGATAATATCTATGACTTCCCCAAACTGTTGCTCCATTGATATGGCGATCTTATTGTTTTCCATACACTCAATCTTCATTTATGTTTGCAAGTAGCTTTTCAAGTTCAACCACAGCAGCACTTATCATTTGGCTTTTGTCCTTTATATCAGCCATCAGTTCTACCAATGAACGGTCGTCCACCTCACCACCTTGTTTTATCCAAGTAATGTCAAGACTTGTCTTGTCTCGGACAATAATTTCATGTACAGGGTATTTACGCCAACGACCTTGCGGATTATTCTCGGCATCATAGGTTTCTACCCGATTATTGTAGCAAGAGACGAAATCATCCAAATGATGACGTTCCAGTTTATTGGTGGCAAGCGTGTGCTTTATGTCTGTACGGTAGTCGTAAAACCATATTTCTTTGGTTGGCTGTCCTTTGCTGAAAAACAACACGTTGGCTTTTACACCTTGGGCATAGAAGATGCCTGTAGGCAAGCGCAAGATAGTATGCAGATTGAAATCCCGCAATAGGCGTTTGCGAATAGTCTCGCCTGCTCCTGCCTCAAAAAGGACATTGTCGGGAAGCACCACAGCGGCACGCCCACCGGTTTTGAGCGTAAGCATCATGTGCTGGAGGAAGTTTAACTGGTTATTCTTGGTCTCTACATAGAAATCCGGGCGGTTGATGTCCACAGAACCAGCCGGACGAGTTCCAAAAGGAGGATTGGCAAGTATCACATCGACAAGAGTTGACGGTTCTTTTTCCAAAGAGTCCTCACACACAATCGGACTACGGTCTGTACCTACGCCATGCAAGTATAAATTCATGGAAGCAAGCGTCACCACTAAAGGCGTATTATCCACACCATGCAAAGCCTTGTCACGCAAGAAATCACGTTTTTCTTTACTTGCAGACTGCCCTTTCATGTAGTCGTAAGCTGTAAGTAAGAATCCGCCCGTTCCACAAGCCGGGTCACAAACGGTTTCACCCATTTGCGGATGGATGCAATCTACCATTGCCTGAATGAGTGGGCGAGGCGTAAAATACTGTCCGGCGCCACTTTTCTTGTCTTGTCCGTTCTTTTCAAGAATGCTTTCGTAGATAGCACCTTTCACATCACCGTCCATAATGAGCCATTGCTCTTCATCAATCATGGTGATAACCTTTTTCAGATAAACAGGCTTGTCTATCTTGTTTTGCGCTTTGGTATAAATGGTACCTATCAGATTGTCCTGCTCACTAAGCAATTTAAGTGTCTCTTCATATTGTTTTACCAAATCCAGACCATCAAGTGCTATCAAATCCGCCCACTGATAACCGCTTGGAATAGCCGACTCTTCTCCAAACATTTCTACATTTTCGGCATCCATCTTCAAGAATAAGAGATAGGTCAGTTGGGTAATATAATCAGTGAATCCAATACCTTGTCCGGCCAGAGTTGTTGCCAGGCTCCATACTTTTTTGGTGAGCGATTGCTCTGTTGCATTATTTGTTGCCATTATTTATACAGGTTTAATCATTTCTATAAGATTGAGAGGCGCAACAAGAATTTTCTCTCCATGTTGAGATTCACCTGTTTGAAATATCGTTTTCCAAAATGTGTAATTCTGTTTACCTCCAAAAATTGTTTGAGAAAACTCTTTATTCTTCCACATTGGAAGATTATATAAATTTTGAACAAAATTATCGATATTATTCCAAAGGGCTGAACTAAATTCTGACTCAAATAACTTATCATCATCAACTATCTGTCCAGTATTTACAAAATAGGTATTGATAACTTTTGAGATGTATCCAAGCCAAGCATATAGAATTTCTTCTTTCATCATTCTGTATGCAATGATATGCTCCCATGGAATATTCTCTCCTTGTTGTAATCGATTCTCTATTCTATACGTTCCTATGTCAAAATCATATTTTCCTATTAAAATACGGTCGGCTATTATATTCATGAGTTTAACAATTTGAGATTTTTCCAATTCTCTAGGATTTAAGCCTTCTTCTAGCTTAGCATCAATTCTTGTTCCTAAGGCTTGATTATAAATAAAAAAAGAATAGAATGTTTTTTCTACTGTTGAATATGATAGCGGTTTTTCTTTAGCACGACCACCCATGTCAATAAACTCTTTAAGCTTATTATCAGGATTATGTGTAATTGAATCTTTAATAGAATCTAGAATGTATCTCTTCATTTCACGAGATTCACCTTTATAAAAATTAATCAAATCATTTTCTGAAAATGAGAAATCATCTTCTTTACGTTCTGTTTTATTCTGAAAATGTTCAACTCTGTCTCGATATAAAGCATTACCCAAGTGTCTTTGAATAGATTTATCGAATGCTACTTGTTTTAATGTAGTGCCGGCTCTGAAATTTGTTTCTATCAATTTATCTTTATCTGGATTTATAAATACACGAACAGGGATTTGCCTTACACCTAACAACACCTGTGCAGCTGCCTTATGCTGTCCATCAAATATTTTAATTTGAGAATGACCATTATCATCAATATTTACCCAACCTAATGATACATGTAATTGAGGATTACCTTGGTAGAATTCAGCAAGTAATTTAGATATGTTTGCCCCTATTGTTCTTGGATTTATAAAATCATCATGATAAACATATTCTATAGGAAGTAATGTAAAAAAATAATCTAAGCCACTTAACTTATCCTTATATATGGGTAACATTTGAATATCAACATTCCCTATCTCAGAGAATGTAAAATGAATAAAATTATCATTTCTTTTTAAAGACAATTCATATTTAGAACCATCAACATCGCTAAGAATATCTGATAAATTAGGATTCCTATTCTCTGTACGCTGCAAGAGATTAACAATATCATAATAATGACAAATTACCCTTGCTAGATTTAAATCGGCGGCTTGCTTAGAACGATTTGCAGAGGAAAAGGTCAATGCGAAATTTTCTTTTGAATCTCTTCCATTGTTCTGCAAGGGAATAATGTGGTCAATATCCAATTGTTCTTTATGCAAATCCAAATCAATATCTTTACCAGAAATAAAGCATTTTCCTTTCTGAATAGTCCATAATTCTTTTATAAGGCTATTTCTTTCTTCCCTAGATAGTTTACTTAAATATTGTGATGTCATAATTCTATGCTGTCTTTTTTAATATTACAAAATTATATAATGAGTTCAATGCCTCGTCCGCTTTCCGCATATCCCCAAACGCCCGAATCATTTGAGCCGCTTGGGTTGCGTCGTCCTCACGAATATCTCTGACTGTACAAGCTCCGTTAGAAGCAATATAATCCACAATGCGACTGATAACCTCTCGCTGTTTGTCGGTTATTTCACGCTGGTTTTGTCCTAACCAAAGATTGAAAAACTGTTTGGAAGTGGTGACTATGCTATCCAATCGTTCGATTTGGTGGAAAGCAAAGCGAACCAGCTGTATAATATTTGTCAAAGCATCGCTCTCTTCTTTGGTAGTGGAACGCCTTACCGCTTTAGGATTGACTATGGCGTATGAATTCCAAAGTTGTTTGGAAGTGAAATGGTTGTTTGTCATTTTCAGTTTGTTTTCCAAATCCTTTAACATAGGATAGGTGATGGGCGTTCCTTCATTATTATATATAATGCGTAGTGCTTCTATTTCATCGCTGTGTTCTTTGCAAAATTCCTCGAAAGCTTCTGTCGTACTTTTTGCTTCCTCAATTGAAAACCCTTTGGAGATAAGCGTATCTTCACCCGGCATCAATGTATTGACGAATCCTGCGGCAAGAATAAGCAGATATCGCCGTGCATCCGCATGGTTGGCAAGCGGAGCGACCAACCCCTTACGTTCATTATTAGGATTATCTGTGCTGACAAACGGGGGAAGAATGCCTTTTTCCAGCGCATCGTATATTCTGGCGGAAAGTTCCTTCATGTCATCATGAGACAGACGGGCAAACTCTTTCCGTTGCGAATCATCCGCCTTGTAGTATATCCGGGCAAGCGTTGCCGCAAGCCGTTTGAGATACCCGTCAGGAATATAGCTATGACTAATACGTTCTAACAGCTCCTTTAGCGTAATCGTCTTTGTTGTTGGACCATCATCTATAGGTGCCACCGTTTGCGCATGTTCCGTCACGCCTACCGCATCCACCAAATAAAAACAATCTTTACTGAACGCGTTCGGGGTGACATTGCGAAGTTGTTCATCACCAATGGTACGCACTCCGCGTCCTTTCATCTGAATATACAACGGCAATGACTCCACATCACGCATGAACATGACCACTTCCAGCGGTTTCACATCTGTTCCTGTGGCAACCAACGTGCAGGTCACGGCCATACGGAAGTCAGGGTCGTTACGGAATTGACGTATCAGTTCGTTGCTGTCACCTGCCGAATAGGTGATTTTCTGAGCAAAGCGGTCATCAGTCCGCCCAAACACCTCTTTAGCTATCTGTACGATATTGGTAGCGTGAGCATCATTGAGGGCGAATATCAAGGTTTTGGGCAAATAGTCCATATTCGGCTCACGCTGCGGGTCATTAAACAATTCTGTATAGACTACATTCCGATAGGTGGAAAGGATTAACTTTATCTGTGCCGGATTAATGACACTCCGATTCAGTTCTTTAGGAGTGTAGGTTTTGGTTTCCTTACTATTTACAGTCTTGACCTCACCTGTATATCTTGTTTCTTCTTTAAGTTTTTCACCCTCCAAGATAGCCCCACCCGTTTCTGTGACTTGCGTTTTTATTCTATATACCCGGCAATCCACATTCACGCCATCCACAATACTCTTTTCCAATGTATAGTTGACAATGCAGTTATTGTTGAAGAATGCCATTGTTTCGGGAATAGGTGTTGCGGTCAGACCTACCAATCTTGCCGTATCGAAATACTCCAACACCTTGCGCCAGTTTCCATAAATGGAGCGGTGGCACTCGTCTATGATAATCATATCAAAGTAGTCATGTGGTAAGTTGGGATTGGGTGGCAAGGATATTTCTTCTATAAGTTCGTTCTCGTCATCATCCTCATTATCCCCAATATCTTCTCCTTTCAAAAAGGAGAACAGGCGTTGTATTGTCGAAATAACCACGTTACTATCAGCAGGGATGGAAGAAGAGCGAAGGCGATTGACCGTAAAGATGGCATTGAAAGCATCTCCGTTCTCCGTCAAGCGAAAAGTTCCAAATTCACCCTCCGCCTGTTTCCCAAGATTATTTCGGTCAACAAGAAACAAGACCCTACGCATCGGAGTATAAGAAAGCATCCTGTAAGCTGCCATACAAGCCGTAAATGTTTTGCCTGCTCCGGTGGCAAGCACCATCAACGCCCGATTTTGCCCGCTACGGAAACTCTTTTCAAGTTCAGTTACCGCCTCATATTGGCAATCACGAAGCCCTTTCCTTTTCAATGTAGGGAGTCCGGCAAACGTATCTTCAATTCCCAGTTTCTTAACCAACTCATGTGGCGTAGGAATTGCCATTATCTGCCTGAAATATGAATCTTGCTCGCGGAAATCGCAGAAATATAAATCTTTGCCATTCGATGTAAAGATAAAAGGCAAAGGCTTTTGATATGCCTGATAGACTTTTGGGACACTTCTTGCATATAGGGCTGCTTGCTCGCATACTTCTGAAGCGAAAGCATCGGTTTCTTCTCGCTTAGCTTCAAGTATTCCTACTGCTTTCCCGTTAATGAAAAGGAAATAATCAGCTTCAAGATTCCCTTTCAATAAACCTTCTCTTATAGCGACTGCCGTACAAGTAGGTTCATAATCATCCCTGTTGACTACTTCCCAACCTGCATCAGCAAACCATTGGTCTATCTTTATTCTTGCTTTTTCTTCAGGAGTCATATTCTTAATATTGTATATTATCGGAAGTTTATCGACACAACTACAATAGATTGCGAATATATCTAAAACTTCCAGACTAATAAATTCTATTACAACCTTTCTTTTTTATCGGTTATCAAATCCTTTAAATCTACCTGCAATATCTCTGCAATCTGTTGTAAAGTATCCAAATTAGGCTGAATCCTATTGCAAGCATAGGCATTAACCATACTGAAACTCTTATCAAGACGCTTCGCTAACCATGTCTGAGAGATACCTTTTTCGGATAAAACAGCCTTTATTCTATTCAGTTTCATTCTTTAGATGCAATTATATCGTGCAAATATAGCGAATTATATTCGGCAGTTTGATTTGTTTTTAGTATTTTTGTAAATAAAACGGGTTACTAAAGTAATATGCAGCAGAGCGCAGCAATAAGCACGGTTGCCAACTCATTACCTTAAAATCGGGTACTTCACCCAAAGCCTTTATAATAAGGAGATAAGAAATTCATTCCAGAATTACGGAAAATCTCTGTAATAAACGAATAAAAAGGGAGAAATGGCATTAAATGGTTAGGATATAAAATTGTCTTTGGAGAAAGAGATGACTATTGAAATCGTCTTCTGTATTTGGACGGAGACATTCCCAAGGTATTTTTGAAAACTCGGACGAAATGGGGCAAATCATTAAAACCGACCGTAAAACAAATTTCGGATACTTGCTTTTGTGAATGTTTAAGAAGTTCGCAGGCTGTATTTAAGCGATATTGGGTTACATACTGCGAGAAGGTCATTCCTTTGCAACGTTTGAAGTAGGAACAGAAAGCAGAGCGGTTCATGCCTACTTCTGCGGCAATATCATCCAAAGATATGGTATGGATATAGTGAGTCATTACATAAACACAGATTTGCTGCATACGTCTCACGTCACGTTCAATATTCATGGGCTTTCCGGCAAAGGTATGGTCGGATGAAGTAAATATGGCAGGTAGCAGACGAAACATTTCGCATAGGCGTCCCAACTCGTCCATATCGTTCATTTGTGACAATATCCGACGAATGGTTTGTGAACTTCCAGTACCGAATTTCAGTGCGTTCGTCGGGAATGTAATGCCCGTCAGACGATTACGCAGTTCGGGAAATACTGCCATACACCGTTCTACAAGCGAATGACTGAAAGCTACCATTAAATAACGGACATACCCGTCATCGTCTGCCGAATCCGGTGAATATTCCCAGTGGTGTAGCATGGACGGTGGTATTAACGCCACGTCGCCTGCTGCGAAAGGTTGCAATGTGTCGCCTGCCATTCGTTTGCCATATCCATGGACAACATAATACAACTCCCATGCATCATGCCGATGCAGTTTGGCTTCGATACTTGTTGTCACTCGTTGGTCTATAAAGAAAAAAGAGTGATTCTCCACTTCGGGCAATTCATAAGGAATGGCGGTATCTTCCATAAAAGTAATGCTTAAAATGACTTGTATGCAAATATACGACAAATCTCTAAGATGATACCACAAATATATGACAAGAAAGCCGGGTAACTTTGCTGCCGAAAACAATAAGTATAACTCTTAAAAATGTATTGTTATGGATTTCTATCAAGTTCTAGAGAATAGAAGAACTATTCGCGACTTTTCCGATAAGAAGGTGACGGATGAAGTGTTGGAAAAAGTATTGTCGGCCGCATTCAAAGCTCCGACTAATGACCATTTGCGGCAGTTTGAGTTTATTGTCGTGAGAGGGCAGGAAAACATTGCCCGACTCATATCGCCTGTGGCGGAAAACACCAAGAACATTCAGCAGACAGGGCTTGATGCTGCTGCCGACCTGATGGATAAGGATGAACACGCCATGTTTGTCGATGCGTTGCCCAAACAACAACGTATGCTTATGCAAAGTAATTGTCTCGTACTTCCATTTTTTCGGCAAAAGGATTTTCCTCTGTGCCAACCTGCCGACCAAAGTTCACTTAACTATTTCGCTTCTGCATGGGCAGCCGTTGAGAATATCCTGTTAGCAGCAACGGCGGAAGGACTGGCGTGTGCATTCCGTATTCCTATTGGCAACGAACCGGAGTATGTGAAACATCTCGTCAATGCTCCTGACGGATATGAGTTCACCTGTTTCCTCGCTATCGGCTATGCAGCGGAGAATGCACATATTTGTAAGCAGAAAGAAATCCGGGTAGGGGATAGGATTCACAGGAATGTCTGGTAATCTGTAATTAAGGTACATCTCTCTGTAATTTATATACATTCGCTATGTTATAAATTGCCTATTTTTGCAGAGTGAAAAGACTGAATCATTCTAAAAGATAAAACTAATAAAGTAAAGTTATGGCTAAAAAAGTTCTGATAATTTCGTCCAGTCCGCGGAAAGGCGGCAATTCGGATTTGCTTTGTGATGAATTTATGAAAGGTGCTCTCGAAGCGGGCAATGAAGTGGAAAAGATTGTATTGAAAGACAAAACGGTTCATCCTTGTACGGGATGCAGTGTTTGCAGTATGTACGGAAAGCCTTGTCCGCAGAAGGATGATGCGGCGGAAATCGTGGAGAAGATGATTGCTGCCGATGTGATTGTAATGGCGACTCCCGTGTATTTCTATACAATGTGCGGTCAGATGAAGATTATGATTGACCGTTGCTGCGCACGTTATACGGAGATAACGAACAAGGAGTTTTATTTCATTATTGCGGCGGCAGAGGATAATAAGGCAATGATGGAACGTACAATAGACGGTTTCCGTGGCTTCCTCGATTGTCTGGAAGGGCCACAGGAAAAAGGAACGGTCTATGGAATCGGCGCCTGGAAGGTAGGGGAGATTAAAGATACTCCATACATGCAGGAAGCCTACAACATGGGAAAAATGGTATAACTGTCACCGGCTTATTATAGTGACGCTATGCTTGCAGGATAGTGACGCTATAACAACAAGATAGTGACGCTATGACGACCGGATAGTGACGCTATCTTATGTGACCTTTTGAAGCATAAAAATGATATTTCAATCGAATAGATTGAAAAGTCAAGAATTTTAATTGACTGGATTGCTTGTTCTGCCACAGAATTATTATAATTTTGTGGCAGAACTTTTTATTTTGTATGATTCGTTTAATAACTAAGCATTATGGGCTATACAATAACGACTCTTGTAGAGAATTGTGTTTATGGATGTAAATTGCAGGCAGAGCACGGTCTTTCTCTATATATTGAGACATCGGAACATAGATTGCTCTTCGATACAGGAGCGTCCGATTTGTTTATCCGTAATGCCCGCCTGCTGCATATTGACTTGCAGAAAGTCGATTATCTGATATTATCCCACGGGCACAGTGACCACACGGGAGGTCTGCGTCATTTCTTGGAGCTAAACAAACAAGCAACAGTTGTCTGCAAACGCGAAGCCTTCTCTCCAAAATTTAAGGATGAACGCGAAAATGGAATGAAGCATACGCAGACTTTCGACCTTTCCCGTTTCCGTTTTATCGAAGAACAGACCGAACTGCTTCCCGGCGTATTTCTCTTTCCCTCTATTGATATTATCGACCGTGAGGATACCCATTTCGAACGCTTTCGGGTTCAGAAAGAAGATGGTTGCCATATACCGGATACTTTTCAGGATGAATTGGCGGTAGTGTTGGTAGAGCCGGACGGTTTTTCTGTATTGAGCGCCTGTTCTCATCGAGGAATTACAAATATCCTGCGAACAGTCCGTGCGGCATTTCCCGAATCTCCTTGTAACTTACTGTTAGGCGGTTTTCATATTCATAACGCAGAAGAACGGAAATATCAGATCATTGCAGATTATCTGAAAGAATATCTGCCGCGTCAGATTGGTGTCTGCCATTGTACAGGAGTAGATAAATATGCTTTCTTCTACAAAGACTTTGGTGACAGGGTATTCTATAATTACACGGGAAAACTAATTCAAACTGATTTGTTGAAATAAAATATATATAATAATTTGATATGAAGAAACTAATAACTTCTTTAGCACTGGCATTGACCGCATTGTCCAGCTATGCCATTACTCCTTTGTGGATGCGTGACGCACGTATTTCACCGAATGGAACGGAGATTGTCTTTTGTTATAAAGGCGATATTTACAAAGTCCCCGCACAGGGTGGGACAGCCGTTCAGTTGACAACACAAGCATCTTATGAAGCTAACCCCGTTTGGTCGCCCGACGGAAAACAAATTGCATTTGCCAGCGACCGGAATGGGAATTTCGACCTCTTTATCATGCCTGCTGACGGCGGAACCGCCCAAAGGCTGACTTATCATTCCGCTTCGGAGATTCCTTCGGCTTTTACTCCGGACGGAAAGTTTGTACTTTTCTCCGCATCTATTCAAGACCCCGCAGGTAGCGCTTTGTTTCCTACCGGAGCAATGACGGAATTGTATAAAGTACCTGCTGGCGGAGGACGTACCGAGCAAGTACTCGCTACTCCTGCCGAATGGGTTTGCTTTGATAAATCGGGGAAAAACTTTCTTTATCAAGACCGTAAAGGCTTCGAAGATGAATGGAGAAAACACCATACTTCTTCTATAACCAGAGATATTTGGCTGTATAACACACAATCGGGAAAACATACCAATCTAACGAACCGGGAAGGGGAAGACCGCAATCCGGTGTATGCGCCCGACGGCAATTCTGTCTATTTTCTTAGCGAGCGCAACGGCGGCTCATTCAATGTTTATAACTTTTCACTGAATACTTCGCAAACGTCGAATGTGCCTCAAGAGGTAAAAACGATAACTACATTCCGTACGCATCCGGTACGTTTCTTGTCAATCAGTGATAAAGGTACATTGTGTTATACCTATGACGGAGAGCTTTATACACAGGAAGCCAATGCCCGTCCGAAGAAAGTAAACGTCGAACTTGTCCGGGATGATGAAAAGGAGATTGCTTCCCTCAAATTTTCTCAGGGCGCTACTTCCGCTTCCGTATCTCCGGACGGCAAACAGGTTGCTTTCATTGTGCGTGGTGATGTCTTTGTCACTTCGACGGATTACACTACAACAAAGCAAATCACGAATACTCCGGGAAAAGAAGCCGCTGTGTCCTTTGCCCCGGATAACCGGACGCTGGTCTATGCCAGTGAAAGGACGGGTAACTGGCAACTTTACACCGCCAAAATAGCCCGTAAGGAAGAAGCCAATTTCCCTAATGCAACTCTTATCGAGGAAGAAGTCTTGCTTCCTTCAAAAACAGTGGAACGTGCTTATCCGCAATATTCTCCGGACGGTAAGGAGCTGGCTTTTATCGAAGACCGTAACCGCTTAATGGTACTTGACTTAAAGACGAAGAAAGTTCGTCAAGTGACGGACGGTTCTACATGGTATAATACCGGAGGCGGATTCGACTATGAATGGTCGCCGGACGGCAAATGGTTTACTCTTGAATTTATTGGCAATCGCCATGATCCTTATTCGGATATAGGTATTGTCAGCGCACAAGGCGGTACTATTACCAACTTGACTAACAGCGGATATATTAGCGGTTCTCCGCGTTGGGTACTGGACGGAAACGCTATTCTTTTCCAAACTGAACGTTACGGTATGCGTGCGCATGCTTCTTGGGGTTCACAACAGGATGTGATGCTGGTATTCTTGAATCAGGATGCTTATGACCGCTATCGCTTAAGTAAGGAAGACTTCGAACTGCTTAAAGAATTAGAAAAGGAACAGAAGAAAGCGAAAGACGGTGACAAGAAGAAAGATGTAAATAAGTCCAAAAAGGATGAAGCTGATGAGGACAAGTCATCCGAAGATAAAGCAGACAAGAAAGATATAGTAGTAGAGCTTAACGGCATTGAAGACCGTATCGTCCGTCTGACTCCCAACTCTTCCGATTTAGGCAGTGCCATACTCTCAAAAGACGGAGAGAATCTTTATTACTTCTCAGCTTTCGAAGGCGGCTATGACCTTTGGAAAATGAATCTTCGTGAAAAAGACACAAAACGTTTGCACAAACTCAATACCGGTTGGGCATCATTGATGTTGGATAAGAAAGGGGACATTTTCTTGTTGGGAAGCCGGATGATGCAGAAAATGGATGCGAAGTCGGATGCATTGAAATCAATCAGTTATCAGGCTGAAATGAAAATGGACTTGGCTGCCGAGCGTGAAGCAATGTTCGACCATGTGTACAAGCAACATCAAAAACGCTTCTACAATCTTACTATGCATGGGGTCGATTGGGATGCTATGACGGCTGCTTACCGCAAGTTCCTGCCTCATATTGACAACAACTACGACTTTGCGGAATTATTGAGCGAATGGTTGGGCGAACTGAATGTTTCGCATACAGGAGGACGTTATTCTCCGAGAGGCGGGGGAGATGTAACTTCTAATCTGGGCTTGTTGTTCGATTGGAATTACCAGGAAAAAGGAATGAAAATCGCTGAGGTAATCGAGAAAGGCCCGTTCGACCATTCCCGTACAAAAGTAAAAGCAGGCTGCATTATTGAAAAGATTAACGGTGAGGAACTGGCTCCGGATAAGGATATTACTGCTTTACTGAATAATAAAGCCGGAAAGAAAACCCTGGTTTCGTTGTATAATCCGCAGAATAAGGAGCGTTGGGAAGAAGTGGTAATGCCTATCACTAGCGGAAGACTCAACGGTTTGTTATATAAACGTTGGGTAAAACAACGTGCTGCCGATGTTGAGAAATGGTCGAACGGCCGGTTGGGGTATGTACATATCCAGTCCATGGGCGACGGAAGTTTCCGTACTGTTTACTCGGATATTTTGGGTAAATATAACAACTGTGACGGAATTGTGATTGATACCCGTTTCAATGGCGGCGGTCGTCTGCACGAAGATATCGAGATACTTTTCAGCGGTCAGAAATACTTTACGCAGGTAGTACGCGGACGCGAAGCCTGTGATATGCCGAGCCGTCGCTGGAATAAACCTTCTATCATGTTGCAGTGTGAAGCTAACTATTCCAATGCGCACGGTACGCCTTGGGTGTACAAACACCAGAAGATAGGCAAACTGGTCGGTATGCCTGTGCCGGGAACAATGACAAGCGTATCTTGGGAAACATTGCAAGACCCTTCACTGGTATTCGGTATTCCTATTATCGGTTATCGTCTGCCGGATGGAAGTTATCTGGAAAATAGCCAGTTAGAGCCTGATATTAAGGTTGCCAATAGCCCTGAAACGGTAGTGAAAGGGGAAGATATGCAACTGAAAACGGCTGTTGACGAATTGCTTAAAGAGATAGACAGTCAGAATAGATAGTAAATAGAAGTAGGTTGATGCATATCCCCCGTTACGGAAGTGCATCAACCTACATGAATATATAATGAACTGGTTAGGACTTCTTTAACCGATAATCTTTCTTATATCTTCTACAATCAGTTCATCTGTCAGATGATTGGCACGAAGTAACTCTTGTATGTCGTACCGGTCTACGAATTCTTTCTTCGCTCCATAATTAAGGACTTTCATATCACTGGTACCGTAATAACGGGCAATCTTTTCACCGAAACCACCGTCCAACACACCGTCTTCCAATGTAATCACTAGTTGGTGGTCGGCTTTCAGCTCTTCCATTAGCTCATTGTCAATGCCGGTGATATATCGGGGATTGATAAGCGTTGCATCAATACCTGCCTTTTCTTTCAGCAATGACAGCACCGACTGTCCTAATCCGAAGAACGAACCTAACGCAAGGATAGCTACTTTCGAACCGCGATGAGCGACTTTATAACGATTGAGAACGCTGTAATCGGATTCCACAGACTCGCCACAGCTAATCACATCTGTTGCGGGCACACGGATAGCCACCGGGTGTTCATTCTGACGGATACCCCATTCCAGCATGGCAAGATATTCCTCTTTACAGGTTGGCGCTAAATAGACCATATTCGGAATATTACTGATAAGCGGAATATCGAAGAAACAGAGATGAGTTACATCATTCATACCGGATAATGTTCCCCAAAATACCAAGAGGACTGCCGGATTATTATTGATGCAGAGGTCTTGCGATAGCTGGTCGTAAGATCGTTGGATAAATGTGCTATATACCCCATAAACAGGCTTTCCCCCATTAGCGGCAATACCGGAAGCAAGTGCCACTGCATGTTCTTCGGCAATACCGACATCAACAAACTGCTTGCCGGCTTCCTGACGACGGTCGGGAGTAAACCCGAGAACGGCAGGAGTACCCGAAGTAATTGTTACCACCCGCTTGTCTTCTTTCATTTTTTTCAGCAGATATTGAGCGGTTACTTCGCTATAATCTTCCGCAGTTTCGCCAAACTTGGATTCTCCGGTTTCTATATTGAACGGAGTACGCCAATGGTAAGTCTCTTTGTCCAGTTCTGCGCGTTCATACCCTTTGCCTTTCAGGGTATTAATATGTACTACTATCGGATGCTGAATATCTTTCACTTTAGAGAAAGCCTCAACCAATGCTTCCACATTATTGCCGTCGTTCACGTACATATAATCCAATCCCATAGCCTTGAAGAAATTACATTCGCACTGACCGTTGCTGTCACGCAAATCTTTCAGGTTCTTGTAAAGACCACCGTGATTCTCGGCAATAGACATTTGATTGTCGTTGACAATAATAATCATGTTTGTACCAAGCTCCGCCACATAGTCCAATCCTTCGAATGCTTCGCCGCCACTTAAAGATCCGTCGCCTATCACGGCTATGATATTCTCATTACCGCCGGTCAGGTCGCGTCCTTTCGCCAATCCGCTAGCCAGGCTGACGGAAGTGGAAGTGTGACCGATAACAAAAAAATCATGCTTACTTTCATGTGGCTCGGAATAACCGGATACGTTGTCATACTCTGCCGGATAGAGGAAAGCATCTTTCCGTCCGGTCAGCATCTTATGCACATAACTCTGATGCGATACATCAAAAACAATCTTATCTTCCGGTGAATTGAATACATAATGTAAAGCGATAGTCGCTTCCACCATTCCAAAATTAGGTCCGAAATGCCCGCCGTGTTCACTCAACTTTTGCAGGAGTGATGCACGGATTTCATTACTTAAATCGTTGAGTTCTTGAAACGATAACTTCTTTACGTCTGCCGGAGAGTAAATATTTTCTAAATACATATCAATTTGTTTTTTTACGTTTATACCTATTGCTTTTATCACACTGCAAAGATACTGCTGATTTTAGATTCGGTTTGTATATAGATTACGGATTATTTTACCTATATTACCGACCTTGGAAAATGTGACTGATGATAAACCTAAAAATAGTAGATAATATATATTGGTTTTTAGTTTCGACTTTTCTTATTTTGTTTAATGATTCTTTAGTTACTTCTCCTAATAAACTTGGCGTTCGCAAAAGCAGGAAGTTTGACTTTGGCTTCTCTGGTTTTGATACTTACTTCATTCCTTAAATAGGTTAGAATAGATATTATAGCAGATTGATAAAAACAGAATCTGTAATTCGGGTAATAATGTCAGTAATTCATCTACAAACAGTCTCTTTATTTCACCCTATTTTTGCAACGTAGAAAATAGATAATCAATTATTTAATTATTAAAACGCAAGAGATATGAAACGGATTTTATTATTAACAGCTGTATTTATTATGATGCTCGGAACTAATTTTTCTTCTGCACAGACAGATGCAGATAACTTTTATAAAAGTGATTTGGTAAGTGTGGAGAAAGTTTCTTTTTCCAACCAGTATAAAATGAAGGTAGCCGGAAATCTGTTTCTGCCTAAGAACATGAAAGAAGGAGACAGATACCCTGCAATCATTGTCGGACACCCTATGGGAGCAGTCAAGGAACAGAGTGCGAACCTTTACGCAACTAAAATGGCGGAGCGGGGTTTTGTCACACTCTCCATAGACCTTTCTTTTTGGGGTGGGAGCGAAGGTGAGCCGCGTAATGCCGTTCTGCCGGAAGTTTATGCGGAAGACTTTAGCGCTGCGGTAGATTTTCTCGGTACACGTCCGTTTGTCGACCGGAATCTAATTGGTGTAATCGGTATTTGCGGCAGTGGAAGTTTCGCTATCAGTGCGGCAAAAATAGACCCTCGTCTCAAAGCCATTGCAACAATCAGCATGTATAATATGGGTACTGCCAGCCGTAACGGATTGAAGCACTCATTGACTCTGGAGCAGAGAAAACAAATTATGGCGGAAGCGGCAGAGCAGCGTTATGTTGAATTCCTAGGTGGAGAAACAAAATATACAGGTGGTACAGTGCACGAACTGACAGAAAAATCCGGCCCGATAGAACGTGAATTTTATGAATTCTACCGTACACAAAGAGGAGAATTCACACCAGAAGGAGCAACTCCTTTGACAACAACTCATCCAACCCTTTCAAGTAACGTGAAATTTATGAATTTCTATCCTTTCGCAGATATTGAAACGATTTCGCCCCGTCCCATGCTTTTCATTACCGGAGAAAATGCCCATTCGCGTGAATTCAGTGAGGATGCCTATCGACTGGCTGCCGAGCCTAAAGAACTGTATATAGTGCCCGGTGCAGGACACGTAGACCTTTACGACCGTGTAAGCCTTATACCATTCAGCAAACTGGAATCTTTCTTCAAGGAGTATCTGAAGAAATAAGTAGTTTTCTTGTGATAACAGGAAATGTAAATGTGACTTTTGAAATAACAGACTAAAAAATAAACTAATGGAACAAATAAGAAATCAAGAATACGGAGGCGAACGTCCTCTGTTCGCAACCCACGACCTTCAACTGGAAGATGTGACGATTCACGCTGGTGAATCCGCACTGAAAGAATGTAGTAACATCATAGCAATCAACTGTCGCTTTGAAGGAAAATATCCCTTTTGGCATACCAATGGATTTATAGTGAAGAACTGTCTCTTTACAGAAGGCGCCCGTGCCGCGCTGTGGTATTCCCAAAGTCTGCAAATGGCAGATACCTTGGTAGAAGCCCCGAAGATGTTTCGCGAAATGGACGGGATAAAACTCGAAAATGTACAGTTGCCCAACGCTTTGGAAACATTTTGGTTTTGTCGTAATATAGACTTGAAGAACGTGCAGATAGACAAGGCGGATTATCTTTTTATACATAGCGATAATATCAATATCCAGCACTACGCTCAAAACGGAAACTATTCATTCCAGTACTGTAAGAACGTGGAAATCCGTAATGCGGTTATCAACTCCAAAGATGCATTCTGGAATACGGAGAATGTAACTGTCTATGATTCCGAACTGAATGGAGAATATCTAGGCTGGCATTCTAAAAACTTGCGTCTGGTGAATTGCAGGATTTCGGGCACACAGCCACTTTGCTATGCGCATGACCTGGTCATGGAAAATTGTACAATGGCCGATGACGCTGATCTCGCTTTTGAACACAGTAGTGTGAAAGCAACGATTAAGAGTCCGGTTCACAGCGTGAAGAATCCCCGTACGGGAAGCATTATTGCCGAAAGTTTCGGGACAATCATCCTGGACGAGAATCTCAAAGTACCAGGAAATTGTGAATTGAAACTTTGGGACGAACTGACTTGTTTTGATTGAAATATGAAGTACAACTTCGATGAAATAATTCCACGCCGAGGTACGAACTCCTATAAATGGGATTCTGCCGGAGATGCAGATATATTGCCGATGTGGGTAGCCGATATGGATTTCCGTACGGCTCCCCCTGTTGTGGAAGCGTTGAGGAAACGGGCGGAGCATGGTATCTTCGGATATGTCCGTGTACCGGATGCATACTACGCGGCGGTGACAAACTGGTTTGCAAGGCGACATGACTGGCAGATAGAAAAAGAATGGATTATTTATACCACGGGAGTAGTACCGGCATTGTCTGCTGTCATTAAGGCACTGACAATCCCCGGAGATAAAGTAATGGTGCAGACCCCCGTATATAACTGCTTTTTCTCCTCTATCCGCAATAACGGATGCGGAATGATTGCCAATCCGCTGATTTATAGAAATGGAACCTATCAGATAGATTTTGCGGATTTGGAACAAAAAGCTGCCGACCCAAGCGTAAAGGTTCTATTGTTATGCAATCCGCATAATCCTGCCGGAAGGGTATGGACAAAACAGGAACTTACCCGTATCGGTGACATCTGTATCCGAAATAATGTGTGGGTAATAGCAGATGAAATCCACTGCGAACTTGTCTTTCCGGGACACACCTATATCCCCTTTGCTTCTATCTCACAAGAATTCTTGATGCATTCCGTCACTTGCACCTCGCCCAGTAAAGCCTTTAACCTGGCAGGGCTTCAGATTGCCAATATCATTTCCGCTGATACGGATATACGGATAAAAATAGATAAAGCAATCAATGTCAATGAGGTTTGTGATGTGAACCCATTCGGGGTGGAAGCGTTAATGGCAGCCTATAACGACAGTGAGGAATGGTTGGAAGAGCTGAAACAATACTTGTTCGCCAATTACAATTATTTGAGGGCATACTTCGCAGAATGTCTTCCTAAATTTCCAGTGTCGATGTTGGAAGGCACTTATCTGGTTTGGGTGGACTGTTCAGTACTGAATCAGTCATCGGATAAGATAGTGAAAACCTTGTTGGAGAAAGAAAAACTTTGGGTGAACGAGGGCGGCTTGTACGGGGAGGCTGGTGAAGGATTTATCCGCATCAACATCGCTTGTCCGCGACAGCAGTTGATAGAAGGATTAAACAGATTGAGACGGGCCTTGAAATAATAAAATTAAAACTTATCCGGGACTTGACAAACGCTTTTTTATTTCGTATATTTGTAGTCTGGAAAAGGATGAAACCAATGAATAATGAATGAAAAAATAGACGAAATATGAATATGAAATGGATAGAAAATAGTATAATATTACAACGAACTTAGCTCATTCCCTTAGCTTATACTAAAGGATAGAACGGCAGATATACCCCAAAGGTTGCAAACTTTACAGAGTTTGCAACCTTTTTTGTTGCATATTATTGATGCTAAATTCGCAAATCCGGATTTTAAAGTTTATAATAAACGGAGGGGACGTTTATAATAAACGGTCACAGTATTTATTAATAACTCTATCAATGTTTAAGTAGTAAGTTGTTGCCTTTTTTGTATTACCTTTTTCTTAAGGGTAGGAACTTTATCATTTGTGGTGATAATAGTTGACATTATGACCAGGCGATTAAATCTAACAAATAGACTTTGAATGCATACTTCCCATCTGTCTGAAACTTCACGAAGCAGGATAATTAAACCATTGCTTCGTTCTATGCACAACCCGGAATTGCAAGGCAAATTCCGTGAAATGCTTACTGCTTTCTATACTGTACTGAAAGATGCTGACCCATGGTTGCGTTTCGTCTTTATCACCGGAGTTACCAAATTTGCTCAGATGGGTATATTCAGTACTCTCAACCAACTGATAGATATAAGTTTCGATCCACAATACAATGCTCTTTGTGGCATGACCCGCCTGGAAATTGAAGCCAATTTCGTCCCGGAACTGGAATGGTTGGCAGAAAGGAACAGTTTGACGAGAGAAGACTGCATGGTGTATCTCACCCGTATGTATGACGGATACCATTTCAACTATTTCCGTAAGGAAGGCATGTACAATCCGTTCAGTATCTTGAACGTGCTTCGAAGCGGAATGTTTGAGAACTACTGGTTTGCCAGTGGTACCCCCACCTTTCTGGCTGAAATGCTGAAGAAAACGCATTATGACTTGCGTGAATTGGACGGATTGGAAGTGATTGCCGCCTCTCTTACCGACGACCGTGCCGATGTGAACAACCCCGTGCCGATGATTTATCAAAGCGGTTATCTGACTATCAAAGGATATGACACAGAATTACGTCTCTACAAATTGGGTTACCCTAATGATGAAGTGAAATATGGATTCCTTAATTTTATCACTCCGTTTTATACTTCGTTGGACGAATCGAGAGCTCCCTTCTATATCGGGCAATTTGTAAAAGAACTTAGGGCAGGAGATGTCGAGGCTTTTCTCACCCGTCTTCGTGCTTTCTTTGCCGATTTCCCCTACGAGTTGAATGATAAAATGGAGCGCCATTACCAAGTGGTATTCTATCTCGTTTTCAAATTATTGGGGCAGTTTGTTGACGCCGAAGTGCAAAGTGCTCTTGGACGTGCCGACGCTGTGGTGAAAACGGCTAATGCTGTTTACGTCTTCGAATTCAAACTGAATGGTACCGCGGAAGAAGCATTGGCACAGATTGATAATCGCGGCTATCTCATACCTTATACCGCCTATGGTTGCCGTATGGTGAAAATAGGTGCGGAGTTTAGTAAAGAAGAACGTAACTTGAGCCGTTGGTTAGTGGAAGAAGAGGAGTAAGCGGGAATTGATGAACTGATAAATAAGAGTATAATATATAAATTCAAACACGCGAATTGGTTACGTTCTCTATTCTTGTTTCCTTAGGCAGCTGTGAGTCACAAGAAAAAGGACATATACAGGGAAACGTCAATGTGGGAAATAATAAAGATACATTGTTGGCTGTCGTAACACAGCTATTGCCATTCATCGGTGTATACCAAATGTGAATTGGAAAATGTTATTTTTAGTGATTTGTATATTTTGATATTGTTCTATTTTATATATTTTCTTATAGCAACATGATCGTTGTTTTGATTCGAAAAAGGCATATTTATGAATGTTGGTGACTGAATATGCTTTTGTCGTGTTTGTATATTGATTATTTATACAGTTTAGCTATTAGTGGAAGAATTGTTTTTTTAAAGGGTGAACAGCTTTTTTATGAGGAATGAGGTGTGTGTAACTATTTGTAATTCTTATGATTATATATTGATGTGTGTCGCTTTTTAATAGTGCTTGCTATTTGCTGTGTGTTGTTTGATAATTAATAATACTCTCCTCTTTTTTTGTCTGATCTTGATTTGTTTTATAGACTTATCTAATAAATATGCATATCTATTTTGTTTTTCAATAAATGGTGTATTCTTTCGATTCATAAAAACAAATATATGTTAATGTGAAATACATTTTACGAACTAATTTTTTTTAGGATATGTTGTTTTCGTGTAGATGATAAACAAAACGTCACATTAAATTATATTCGATTATGAAAAAGTCTATTATTTTATTAGCTTGTGTATTGGGCGCATTTTCAGCGAAGGCCCAAACAGTTATTGAAAGTACTAAATTTACGGATAATTGGTCGGTGGGAATCAATGCCGGTGCAGTGACTCCGCTTACTCATAGTGCTTTCTTTAAAAGTATGCGTTCCGCTTTTGGAGTAGGATTCTCGAAACAGTTGACTCCTAATTTCGGCTTGGGATTCCAGGGAATGGGGTATGTGAATACAACCCAAAGTAAAACTGCTTTTGATGCTTCTGATGTAAGTCTATTGGGTAAGGTGAATCTGATGAATCTTTTCGGCACTTATCTCGGTACTCCGCGTGTATTCGAAATTGAAGCAGTGGCGGGTGTGGGGTGGCTACATTATTATGCGAGTGGCGACGGTGACGAAAACTCATGGTCTACCCGTTTCGGAATGAACTTTAATTTCAATATGGGCGAATCCAAAGCATGGACGATTGGTATCAGGCCTGCTATCGTGTATGATATGCAGGGGGATTATAATCAGGCAAAAAGCCGTTTCAATGCCAACAATGCTACTTTTGAAATCACTGCGGGATTGACCTATCACTTTGCAACGAGCAATGGAACTCATTACTTTAATAAAGTGAGAGTCTACAACCAAGCTGAAATTGATGAATTGAATTCTTCCATAAATGCGCTTCGCGGACAAGTGAATACCAGAGATAACGAGTTGAATACTGCTAATCAAAGAATCAACGGACTGCAACAGGAACTGAATGACTGTCGCACAAAGATAGTTCCGGTAGAAACAGTAGTCAAGACAGCCCGTATTCCGGAATCAATCATTACTTTCAGACAAGGTAGGTCATCCGTTGACGCTTCACAACTTCCGAATGTGGAACGTGTAGCTTCTTATATGAATAAACATCCGGAAACGAAAGTTATTATAAAAGGATATGCTTCTCCGGAAGGTAGTGTTGAAGTGAACGCCAGAATTGCTGCCGCACGTGCAGAGGCTGTAAAGACAATTCTGGTTAAGAAGTACAGGATTGCAGCAGACCGCGTTACTGCCGAAGGGCAGGGAGTGGGCGATATGTTTACCGAACCGGACTGGAATCGTGTAAGTATCTGTACTATTGAAGAATAACAGGAAATGAGAGTTTTGTTTTAGATGAAATATATTATTAACTAAATGCCTTGATTATGAAAAAGTTTTTATTATTGATTTTGGTCGCAATGACCGCTTTCGGAGTGAATGCCCAAACGAGAAAAGGTGAGGGTTCTTTAATGGGAAGCCTTGGTTACCAGACTAATTACGAGAGATTCGGTTTACAAGCACAGGGACGCTATGTGATAGCCAATAATCTTAGAATAGCTCCTGACCTTACATTCTTTTTTCCGAAAGACAAAGCAACGGGACTGGATGTGAATGTAAACTTCCATTATGTGTTCAATTTCAGTAAGGATGGACAAGGATTCTCCGTTTATCCTCTTGCGGGAATCGGTATGCAGAACAACTTTTATGGAAAGCAGGATGTCGAGGTCAATGGTGTAACCACTCAGGTGGATAGAAGTAACTCGACCAAGTTTGCTTTTAATCTTGGAGGCGGTATTACATTACCTTTGTCGGAACGTAGCTTTTTAAATGCGGAAGCGAAATTTATGTTTGCCGAGGATGACAATGTCGTTATCATGTTAGGTTATGGTTATAAATTCTGATTCTTATTGTATGCCGGACGGCATTCATGCTATCCGGCATATTTTTTCTGACGATCTCACGTTAAAAGAGTACGTGAACATATAAAATAACATGTTATAAATATAGATGTACATCTTAATCAACCTGAATTATTAACTTAAAAAAATCGATTATGTTTTATCATGTAAAAGATTTGCAATTCAATGCCCGCGTCTCCAGACCGGATCCGCGTTTCGCACGCATATTGCTTGAGGCATTTGGCGGTGCTAATGGAGAATTGACTTCAGCCCTGCAATATTTTGTACAGGCTTTCAGTTGTCATAACCCGTTCCCGGATAAGTATGACATGCTGATGGACATCGCTACGGAAGAACTGGCGCATCTCGAAATCGTAGGAGCTACTATACAGATGCTTCTCGGCCCGGTAAACGGTGAGATGAAAGATGCTGCGGAGACAATGGAAATTCGCAAGCTGATGGATGGCAAGTCCGCTAAAGAAGAATTTATCCAGCAAGCGTTTACAAATCCGCAGTGTGTGGTGGTTGCCCCAGGTAGTCCGATGTTGACAGACAGCAATGGAAATCCATGGTGCGGAAGTTATGTATCTGCCAATGCGGAACTAACGGTAGACCTTCAGTCCAATATGGCGAACGAATGTCGCGCCAAGATTGGTTATGAAAATCTGCTGAAGTTTACTGAAGATCCGTCAGTAAGAGAAACTCTTATTTTCCTGATGACTCGTGAAGTTACGCACTTCCAGCAGTTTGAGGCAGCTCTGAATACCATTCAACCGAACTTCCCACCCGCAGTGTTGCAAACTTCACCGAAATATAGCAACCTTTACTTTAATCTGTCAAAAGGCGAAGAATTCCGTGGTCCATGGAATGAAGGCCAGAGCTCACGATTGAAAGAAGAGTGGCAGTATATCGACAATTCGTTGGAAGAAGTGAGAAAGACAAACGGACTGGTGGACAGAAAACCTGAAGGGACGGAACGTACTGAAAAACAGGTCGCCCAAATGGACAAACAGTTGTCTGACGAACGCAGCAATGAAGTGCTCTCTGCAACTCCTGAAAAGGAGCTGATGTGGTGTGATTATCAGAAATCAGAAAAAAGCAGCAAAAAATAAATAGCTGCATATAATCTATTTTTTAACTTTTAATTTTTTGTGTTATGAATAAGAAAACTGAAAAAAAACAGGAAGCAAAGAGTTCCAAAAAGGAAACTCAGGCTGAAGAAAGCAAATCTGCAACTTCCAGCAAGAAGTCGGATAAAAAGTAATGCTTTAGATTCTTAAATCAAGTTCAAGTTTTTTCCGGCGGAAGATGTTCGGAATACCTTTCGCCGGAATTTTTAATTCTATTTTATGAAATAACTAATTTGAGAGAATATGGAAACAAGAAAAATAATGTTCGCAGTTCTGGCGTTGATATGCGCTGTATCTTTGGCTGTAACTTCTTGCAAAGATAAAAAAACGCAGGATAAGGTTAACAATCGGATTGAGAATGCAAAGGAGTCTGTTGACAGGGCACTTGATAAAGTTTCTGATAAAATGGAAGTGGGAGCGGATAGTGTGAAGGAAGCTTGGAAAGAAACCAAGGAGCAGGTCAAAGAGGGAGCTGATAAAGCTAAAAAGGAAATAAAGGAAGGGTATAATAATGCCAAAAAAGAAGTGAAAAAGACACTTGATTGAGCTTTGTTGAAACATGTTTCATACATCGGAAACATCGTATTTTCATTATTTGCTTTCAGAAAGGACAGTGTCTATCCTGTCCTTTCATTTATCAGTTTCCAGTTTGTATAATTCTAGTTTGTATTGATTCAGATACCAGCAATTCCCGTCACATATTTTTTTGGTCAACGTTCCGAATAAGGAGCGGGTCATGCATCTGTTGCCAAACAGGTTGTTACAACGTAATCTGTATGCTTCGATAGCCAGTGCCCTTTCTGCCATACGTCCTTTGGTGTATGCGTCCGAACACATCTTATGTATGTTTTCATACTCGGTTTGACCTGTAAGAAATAAATTATCGCAATTTTTCATATTCCGGTATTTTTAATGTTTTATATTTAGTAAAACATATTGCGGAATGCGGAGGTTTAAGTTGAGCTTTTAATCATTCTTAATATTGCTCGTTATGTTGCTAAAATATGATAAATATAAAATTTGTGTTAAAATATAGGATTGAATTGGAACTAAATGATACTAAAAGTCGTTTTTTAATAAAATGAAAATCTTATTATAACTGGAGAAAATAGTAAACCCTTTTTTGAAATTTATATATAAACCTAAATTCTTTAATTATGAGTGTAATTTGGTACATTATCATTGGAATTGTTGCCGGTTTTTTGGCCGGTAAGATTATGAGAGGAGGAGGCTTCGGTCTTTTGATTAATCTGGTTGTTGGGATTATCGGTGGCCTTTTAGGCGGCTGGGTATTCGGTTTACTAGGTATCGCTGCCGGCGGTATTCTGGGTAGTCTTATAACTTCGGTTGTGGGTGCTGTGTTGCTATTATGGATTTTGTCCTTGTTTAGAAAACACCCTAGAAGCGAAGAACTCTGATTTATTAACTTTTAAAACTTAAACTTCATTATGGAAAGAGGAAAATCTAATTTTCTTATCGGACTGGGAGTAGGTTCGGTAATTGGTGCACTGGTCTATCGTTTCTGGCATTCACCTAAAGGAAAGTGTGTGAAAGAAAAAGTAAATCATGCATTTCAGAAAGTAACCGGAGACAGTGTTAATTTGATTGACACGGTAAATGACAAGGTATTGGACGCCGGAACAAAAGTGGCTGACAAGGTAGCTGACGGAACCTTTTATGTTGCCGAAAAAGCGGATGATGTAAGAGATAAAGTCCATGCAATGGTAGATAAGGCTAAAAAATAGTTAGGGTTTTGTTGTTCTGCAATGGGAGGATAGTGTGAGTGAAAGCTATTCTCCCCTTTTACTAAAACAAATTTATTATGAAAGCTAATAATTTCAATTTATGGTTTCGGTTGACAGTAGGCTCAGCTATTGGTGCAATTGTATATCATTTCTCATCAGGTCGGAAGACTGAGAAATTGAGAAAAATGGTACGTATGAGAAACCAGATAAAAGAAAGTGAGAATAAGGGCGAGATTTATACACTCTCGGCTAATGCCAGACGATAAGCTGCATGTTTGCCTGTCACCAGTTTCAGATAGATAATAGATGCTGCTGAAACTGGTGCTTGAAGTTAATTGACAGGTTTGTTTTCTTCACGTATTTCAATGACTTTGGTTGCTACGGCATACTCGTCCGGGAAAATCTTCCCGCCTAACTCGTTTGCCCACGCTTTCGTAAATTCCGCTCCTGTATATATGATAATGGCTGAATAATAAATCCATGTGATGAAAATAGCCATAAACGCCGCCGCTCCATATACGGTTTCTATATTTGCAAATCCGATATAAAAGGATATTCCCCATTGTCCGATCAATAATAAAACGGTAGTGACAAGTGCTCCTATAATTACATCTTTGCTTTTAATCTTTGCGTCCGGCAATATCTTGAATATGAGAGTGAATATAACAGTGGTTACACCTATATTAATTATCATTCCTATCGTTTTTACCAAAGATTCTGCTATATCCGGATTGTTGGTGATGAATTTGTTGCTTATATCTGTGATAAGATTGGTAATGGTAAAGGTGATTAGCAGGATAAAAGCGAAAGCAAGGATAACCGAGAAGGATAGCAATCTGTTTATGATATATTTAAGCCAGCTCTTCTTGGGGACGGCTTTTATTCCCCAAATGGTATTTAGGGAACTTTGTATTTCTGCGAAAACAGTCGTTGCACCGAAAATGGTGACACCTATACTGATAATGGTGGCAAAGGAAAATGAATCGGTTGTCTCTGCATTTTCCATAATTGCTTGAAGTGCATCAATCACTTTGGAGCCGACAATGGGTTCCAGTTGGGCATATAACTGATTGGTGAAATCGATATTGAGTAATACTCCGATAGTAACAAGGAGTGAGAGCAGAGGGATGATTGAGAACAGGGTTGCGTAAGCCAGTGACGCGCTCAATCTCATGACGTTGTCATCAATAAATCCTTGAAAAGTATCTTTTATTATTTTAATAGATACAGACAACTTTTTCTTGTTTTGGGCTAAGATTTTCATTGGCATTTTCTTTATTCTAACGAACATAATAATTTATTTGTTCGGGCATTATATAAAAAATCTATCAATAGGGTTTGCATTCTTGAATTTTTTGTTAAAAGATAAATTTGATGAAACCAACATATGCTTTTGTTGTTTATATATTGAAATGTGATTCTAAAATTATTTATAATAAAATTGTACTGTTATGGTTGGATTTGTAATTTGGATAGTTGGTTTGATATTAACTATTAAGGCGGCTTTGGAGATAGGACGTCTTTATGCACCCTGGGAAAAGAAGTTATTGGCTATTGTACTGATTCTTCTTACCAGTTGGATAGGATTGTTTTTCTATTATTTCTATGCTAGAAGCCGTATGACGGGTTGGCTGAGTGAATAGTTGTTAATTAGACGACAGGCGTATGAACTAATTTTTTATACAATATGTTGTTTAATGTAAATAACGAATTTGATTATAAACTAAAGAATTAGACATGGAACACATAAGACATTTCTAATGATTTAGCAAGCAAAACATCACAGTTTAAAAACATTTGATTATGAAAAAATCTATTATTTTATTAGCTTTTGTATTGGGCGCATTTACTGCAAATGCCCAATCAGTAGTAGAAGGTACAAAGTTTACAGACAACTGGTCTGTTGAAGTAAATGCGGGAGCAATCACTCCTCTTACTCATAGCGCTTTCTTTAAGAGTATGCGTCCCGGTTTTGGAGTAGGGTTCTCAAAACAATTGACTCCTATCTTTGGTTTGGGATTCCAGGGAATGGGATATATCAATACCACTCCGAGTAAAACGGCCTTCGATGTTTCGGATGTCAGTTTATTGGGTAAGGTTAATTTGATGAACCTGTTCGCAAGTTATCAAGGTCAGCCTCGTTTGTTTGAGATAGAAGCTGTGGCCGGAATGGGTTGGTTGCATTATTATGTAAATGGTGACGGTGATCAGAACTCATGGTCTACCCGTTTCGGATTGAATTTCAATTTCAATCTCGGTGAAACGAAAGCGTGGACATTGGGAATTAAACCTGCTATCGTATATGATATGCAAGGTAACTTCCCTGAGACAAAAAGCCGTTTCAATGCGAATAATGCAGCGTTTGAACTGACTGCAGGATTGACTTATCACTTCAAGACAAGTACCGGAAACCATTATTTCACCAAAGTAAAAGTCTACAACCAGGCGGAAATCGACGGGCTGAACTCTTCAATCAATGCTCTTCGTTCTGAAGTGAACAATAAGGACGGTGAGTTGAACACTGCCAACCGGCAAATCAACGGCTTGCAGAAAGACTTGGAAGAATGTCGTACAAAGGTAGTTCCTGTTGAAACAGTAGTCAAAACCGCTCGCGTTCCGGAATCTATCATTACTTTCAGACAAGGTCGTTCATCAGTAGACGCGTCACAGTTGCCGAATGTGGAACGTGTAGCTTCCTACATGAAGAAATATCCTGATTCAAAAGTGATTATCAAAGGATACGCTTCTCCGGAAGGAAGTGTGGAAGTCAATGCTAGAATAGCTGCCGCACGTGCGGAAGCTGTCAAGACTATCCTGGTCAATAAATACAAGATTAACGCTTCCCGTATCACTGCCGAAGGTCAGGGCGTAGGTGACATGTTTACCGAACCGGATTGGAACCGCGTAAGTATATGTACTATTGAAGATTAATACAGAAGTATAGAAACTGAATAGTAAGGGCTGCTCCGGAAAACGGGGGCAGCCCTTCTTGTTTGTATCTTCTAGTTTTGAAAGTTTAGTGTACGATTGCTTTGTACGTGGCGAAAAATAATTATTTTTGCAGACGTCGTTCATGCGTTCTTGCGCTTTGAATGGGCAAATATCAACCATTAAAAAAAGTATTATGAAAAGAGTATTCGTATTTCAAGACTTTAAGTCACAGAAATTCTGGAGTATAGATGTAGTTGGAACAGACGTAACCGTTAACTATGGCAAATTGGGAACAGACGGTCAGACACAAGTCAAAAACTACTCGACTGCTGAAGAAGCCGAAAAAGCTGCCAATAAACTTATTGCGGAGAAAACAAAGAAAGGCTATGTGGAAACAGCAGAGGAAACGGCACGCGAGATGAAAGTGGAAGCCAAGAAATACACTTTGAGTTATGATGAATACGAAAACGATGTCCGGCTATTGGATAAGATTTTGAAAGACAAGCATTTGCCCGAATATAAACAAATCACTATCGGTTGTTGGGACTATGAAGGTGAAGATTGCTCCGATTTACTGAAAGGAATACTCGAAAATAAAGATAAATTTGCACACATTGAAGGCTTGTTTTGGGGAGATATCGATCAGGAAGAACAGGAGATCTCCTGGATTGAACAGGCAGACCTCAGCCCGTTGCTCGACGCTATGCCCAAATTGAAAGACTTGAAAATAAAAGGTACGAATTGCCTGCGCCTGGGACAAACCTCACGTCCGGAATTGCGTTCACTGGAGATTATCAGTGGCGGTCTTCCTACGGAAGTCGTAGAGGATATTCTGGCGTCCGATTTTCCGAATCTGGAAAAACTGGTTCTGTATGTCGGCGTGGAAGACTACGGCTTTGAAGCTGATATTGAGATATTCCGTCCGCTTTTCTCTAAGACGCGTTTCCCGAAATTGACTTATCTTGGCATCGTGAACTCGGAAGAACAGGATGAGATTGTAAAAATGTTCCTGGAGTCGGATATCCTTCCTCAATTGGAGACAATGGATATTTCGGCAGGTGTCCTCAAAGATGAAGGTGCCCAACTCTTGCTGGACAATATGGACAAGATTGCCCATTTGAAGTTTATTAATATGCGCTACAATTATTTGAGCAAGGGTATGAAGAAGAAGTTGCAGGAACTTCCGATGAAGATTGACATTGCAGAATCGGAAGAAGCTGATGAGGACGACGGTGAAATGTGGTATTACCCGATGATTACGGAGTAGGGGAAATGCAGATAATCGTTGTCAGCAACTCTCCGTTCAAACGCATCGAATACTTTGTTGAAGCCGGCAGGAGCTTGCAGACGGGAGTCCGCTTTATGACTTACGAAGAATTGTTCAATTGCCTGCCATCATTGCGGCAGGCAGTTGTCAAATTGGAACCGTGGGTAAGCTGCGAAACGGATTTTCTGAAATATACCCTGTTTAATGACGAATACAAAACGATATTACAGCGGTTGGACGAGACGGCACTGCCTGACGATGTGCATTTCTTGAATCCGCCTCATGCATTATTGCAGGCTCTTGATAAAAAGGAAGCCAAACGGATTTTATCAGCCAATGATCTGAATGTAACTCCGATGTTGGATACTCCACATTCTTTCGATGAACTGGCGCAAGCTCTTTCCGGTTGTAGCAGGGGGTGTTTTCTGAAACCACGTTATGGTTCGGGAGCAGGTGGCATTATGGCAATCCGCTATCAGCCGCGTCAGAAGAAATGGGTGGTTTATACTACCTTGCAGAAAGTGGACAGAGTCATTCATAATACAAAACGTATTCATCGTCTGACTAAGGAGCAAGATATTCTTCCATTGGCGGAAGCGGTCATGCATACCGGGGCTATTTTGGAAGAATGGATACCTAAGGAGCAGTTGCAGGGAGAGAATTATGACCTTCGGGTAGTATCTGGAGAGGAAGAGATTGACTATGTGGTAGTCAGATGTAGCAAGGGGGGTATAACCAATCTGCACCTGAACAACAACGCACGCCTGTGGAGCGAACTTCCCTTGTCAGAAGATGTCCGTCAACGGATTTACCTCTTATGCAGGAAAGCCGTCCGCACACTGGGTTTGCGATATGGCGGAGTAGATGTACTGATAGAAAGAGGAACGGATACTCCTTATATTATTGAGGTCAACGGACAAGGCGACCACATTTACCAGGATATGTACGCTCACAATTCTATTTATACCCGACAGATAAGAACAATAAAAAAGAAATATGACCATGCAGATAGATGAACTGCCCGCTGGAGAACAAAACCAGTGTCCTGATATGGATATGAACCGGGTGGTAGGGACACATGATATACTTATGCTTTGCTTCGATACGTTGCGCTACGATGTGAGTAAAGCGGAAGAAGCTGCCGGAGGGACACCGGTTCTGAACAGTCACGGTGGTTTGTGGGAGAAAAGGCATGCGCCGGGAAATTTTACTTATCCCTCTCATTTTGCTATTTTTGCAGGCTTTCTTCCTTCGCCGGCAGAGCCTCATTCCTTGCGTAGCCGTAAATGGCTGTTTTTCCCTGTGCAGGCAGGGACGGGGCGTATCCCGCCCAAAGGCAGTTATCCGTTTACGGAAGCTACTTTCGTGCAGAGCCTTGCCAATAAGGGATATGAGACAATCTGCATAGGCGGCGTGAATTTCTTCAGCAAACGCAATGAACTGGGACGTGTGTTTCCCGGTTATTTTACGAAAAGTTACTGGCTGCCGATCTTTGGCTGTACGGCTCCTGACAGTACGGAGAAGCAGATTGATTTTGCCTTGAAGAAACTGGAGAATTACTCTGCGGACAAACGTATATTCATGTATATCAACTTTTCCGCTATCCATTACCCGAACTGTCACTATGTGAAAGGTAAAACGAAAGACGATAAGGAATCGCACGCGGCGGCATTGAGATATATCGACAGTCAGTTGCCCCGTTTGTTTGAAGTTTTTCAGAAGCGTGCCGACACACTGGTGATTGCCCTTTCCGACCACGGCACCTGCTATGGTGAAGACGGCTACGAATATCACTGCATATCCCACGAAACAGTCTACACGGTTCCTTACAAACACTTTATCCTGACGAAACAATGAATCAACCTCTATCCCGATATGTAGACTATATGTATAGTTATCCGCATAAAACGGCGTACCGTCCTTTTCCTGCTCCGGTTTCGTTGCTCCCATATTTGGAGCAACTGCAAGGCAGAAAGGCGTCACTCTACTTTCATATCCCTTTTTGTAGCCATAAATGCGGATACTGCAACTTATTCTCTTTGCAAACGAACCGTACAGAATATATCGCCACTTATCTGGACACCCTTCACAGACAGGCGCAACAACTCTCACCGCTCACTGCCGGACTGACGTTTGATAGCTTTGCCATCGGCGGCGGTACTCCGTTGCTGCTGACTGTTCCGCAACTGGAACAACTAATGGCTACCGCCGCTTTGTTCGGCGTGCATCCGTCCCATGCCTTTACTTCCGTAGAGACTTCACCGGAATATGCAGATCGTCCGCGTCTCAATGTCTTGAAAAAGGCGGGAGTATCTCGCGTAAGTATCGGCATACAGAGTTTTCAAGATGAAGAACTGAAAGCTATCAAAAGGCGTCCCCGGCAAAACACTATTTATCAAGCATTAGACGATATCCGCCAAATGGATTTTCCCTATTTCAATATCGACTTGATTTATGGTATTAAGGGACAGACGGTAGAAAGTTTCCTCTATTCACTGGAAGAAGCGCTCCGGTTCCAGCCGAACGAACTGTTTATTTATCCGCTATATGTACGTCAGGGTACAGGTATTACCGAACGGGAACCAGATGATGTCTGTTTTCGAATGTATCGTGCCGCTTGCAAGTTATTGCAAGCAAAAGGCTTTCTGCAAACATCCATGCGGCGTTTCATTCATCATCCGTCCACTGACGCGGAAGTCTCATGTGGCGATGAAGTAATGCTTTCGTGTGGGTCGGGTGGACGCAGCTATTTGGGTGATTTACACTATGCTACCCGGTATACAGTCTGTCAGCAATGCATTGCCCGCGAGATAGACGAATATATGGCAACCACTGATTTCACCGTAGCCCGTAACGGATTTATCCTTTCCGCAAAGGAACAACAACAACGTTTTATCATCAAGAATCTGATGTACTATATGGGGATTGACAAGGCTGAATATACTCGGCGTTTTGGAGAGCCGCTTGATAGGACTCCGTTGTTCCGCCAATTGGCGGAACAGTACTGGATAGAGGAAACTCCTGAACGTATCCGGCTGACTCCCGAAGGACTTGGTTATTCCGATTATATCGGTCAGCTATTTATCACTCCGGGAATCAGGCAATTAATGGAGACTTATTCCTATTGAATGAAAATTGAGTGAAGTTTAAATGATATTTGAATGAAATGACAAACGAGGGTTCTTTACTTTCCGTCCGACGTATATACTATCGGGGTAAATTGAATAGTTGTAACTACACTTGTTCTTATTGTCCTTTCGGCAAGAAGTCTCATCCTACATCTACGATGCAGGACAAACAGGCATGGAGTCGTTTTATTACTGCTATTGAGCAATGGAAAGGAGAGTCTTTGCAACTATTTGTCATTCCCTATGGTGAAGCACTCATACATCGCTATTATAGGGAAGGAATCATACAGCTTGCGTCATTGCCGCAAGTTACCGGAATTTCCTGTCAGACTAATCTTTCTTTTCCTGCCGATGAATGGCTGAACGAACTCCGGACTGCTCCGGCATTGATAAATAAGATAAAAGTTTGGGCTAGCTTTCATCCGGAAATGACTTCAGTAGAGAAATTTGTCCGGCAACTTCATACGCTCCATAATGCAGGAATACAGGTTTGTGCCGGAGCTGTCGGTAACCCGTTGGCAAAAAATATACTTGTTGATTTGCGAAATACTCTTTCACCGGATATTTATCTGTTTATTAATGCCATGCAGGGGTTAAAGTCTCCATTGAGCAACGAAGATGTTCGTTTTTTTACTCAACTGGATAATCTTTTCGAGTATGATTTGCAAAACGCTCCGGCTCAATGGGAGAATTGCTCAGGCGGAAGAAGTGCTTGCTTCATTGACTGGAAAGGGGATATCTTTGCCTGTCCTAGAAGTAAGGTGAAGATAGGCAATCTTTATCGGAGTCAAAAGCTAGACACTTCGCTTTCTTGTCAGCGGAAAGTTTGTGATTGTTACATTGCTTTCAGTAATCTGACTAATCATCCTTTGCATTCTATAATGGGCAAAGGTACATTTTGGCGGATACCGGAGAAGCCCTTGATTACTGCCGTTTTTTTCGATGTGGACGGAACATTGACCGATGCACAAGGAAAAGTTCCGGAAAACTATGCCAATGTCTTACACTATATGGCGCAATCTGTCCCATTATATCTGGCTACTTCTTTATCAGTGGAACAGGCGCGGAGAAAATTAGGTAAGACTCTTTTCAGTTTGTTCAAAGGTGGGGCATTTGCAGACGGTGGATTATTGTTGTATGACGGGCGGAACCGATGTTTATCGGTTGAATTACTACCGGATGTAAACGGGGAATCCGCAAAGATAACGGCGCATAGCTATGAAGGCCAAGTCTATAAGTATAGCATGCTGGTTTATGAGAAAGAACAGAGGGAGAACATTCTTTCCCGATTGAAAGCAAAACCTTATCAGGTATTTTATAAGCCACCCCTTATCACAGTTGTACATAAGGAAGCCGGCAAAAAGAAAGGAGTACTCCATATATGTAAAGTTTTAGCTTTCCCTCTGGAGCAAGTATTGATTGTCGGCAACTCGCAGAAGGATTGGGAAATGATGTCGGCAGTACCCCATTCTTGTGCAGTGATGAACTCCGAACCGTTTTTGACAGAACATGCCCGCTACACGTTGAATCCCGACCGCCTGCCTGCTTTCTTCCGTTTCCGCGAATAGAAAAGCAGATAAAGTTATTGTATATCAATTTAAAGTGATTATTTTCGCAGCCTACGTTATCTAAAAACGCATCAAGTTATGAAAGTACAAAACAACATATGTGAGGGAAGTCTCATCACCAATTACCTTCCGGCGGATTACTGTGATTCTTTTTCAAAAACAATAGTGAGTGATAAAGTGGTTACTCCCGAAGTATTGACGATTCTACTTCTTCTTTATTCGTCCTTTCCATAAAACGATCATGCGTTCCATTCTGAACAGAGTTGCCAAACAAATGAAATAAAGAATCTATGGATATGGACATCTATGACATTATTGATAATATTTACAAACTGCCGCTTGCATCCAAGGAAGCCCTGTTGAATGAAACACCGGAAGTAACCTATCCTAAAGGTTTCCACCTGTTTCTGGCAAACCGTAAAAGTTCCAAATTCTATCTGATGAAGAAAGGAATGTTGCATGCATATACCTATAAATCGGACAAGAAAGTGACATTCTGGTTCGGAAAGGAGGGCGACGCTATTTTCCCTTTGCAGACCCTTTACAATAATCAGGCGGGATATGAGAATATAGAATTATTGGAAGACAGTGTGCTGTATGAATTAAGTGTCGACAAACTGCACGACCTTTATCTGGCGGATATACATATAGCCAACTGGGGGCGGAAGTTTGCCGAAAGGGAGTGTATCAAATCAGAACAGCTATTTATATCACGGCAGTTCAAGACCTCATTGGAACGCTATCAGGATTTGATTGCTGATTACCCCGATATACTTCAACGTGTTCCATTAGGTATTATCGCTTCCTATCTGGGAATCTCCCAAGTTAGTCTGAGCAGAATAAGGGCGAAGATAAGATGATTTTTTATCAAATGTAAAATCCCTTTTTTACAAATGTAAAATAGAGGCTGCCGGAAATTCATGACCTTTGCAAATAAAAAAATGTTATGAATTGGATTCTTTTGATTTTGGCAGGTTGCCTTGAGCTGGTGTTTACTTTCTGCCTGGGAAAGATAAACAGGGTATTCGGAATGGAAAAATATGTGTGGTCATTCGTACTCTTGGTATCCTTATGTGTGAGTATGCTGCTTCTGATAAAGGTGACCAAGACATTGCCGGTTGGTACGGCTTATGCGATATGGACAGGCATCGGTGCGGCGGGCACGGTATTAATCGGTATTTTCTTCTTTAAAGAACCTGCAAGTGTGGGACGGTTGTTCTTTATCTTCACACTGATTTGCTCCATTATCGGGTTGAAATTGGTATCACATTGATACCCGATTGTATCCTGAAAAATAAAGTGCAGCTATAATTTGGTAGTTATGAAAACAAAGCCCATATTTGCAGCCCGAAAATAGGGACAGGCATAAAAATCCTCATCGGAGGGTGCTATAATAGATAATTATAGTGCTGGATAAGATGAATGGTGTAAATCATTCGCTTGTCCGGCACTATTTTTTATTGTAACAATTTAAGATAAGAAGTAAAGTATCGAAGAAACTATGAAAGAGTTGAATTTGACACAGGGGAGCGTTCCGAAAGTATTGCTGCAATTTGCAGTACCTTTCCTTATTGCCAATGTGCTTCAGGCACTTTATGGTGGGGCGGACTTGTTTGTTGTAGGGCAATACGATGATTCTGCCAGTGTGGCGGCTGTGGCTATCGGCAGCCAGGTGATGCAGACGATTACAGGTATCATCCTTGGCATTACGACAGGGACAACCGTACTGATTGCTATTGCCACCGGAGCAAAGGATAATAGGAAAGTGGCATCTACAATCGGTTCTTCCGTATGGCTGTTTTCAATCGTAGGTGTTTTGCTGACTTTAGTCATGGTCGTGTTTCACGGGCAGATAGCCGAACTGATGCATACGCCTGCGGAAGCAATGGCTGATACGAAAAGTTATATTTTGGTATGTTCGACAGGTATTTTATTCATTATTGGGTACAACGTAGTGTGTGGTATCCTGCGTGGACTGGGCGACTCCAAAACACCGCTTTATTTTGTAGGATTGGCGTGCGTGATTAATATTGTCCTCGACTTTATCTTGGTCGGCTATTTCCATTTGGGGGCTACGGGAGCCGCATTGGCTACAATAACAGCACAGGGGGGCAGTTTTGTTATTTCGCTTTGGTTCTTGCACGGTCATGGATTCCATTTCGAGTTTACTCGGAAAGATATCCGGCTTAACAAGAACTTATCCAAAAAGATTATGGTGCTGGGAGCACCTATTGCGTTGCAGGACGCGTTAATCAATATTTCATTCTTGATTATAACGGTCATTGTCAACCAAATGGGAGTCATCGCATCGGCGTCTTTGGGTGTTGTGGAGAAAATCATCGTTTTTGCAATGTTGCCGCCAATGGCGATATCATCGGCAGTGGCAACCATGACGGCACAGAATTACGGTGCGGGACTGATACAGCGGATGAACAAATGCCTGGCTTCGGGCATTGGGATTGCCCTTGTTTTCGGTGTATCGGTTTGTGTGTATTCCCAATTCCTTCCGGAGACGCTTACCGCATTCTTTTCCAAAGATGTGGCGGTGGTGACAATGGCGGCGGAGTATTTGCGGGGGTATAGTATCGACTGTATCATTGTAAGTTTTGTGTTTTGCATCAATTCTTACTTCAGCGGACAGGGGAATTCATTATTCCCGATGATTCACAGTCTGATAGCGACCTTCCTGTTCCGTATTCCGTTGTCGTACTGGTTCAGTCAGATAGACAGTTCCTCGCTGTTCCTCATGGGCTTTGCTCCGCCCTTGTCGACGGTGGCTTCGTTGTTGATTTGTATTTGGTATTTGCGATATAACCAAAAGAGAATGTACTCGAAAGGCACTGCGATGCCTGCTATATCGAATTAAGTGTTTTCTAAGTGACATATATTAACTAAAATCAATTTGTATGGAAGCTTATTTGAAGAAACTCTGTTTTGAGTATTTGGCGGGAAGTCAGAAATAAGAAAGCGTTTAGTTATCTATACTTTTAAAGATATTCCTTATCAGATAGTCTATTATTGTTTCCATTTCTCTCTAAAGTGGAAAAGCCTTGGATTATTTGATAAGGAATATTATTTTTGTACTTCATAATGAAGAACTCGATACCCCGATATACTTTCCACAAAAATAAGTATGGCAGTGAACTTTTGATTGATGTCGTCGAACTGAAATATGTGAAGAAGTTCCTGGCTGAAAGTTCCGTCCATACATTGACTTATTATGACATTACTTTTATAACGGAAGGAGAGGGGAGCTTTTCCATTGACAACCGTACTTATGAAGCTTTCCCTCAAGATGTGTTTTTCTCAAAAGCGGGAGAGATTCGGAACTGGGATACGCGTCATATAACAAATGGATATGCCTTGATTTTTGAAGATGAGTTTTTATCGTCCCTCTTTAGAGATTCCATGTTTGTCCGGCATCTTGCGTTTTTCAAACCGGAAAAGACATCAGCCAAACTGCATCTTCCAGACGAACTTTATACACGTGTCCTTCAAGTATTACACAATATCAAAACGGAGATTGACTCTTACAAACAGAATGATAATGACGTGCATGTTTTGAGGGCATTGCTGTATGAAGTTCTAATGCTGTTGGAGCGGGCGTATCAGAAGGCGGTTTCAAACGAAGAAATCCCCACAGATAAAGAAATCAATAATACTCATATAGACAGATTCATCCATTTGGTCGGAACCCATTTGAAGGAACAACATTCCGTTCAGTTTTATGCGGATAAACTTTGCATCACTCCCAATTACCTGAATGAAATCATAACGTCGGTAATGGGGGGTAGTGCGAAACAATACATTCAGAATAAAGTGATAGATGAGGCTAAGAGATTACTTGCTTATACAGACGCTCCGATATCGGATATTGCGTTTGAGCTTCATTTTTCAACGGTTTCTTATTTTATCCGCCGCTTCCGGCAGCATACGGGAGAAACTCCCTTGCTTTACCGTAAAAAGTATAAACCGTAAAAAGTACTATTTCTCCCTTTCTTTTTATTGCATCGGCTCTGCTCAATATCCTTACTTTTGCATCAAATAATAACCAATTAAATTATTAAATGATGAGAGATGTAGAAAAAACGGTGGGAACCATGATTGACAAGCAGAAAACAGCCTTTATCGGTTCCATAGACAGCGAAGGATTTCCCAATATCAAAGCCATGTTGCAACCCCGGAAAAGGGAAGGGATAAAAACGATTTATCTGACAACGAATACTTCGTCAATGCGTGTTGCACAATACCGGAAGAACAGTCATGCCTGTATTTACTTTTGTGATAACCGCTTCTTTCGGGGAGTAATGTTGCGCGGTACCATGGAAGTGTTGGTTGATAGTGTCAGTAAAGAGATGATATGGCAGGAAGGCGATATAATGTATTATCCCGAAGGTGTTACCGACTCCGACTATTGTGTATTGAAATTTACGGCAACTTCCGGTAGGTTTTATAGTAATTTCAAATCGGAGAGCTTTATCGTAGAATAGAACTCATAGTACATAAGAGAAATTGAGTGACAGAGCTTTTATAGTCTCAATGTACTATTTTTAAGATTTTATAAAAGAATAGCGATTTAAAAAAACAATGAATTGGCGACTAAATTGTATCGCTCAATGCAATAATATGTATAAATACAGACCTATTTCTCTTAGACGTAGTACAATTGTAACCATTCTGATTGTTTAAATATTCTTTTTTTAAGAATGGTCATTCTTTCATTCGTTTTATGTCTCCGGGCAGAATCCATTTTTGTAAAACAGATAACTTTCTTCTATCGCATCGGTTGTATCCGCTTCTAATGCATATAATATTTCCTTGCAAAATTCCAGTTGCCCGGTTCCGTTGGCAGTTACAATATTTCCGTCCCTTACAGCCTGTTTGTTGATATAGTTGGAATCGCCTGTATATTTGTCTCCGGCATACTGTTTTAAATAATCGAGTGTATTGCTGGTATGCTTAACCTCATTAAGAAAACCATGCATACCAAGAAATACAGAAGCATTGCATATTCCGGCAACTAACTTATTCTCTTTTACTGCTTTTTCTACAAGTGGAACTATTAGTTCACCTAGAGGTGAGAACCAATTCATTCCTCCAATTAATACCAAACCGGCATAATTTTCCGGCATATCGTTGAGCCCGTAATCGGGCAGCACCTTGAATCCACCTATTGAACTTACAGGTTCTTTGGTTATTGATAAAGTTTTCACTTTATAACTAATAGGATTTCCGGGCTTGACTCCCTGATTCAAACAGGTAGCTATATATGCACCTTCCCAGTCGGCGAAACCTTCTAGAATTACAAATATTACTTCTTTCATATAAACTTCTATCTTTTTGCGTGTACGAAGATACTATATTTAATTGATTGTAGAACGTTTTTATTTAATTGTTATTATCTCATGTGATGTATAACCTTTCTGTTATATTTTCCATTATAGCCTTTATTAGTACGGCATCATAAACTTATGTATGAAAAAAAAATATCTTTTGATGTGCTCGGTGTGTGCAGGAGGGAGTGATAAAAGAAAAAAGCTCTGTAATTCAATGTTTACAGAACTTTTTCCTTTTCTTAAGAAGCGGTGCGTACGGGACTCGAACCCGTGACCCCATGCGTGACAGGCATGTATTCTAACCAACTGAACTAACGCACCAAATTTTATTTAGACTAACTCATTTTATTTCTTTCCACCTCTCTAGTAAAGAAGCGGTGCGTACGGGACTCGAACCCGTGACCCCATGCGTGACAGGCATGTATTCTAACCAACTGAACTAACGCACCAGAATTTCATTTTGTTAATCTGCATCTCTCTCGATTGCGGGTGCAAAGGTAGTTGTTTTTTGTAAATCTGCAAGCGTTTTGAGAAAAGTTTTTTTCAAGAAAAAACGAGAAGAACGTTTAGTGCCTCATTTTGAGTACTTTTGTAATGAAAAAAAATATTGTTTTTTCTTCTCTCAGGATAATGACGCTATCCGGTTGTCATAGTGACGCCATTATAATGAGATAGTGACGTTATCCGAAGACAATAGCGTCACTATCCTGAAGTTTGTCATCCTCTTCATAGAAAATAGTTCCCGATTTCTTTCTATCTGTAAGAAACCACCGTTTTTATATCAACTTTCTGCTTGAATAATTCGTAATTTTGCAATAAATCGTTATTTTTGCGGACTAAAATAAGAAAGGTGGAAAATATTCTGCCGGGAATCGTAAATTAGTAAAAAGAATGATGACAACAGCCAAACTGTTATTGCACTGTCCCGACAAACCGGGAATCCTTGCGGAAGTGACAGACTTTATTACGGTAAACAAAGGAAATATTATCTATTTGGATCAATATGTAGACCATGTAGAAAACATCTTCTTCATGCGTATTGAATGGGAATTGAGAGACTTTCTGGTTCCCCAGGAAAAGATTGAAGATTATTTCAGAACACTTTACGGCCAAAAGTACGAAATGGATTTCCGCCTTTATTTTTCGGATGTAAAACCGCGTATGGCAATTTTCGTTTCTAAGCTGTCGCATTGTCTTTTTGATATGCTGGCTCGCTATACAGCCGGAGAGTGGAATGTGGAGATACCTCTTATAATAAGCAACCACCCCGATTTGCAACATGTAGCCGAACGTTTCGGTATCCCTTTCTATCTGTTCCCTATTACTAAAGAGACAAAAGAAGAACAGGAGCGTAAGGAAATGGAACTGCTTGCCAAACATAAAATTACATTTATCGTACTGGCACGCTATATGCAAGTGATTTCCGAACAGATGATTAATGCTTATCCGAATAAAATAATCAATATTCATCATTCTTTCCTTCCTGCGTTCGTCGGTGCGAAACCATATCACGCCGCCTTCCAGAGAGGTGTGAAGATTATTGGTGCAACAAGCCATTACGTAACGACAGAGTTGGATGCAGGTCCGATTATCGAACAGGATGTAGTGCGTATCACTCATAAAGATTCTATTGAAGATCTTGTAAACAAAGGAAAGGACTTGGAGAAAATCGTTCTCTCGCGTGCGGTACAGAAGCACATTGAACGTAAAGTTTTGGCCTATAAAAATAAAACAGTAATATTTAGCTGATGAAAGTAGCAGTCGTAAAATACAATGCCGGCAATATCCGTTCTGTGGATTATGCATTGAAACGGTTGGGGGTGGAAGCAGTGATTACTGCCGATAAAGAAGAACTCCAGTCGGCCGATAAAGTAATTTTCCCCGGAGTAGGAGAGGCGGAAACTACCATGAACCACTTGAAAGCGACAGGATTGGACGAACTGATAAAGAACCTGCGTCAGCCTGTGCTCGGAATTTGTCTCGGTATGCAGTTGATGTGCCGTTATTCTGAAGAAGGAGGAGTGGATTGCCTGAATATTTTTGATGTGGATGTGAAACGTTTTGTTCCGCAAAGGCACGAAGATAAGGTGCCGCACATGGGGTGGAATACAATCGGCAAAACGAACAGCAAACTCTTTGAAGGATTTACCGAAGAAGAATTTGTCTACTTCGTGCATAGCTTTTATGTGCCGACTTGCAACTTTACTGCCGCTACGACTGATTATATTCATCCGTTTAGTGCTGCCTTGCATAAAGATAACTTTTATGCCACCCAGTTTCATCCGGAGAAAAGCGGTAAGACGGGAGAGAAGATTTTGACGAACTTTCTGAATCTATAATAAACTCCACCATAATTTATAATAAACTCGTTCATCGTTTATAATAAACTTTTTGAGGGGATAAAAAGCGGTGTTGAACAGATTGGAAAGAGGTAGTAATAAGAGAACTGTAAATTGTCAAATAGCAAATAAATAATAGATGATAGAAATTATTCCAGCCATTGATATTATTGACGGAAAGTGTGTACGCCTTTCCCAGGGAGATTACGACAGTAAGAAAGTATATAACGAAAATCCGGTGGAAGTTGCCAAGGAATTTGAAGCGAACGGTGTTCGCAGACTTCATGTGGTGGACTTGGACGGAGCTGCTTCTCACCATGTAATCAATCATCGAGTATTGGAACAAATCGCTACCCGTACTTCCTTGATAATAGATTTTGGCGGCGGAGTAAAGAGTGATGAAGATTTGAAAATAGCTTTCGAAAGCGGTGCGCAAATGGTGACGGGCGGCAGTATTGCCGTGAAAGACCCCGAACTGTTCTGTCATTGGCTGGAAGTGTATGGAAGTGAGAAAATCATATTGGGAGCGGACGTAAAGGAACATAAGATAGCCGTAAACGGTTGGAAAGACGAAAGCGCCTGTGAACTTTTCCCGTTCCTCGAAGACTATATAAATAAAGGTGTCCGGAAAGTGATCTGCACGGACATCAGTTGCGACGGGATGCTGAAAGGCCCCTCTATTGACTTGTACAAAGAAATGCTGGAAAAATTCCCCGATCTCTATCTAATGGCCAGCGGCGGGGTAAGTAATGTCGATGACATTATTGCTTTGAACGAAGCCGGAGTGCCCGGAGTAATCTTTGGAAAAGCTCTTTATGAAGGACATCTCACCCTGCAAGACTTGAGAATCTTTTTGGATTGAGACTTTTGAAAGTCTGATTTTGAATTGTCAAACAGTAAATAAAAATAGGATTGTGTTAGCAAAAAGAATAGTACCTTGTCTGGACATCAAAGACGGACAAACCGTGAAAGGAACGAATTTTGTAAATTTGCGCCAGGCCGGTGATCCGGTGGAATTGGGACGTGCTTATAGTGAACAGGGAGCTGATGAACTTGTTTTCCTGGATATTACTGCCAGCCATGAGGGGCGTAAGACTTTTACGGAATTGGTAAAACGGATTGCTGCCAATATCAATATTCCGTTTACCGTAGGCGGTGGAATCAATGAATTGAGTGATGTGGACCGTCTGTTGAATGCCGGCGCCGATAAGATTTCTATCAATTCGTCTGCTATCCGCAACCCGCAGTTGATTGACGAGATTGCCAAGAATTTCGGTTCGCAGGTTTGTGTGTTGGCAGTAGACGCCAAGCAAACGGAAAAAGGCTGGAAATGCTACCTGAATGGTGGACGTATTGAAACTGACAAGGATCTGTTTGACTGGACAAAAGAAGCACAGGAACGTGGGGCCGGAGAAATCCTTTTTACGAGCATGAATCATGACGGAGTAAAGACCGGATATGCGAACGAGGCACTTGCCGCTTTGGCTGGACAACTTTCGGTTCCTGTGATTGCTTCGGGAGGTGCAGGCTGCAAAGAGCACTTCCGTGACGTTTTTTTGCAAGGAAAAGCAGATGCGGCACTGGCTGCCAGTGTTTTTCACTTCGGAGAAATAAAAATTCCCGAATTAAAATCGTATCTTTGCGGCGAAGGAATTACCATTAGGTAATTGTTGCGTTGCAAAAACAGGTTTTTAGGCTGCGGCGAAGGATTTGTCATTGGATAATTGCACATAATTAGCGAATAAGTAAATTAAGAACTTAAAATAAAATGGAATTGGATTTCTATAAGATGAACGGACTCGTTCCGGCTATCATACAGGACAACGAAACATGTAAAGTCCTGATGCTGGGCTTCATGAATAAAGAGGCTTATGATAAAACGGTAGAAACCGGAAAAGTAACTTTTTTCAGCCGAACAAAGAACCGTCTTTGGACGAAAGGCGAAGAGAGTGGCAATTTCCTTCACGTCGTTTCTATCAAGGCCGATTGTGACAATGATACGTTATTGATACAGGTGAATCCGGTAGGTCCGGTTTGCCACACAGGTACGGATACTTGTTGGGGTGAAAAGAATGAAGAACCGGTCATGTTTCTGAAAGCATTGCAGGATTTTATTGACAAACGTCATGAAGAAATGCCGGAAGGTTCTTATACGACCAGTCTGTTCGAATCCGGAATCAATAAGATAGCACAGAAAGTGGGCGAAGAAGCAGTAGAAACTGTCATTGAAGCAACAAACGGCACCAATGAGCGTTTGATTTACGAAGGAGCCGATTTGATTTATCACATGATTGTATTATTAACTTCAAAAGGTTACCGCATCGAAGACCTTGCACGCGAATTGCAGGAAAGACATAGCAGTACATGGAAGAAGCATTAATTCAATATAAGAACGTAGAAATACATCAGCAGGAACTCTGTGTGCTAAGTGGTGTAAATCTGGAACTGCACAAAGGAGAGTTCGTCTATCTGATAGGAAAAGTAGGCTCCGGAAAAACAAGTCTGCTCAAGACCTTGTATGGCGAACTGGACGTAATTGACGGTGATGCGGAAGTGCTGGGCTATAATATGCGCTCTATCAAACGTAAGCATATCCCGCAGCTACGCCGGAAGTTAGGCATTGTGTTTCAGGATTTTCAACTGTTGACAGACCGTACCGTGTACAATAATCTGGAGTTTGTACTTCGTGCCACCGGCTGGAAGAATAAACAAGAGATAAAAGAACGTATTGAGGAAGTGCTTGATTTAGTGGGGATGTCCAATAAAGGCTATAAAATCCCTAACGAGCTTTCTGGCGGCGAACAGCAGCGTATCGTAATCGCACGTGCCGTACTCAATTCTCCGGCTATCATTCTGGCGGATGAACCGACCGGAAACCTGGATGTAGAGACAGGTAAGTCCATTGTAGAATTGTTGCACAACATTTGTGAAACCGGTTCGTCCGTAGTGATGACGACACACAATCTGCAATTACTGAAAGAATATCCCGGCAGGGTATACCGTTGTGCCGAACATCATATCACCGATGTGACCGACGAATATATGCCCCGACAGAGAACAATAGAAATAGATTTAAATATAGATAACTAAAACAGTAACGAAAATGAAAGTTTTAAAGTTTGGAGGAACTTCCGTAGGTTCTGCTCAGCGCATGAAGGAAGTAGCCAAATTGATTACCGATGGTGAACAGAAGATTGTTGTCCTTTCAGCTATGTCAGGTACGACAAACACATTGGTGGAAATTTCGGACTATCTGTATAAGAAGAATCCGGAGGGTGCCAACGAGATTATCAATAAGCTGGAGGCTAAATATAAACAGCACGTTGATGAACTGTACGCAACTCAGGAGTATAAACAGAAAGGTCTGGAAGTCATCAAGTCTCACTTCGACTACATCCGCTCCTACACTAAAGACCTTTTCACTTTGTTCGAAGAGAAAGTGGTTTTGGCACAGGGAGAGCTTATCTCTACGGCTATGGTGAACTTCTATCTGCAGGAATGTGGTGTGAAGTCAGTATTGCTTCCGGCTTTGGAATTCATGCGTACTGACAAGAACGCAGAACCGGACCCTGTATATATTAAGGAGAAACTGCAGGCACAGCTCGAACTTTATCCGGATATGGATATTTATATCACACAAGGTTTCATCTGCCGCAATGCTTATGGCGAGATCGATAACCTGCAACGTGGTGGCAGCGATTACACAGCTTCCCTGATTGGTGCAGCCGTGAATGCTTCCGAAATCCAGATATGGACAGATATTGACGGAATGCACAACAACGACCCGCGCATTGTCGACAAGACTGCCCCGGTTCGCCAGTTGCATTTTGAAGAAGCAGCCGAGTTGGCTTACTTCGGTGCAAAAATTCTGCACCCGACCTGCATTCAGCCTGCTAAATATGCCAATATCCCTGTACGTCTGTTGAATACAATGGATCCGCATGCTCCGGGGACATTAATTTCTAATGACACAGAGAAAGGGAAAATCAAAGCTGTAGCTGCAAAAGATAACATTACGGCCATTAAAATCAAGTCAAGCCGTATGTTGCTTGCTCATGGTTTCCTGCGCAAAGTATTCGAAATCTTTGAAAGTTACCAGACTTCGATCGATATGATTTGTACTTCGGAAGTCGGTGTGTCTGTCACGATAGATAACACGAAACACCTGAACGAGATTCTGGATGACTTGAAGAAATACGGTACAGTGACCGTCGACAAAGAAATGTGTATCATCTGCGTCGTGGGCGACCTGGAGTGGGAGAACGTCGGTTTTGAAGCAAAAGCGCTTGACGCCATGCGTGACATACCGGTACGAATGATTTCATTCGGAGGAAGTAACTACAACATTTCTTTCCTCATTCGGGAATGTGACAAGAAGACAGCATTACAGTCGCTGAGCGATATGCTTTTCAACAACAAATAATTCCACAAATTATATTGAGCGCTTTTACCAAACTGATAAAAGCGCTCTTTTTAACTAACTAAACAAGTTTTTTGAGTTATGAAAGGAATATTTCCAATCGATAAGTTCCGTACTTTGCAGACACCTTTCTATTATTACGATACGAAAGTGCTGCGTGATACATTGTCGGCTATCAACCAGGAGGTTGCCAAATATCCTAACTATTCCGTACACTATGCAGTAAAAGCAAACGCCAATCCGAAAGTGCTTACCATTATCCGTGAAAGCGGTATGGGAGCAGATTGTGTGAGTGGTGGAGAAATCCGTGCTGCTATCCGTGCCGGATTTCCTGCAAGCAAAATTGTCTTTGCGGGAGTAGGCAAAGCCGATTGGGAGATTAACCTCGGACTGGAATACGGAATCTTCTGTTTCAATGTAGAATCTATTCCTGAACTGGAAGTGATAAACGAACTTGCTGCTGCTCAAAATAAGATAGCCAATGTGGCTTTCCGTATCAATCCCGATGTCGGTGCGCATACTCATGCCAATATTACGACCGGCCTGGCCGAGAACAAATTTGGAATCAGTATGCAGGATATGGATAAAGTGATAGATGTGGCAGTAGAAATGAAGCATGTCAAATTCATCGGACTTCACTTTCACATCGGTTCTCAGATTCTGGATATGGGTGACTTTATTGCCCTTTGCAACCGTGTCAACGAATTGCAGGATAAGCTGGAAGCCCGTCGCATTCTGGTGGAACACATCAATGTAGGCGGTGGCTTGGGCATTGATTACGGACATCCCAACCGTCAGCCAATTCCCAACTTTAAGGATTATTTCTCAACCTATGCCGGACAACTGAAACTGCGTCCTTATCAGACTCTGCATTTTGAGTTGGGGCGTGCAGTCGTTGGCCAATGCGGTTCATTGATCTCCAAAGTGTTATATGTGAAACAGGGAGCGAAAAAGAAATTCGCTATCCTTGATGCAGGCATGACGGACTTGATCCGTCCCGCCTTATATCAGGCATACCACAAAATGGAAAACATCACTTCTGAAGAACCGGTAGAATCTTATGATGTAGTAGGGCCTATCTGCGAATCGTCGGATGTTTTCGGAAAAGTGATCGATCTGAACAAGGTGAAGCGAGGCGACTTGATAGCTCTTCGCTCAGCAGGTGCCTACGGCGAGATTATGGCTTCCGGCTACAACTGTCGTGAGTTGCCGAAAGGATATACTTCTGACGAGTTGGTGTAAATAAAATGTGAATGTAGTTTAAAAATACAGGGGAGTCGGAACAATTTTAACTGAAATCTTGTTATTTTTGTAATGAGTTCAATAAGAAACTACATTAACAACTTAATAAAAAGATACGATTATGATTTCAGAAAAATTACAAAAGGCAATCAATGAACAGATCACAGCAGAAATGTGGTCGTCTAACCTGTATTTGGCAATGTCTTTCTTCTTTGAGAAAGAAGGTTTCAGCGGTTTTGCACATTGGATGAAGAAACAGTCTCAGGAAGAAATGGGACATGCTTATGCAATGGCTGATTATATTATCAAGCGTGGTGGAACTGCAATGGTCGACAAGATTGATGTCGTTCCTAACGGCTGGGGTACTCCGTTGGAAGTGTTTGAACACGTTTACAAACACGAATGCCATGTATCTGCATTGGTAGACAAACTGGTTGACGTGGCTGCCGCTGAGAAGGACAAAGCAACTCAGGACTTCTTGTGGGGATTCGTTCGCGAACAGGTAGAAGAAGAAGCTACTGCACAGGGAATCGTTGATAAGATCAAGAAAGCCGGTGACACCGGTATCTTCTTTGTTGACTCACAGTTGGGACAACGTTGATAATAGTCTGAAAATATATTTATAATATATAGGAAGCTGTTTGGATTTATTTCCGGACAGCTTCTTTTTCATTTCATGTGTAATAGTGTGCGGATTTGCAGATGAATAATCTATTTTTTGTGTCCTTTTTCCATTGCCCCGAGATAGATCTCCAGCGAACGGGTAGAAATCTGAATCTCGCGGAAAGATACGCCCAGAGATGCGATCAGTAGAATCAAAGCCAGTCCGAAGACATAAGCGGATAATAATTGCAGTCCGATATAAATCAGAAACATACTCACTACGCAGAAAAACAGGCTTGCAATGCCCAGCCCTTGCATGGTACGTGTCAGGTTCAGTCGTTTCCGCAAGTTTTCAATCTGTGCCACGGTGATGTCCGAAGGGTTTTCCATATAGCGGTCTCGCAGCTGGCGTACAAGTTGTGCATACGATAAGAAACGATTGGTGTAAGCCAATAATATCAGTGAAACTGCGGAGAAAAGCAGAGCAGGGGTGGTGAGAGTAAGTTCTTCCATATATAAATTAAAAATCTTCCATTGTTATTGTCGATAATCAAATCCTTATGATTACAATAATAACAATGGAAGAAAAGAAAATGTTTTTTATTTCAGTACACCGAGTTCTTTACCTACTTTGATAAAGGCAGCGATACACTTGTCGAGATGTTCCTTCTCGTGTCCGGCAGAGATTTGTACACGGATACGTGCCTGGTCTTTCGGAACTACCGGATAATAGAATCCGGTTACGTAGATACCTTCCTCCTGCATACGTGCGGCATAAATCTGTGACAACTTCGCGTCATACAGCATGACAGCGCAAATAGCACTTTGTGTCGGTTTGATATCGAATCCGGCAGCAGTCATCTTGTCGCGGAAGTAATTTACATTCTCCACGAGTTTGTCATGCAGCGCATTGCTTTCTTTCAGTATCTTGAATACTTCCAGGCTTGCACCGATAATGCCCGGAGCCAATGAGTTGGAGAACAGATACGGGCGGCTGCGTTGGCGCAGTAAGTCAATAATCTCCTTACGTCCGGTAGTAAATCCTCCTAAAGCACCTCCGAAAGCTTTACCCAGCGTACCGGTGTAAATATCCACACGACCATGAGTTTTGTAGAGTTCGCTTACGCCGTGTCCGGTAGCGCCTACCACGCCGGCAGAGTGTGATTCGTCTACCATAACCAGTGCATCATATTTCTCGGCAAGGTCACAAATCTGATCCATAGGAGCTACGTTGCCGTCCATAGAGAACACGCCGTCTGTGACGATAATGCGGAAACGTTGAGCTTGTGCCTCTTGCAGGCATTTCTCCAGCTCGTTCATGTCAGCATTGGCGTAACGATAGCGTTTAGCTTTGCAAAGACGTACACCGTCGATAATAGAAGCATGGTTCAGAGAATCCGAGATAATGGCATCCTGATCCGAGAAAAGCGGTTCGAACACACCACCGTTTGCATCGAAGCAGGCAGCATATAGAATCGTGTCTTCTGTTTGGAAATAGTCGGAAATAGCAGCTTCCAGTTCTTTGTGTATATCTTGTGTTCCACAAATGAAACGAACGGAGGACATACCATATCCGCGTCGGTTCATCATTTCCTGGGAAGCTTTGATCAATCGGGGGTGATTGGACAGTCCCAGGTAGTTGTTAGCGCAGAAGTTCAGCACTTCTTTACCTTTTACAGTGATGGCAGCTTGCTGCGCACTTTCAATTAGTCGTTCTTCTTTATAAAGACCGGCTTCTTTAATTTCAGCCAATGTTTGGCTGAGAAAATCTTTCATTTTACCGTACATAGTGTTTGAGTAATTAAGTTCGATTACAAAGGACACAATTTTTATTGGAATAACCATATCTTTTTGATTAAAATCTGAAAAAAAAGTGCTTACTTTGCGCACTATTTAGCTTAATAATTTAAGTACGAAGAAAAAATGAAACACATTTTGATTATTGGAGCCACCGGACAGATCGGCTCCGAGTTAACGATGGAGCTACGTAAACGCTATGGTAACACAAACGTGGTAGCTGGTTATATCCCGGGTGCAGAACCTAAGGGAGAGTTGAAAGAATCAGGACCGGCGGCTATTGTCGACGTGACCAATGGGGAAATGATTGCGTCTGTGGTGAAAGAATACCACATTGACACAGTGTATAATCTGGCTGCCTTGCTATCAGTGGTAGCCGAATCGAAGCCGAAGCTGGCTTGGAAGATTGGCATTGATGGGCTATGGAATGTATTGGAAGTAGCGCGCGAACAGGGATGTGCCGTGTTTACACCCAGTTCAATCGGTTCTTTTGGTGCAAGTACACCTCATACGAAGACGCCGCAGGACACCATTCAGCGTCCGCGTACCATGTATGGAGTTACTAAAGTGACAACCGAGTTGTTGAGCGACTACTATTTTAATAAATATGGTGTCGACACTCGTGCAGTCCGTTTCCCGGGCATTATCTCGAACGTAACCCCTCCGGGTGGAGGAACAACCGATTACGCTGTCGACATTTATTATTCGGCTGTAAAAGGTGAAAAATTTGTGTGTCCTATCAAAGAAGGCACTTTAATGGATATGATGTATATGCCGGATGCGCTGAATGCAGCGATTACGCTTATGGAAGCTGACCCGACAAAATTGATACACCGCAATGCTTTCAATATCGCCTCTATGAGTTTCGATCCGGAGACGATCTATCAAGCTATCAAAAAGCATGTGCCGGAGTTTCAGATGATCTACGATGTAGACCCGTTGAAACAACGCATTGCCGATAGTTGGCCCGACAGCCTGGACGACACCTGTGCTCGTGAAGAGTGGGGTTGGAAGCCGGCTTATGACCTGGAAAGCATGACGGTGGATATGCTTGAAAAGCTTAGAGAGAAATTAAAATAATGAAAAAACTAATTGCAGGGGTCATATTACTCGGTTTACTGGGTGCTTGTAGCAATAAAAAAGCTAAGATTGACCCCTTCGCATCTATTACTCAAGAGGTGGATTCTATCCGGCACAAAGCCGATTCAATCCACCTGGATGAATTGCCGGAAGATCCGCAGCCTATACAGGCTGACGAATCTTTCGACGATTTCATCTATAATTTTGCTTCCGATGATGTGTTGCAACGTCAGCGTGTGAAATTTCCGTTGCCCTACTACAACGGAGATAAAAAGGCGAATATCGAGGAACGTAACTGGAAGCACGACAACCTGTTTACCAAACAGCATTATTATACGCTCCTGTTTGATAAAGAGGAAGACATGGACTTGGTAGGAGATACCTCTCTCACTTCCGTGCAAGTGGAGTGGATATTCGTGAAGACACGGATGATGAAGAAATATTACTTTGAGCGTATCAAGGGAGCGTGGATTCTGGAGGCTATCAATCTGCGTCCTATCGAACGGGATGAAAACGAGGACTTTGTGGAGTTCTTCGGCCATTTCGCTACCGACAGCCTTTTCCAGAGCCAGCGTGTGCGTGAGCCATTGGCTTTTGTTACTACCGATCCGGACGATGATTTCTCTGTGCTGGAGACTACTCTCGATTTGAACCAGTGGTTTGCCTTCAAGCCGGCATTGCCTGCCGAACGCCTTTCGAATATCAATTACGGGCAACGGAATGATGACGGATCGCCAACTAAAATCCTGGCACTGAAAGGAATCGGAAACGGGTTTTCGAATATTCTTTATTTTCGCCGGAAAGCAGGCGAATGGGAGCTATATAAATTTGAAGATGTAAGCATCTGATGATAGCGAATATAACAGTCTGCATTTATCGACATATAACGAATAGAATAACTATATAACTTTAAACGATGTATTCTCTTTTACCCTACAATACCTTCGGCATTGACGTCAGTGCCAACCGTTTCATTGAATATGTTTCGGTGGAAGAACTGAAGACGTTGATTGAGCAAGGTGCCGTTACGACACCTTTTTTGCATATTGGCGGCGGCAGCAACCTGTTATTTACCAAAGACTATGAAGGAGTGGTGTTGCACTCCCGTATCGAAGGAATCGAAGTGGCGGAGGAAGACGAACGCTCTGTTTCCGTGCGTGTAGGCGCAGGTGTGGTGTGGGATGATTTTGTGGCATATTGTGTAGAACACGGGTGGTATGGAGCTGAAAATCTTTCACTCATTCCCGGCGAGGTAGGTGCAAGCGCTGTGCAGAATATCGGAGCCTACGGCGTGGAAGTAAAGGACTTGATAACAACCGTGGAAACGGTGAACATTCAGGGGCGGGAACGCGTTTATTCTGTTGAAGAATGTGGCTATGCCTATCGCAACAGTATCTTCAAACGTCCTGAGAACAAATCCGTTTTTGTGACTCATGTCTGCTTCCGGCTTAGTAAAGAGGAACATTATATGCTCGATTACGGAACGATTCGTCAGGAACTTGAAAAATATCCTGCGCTGACTTTGCCTGTCGTCCGGAAAATCATTATTGACATTCGTGAGGCTAAGTTGCCCGACCCGAAAGTAATGGGAAATGCCGGTAGTTTCTTTATGAACCCGATTGTGCCGAGGGAGAAGCTGGAAGCTTTACAGCAGGAATATCCGGGAATGCCCTACTACGAACTGCCGGAAGGACGGGTGAAGATTCCCGCCGGCTGGATGATCGATCAGTGCGGGTGGAAAGGGAAAGCCTTAGGTCCGGCGGCTGTACACGATAAGCAAGCCTTGGTGCTGGTGAATTGCGGTGGAGCGAAAGGTAGTGATATAATTGCGCTTTCGGATGCGGTGCGGGCTTCTGTCCGTGAGAAGTTCGGCATAGATATACATCCGGAAGTAAATTTCGTCTGAAAGAAATGAAAATAAGAATACTTGGAAGTGGAACGTCGACGGGAGTCCCTCAGATTGGCTGTACGTGTCCGGTCTGTACTTCTGCCGACCCGAAAGATAACCGGTTGCGCACGTCTGCTATTGTAGAGACAGGCGATGCACGGATACTGATTGACTGCGGTCCCGATTTTCGGACGCAGGTCTTACGCCTGCCTTTTGAAAGGATAGACGGTGTGCTGATTACTCACGAACATTATGACCATGTGGGCGGGCTGGATGATTTGCGTCCGTTCTGCCGTTTCGGTTCTGTGCCTATCTATGCGGAACAATACGTGTCGGACGCTTTGCGCTTGCGTATGCCCTACTGTTTTGTAGATCATCGCTACCCGGGTGTTCCCGATATTCCTTTGCAGGAAATATCGGTCGGGCAGAAATTCTTTATAAATACTACGGAGGTCATACCTTTGCGTGTGATGCACGGGCGGCTGCCGATTCTGGGTTACCGCATCGGACAGCTCGGCTACATCACCGATATGCTGACTATGCCCGAAGAATCGTATGAACAATTAGCCGGAATAGATGTTTTGATAGTGAATGCACTACGGATAGCCCCGCATCCTACACATCAGGATTTGGAGGAGGCGTTGGCGGTTGCGCAGCGCATTCGGGCGAAGAAAACATACTTTATACACATGAGTCATGATATGGGCTTGCATGCAGAGGTGGAACGGAAACTCCCGGAGAATATTCACCTGGCATACGACGGATTGGAAATCCTTCTTTGATTTCCGGTGAAATATTTAGCAAAAGTTTTGTTTTCTTTGTAGAAATTATTATTTTTGCACTTAGCCGATAAACAGCGAATATTATGAAACTTCGTACGATAGTGAAAATAGCGATCACTTCTTCTGTTGTACTTTTGTGCGCAGGTTTCGCTTTGTACTCTTTTTTCAGGCTGTCGGCCGCCGAAGGAAAAAAGGATTTCAATCTCTACGAATTGGTTCCGCCCTCTGCTTCGGCAGTTTTTGTCACTGATGACATACTGGAATTTGTGGCGGAAGTAGACGATCTGGCTTGTAGTAAAAATCAGCAATATCTTCATGTATCCAAACTGTTTTCGTATCTGAAACAGTATCTTTATACCCTTCAGGAAGAAGCGCCTCACGGATTGAGCCGGCAAATGAATCAAATGTTGATTAGTTTTCATGAGCCGGACAATATTCATAACCAGGTGCTATATTGCAGATTGGGGGAGGGCGACCGGCAACTGATTGACCGTTTCGTGCAGAAGTATGTCTCATCTCTTTATCCACCGAAAACTTTCAAATATAAGGGAGAGGATATAACGATTTATCCTATGGCGGACGGGGATTTTCTGGCATGCTACCTGACATCCGATTTTATGGCTTTGAGTTATCAGAAGAAGTTGATAGAAACCGTTATTGATGCTCACAAGACCGGAAAATCATTGGCGGACGATCCTACCTTTGCAGAAGCGGCCACCCCGAAGAAAAGTCCGGCGGTTGCCACTGTTTATGCCTATTTGGAAGGTATGATGGGCTGGACGGAGTTTGATATGAAGCTGCGGGATGATTTCATTTATTTTACGGGTGTCTGTCACGAAACGGATACTTGCTTCACGTTTATGAATGTGCTTCGTCAGCAGGAATCAGTGGAAGGATTTCCGGGTGAGGCATTGCCTTCCACCGCTTTCTATTTCACTAAACAGGGAGTCACGGACTGGGCATCTCTGCTTTCTTATGGAGATATGCAGGAGACGGGCGTTCGTACCAGTGACGTGCGGAATAGGAATCGGGAGTTGTCTCATTATCTAATGGAGAATGCCGGACAGGAACTGGTTGCCTGTCTTTTCCAGCGTGAAGATACGTTGCAGGAAGCGGCGGCGGTTCTGAGCCTGTCGGTGTCGGACGTGACGGAAGCGGAACGGATGCTGCGCTCTCTTATCAACACCGTTTCTGCCGAAGAACGGGGAAAAGCACCCCTGATAACTTTTTGTTATACTGCCAATAAAGCTTACCCCGTCTATCGCCTGCCTCAAACAACGTTGTTTACGCAACTAACTGGTTTTGCCGAACCGACATCGCATACATACGCCACATTTTATGAAGGGCGTTTGCTGTTGGCGCCCGATGAAAATAGTCTGTCCCGTTACATACGCCAGTTGGATAAAGGCGAGGTGCTCAATGGAGCGATAGCATACCGGACAGGAATGGATAACTTGTCCGATTCCTACCATTTCATGTTAATGGCAGACTTCGATCATCTGTTTCATCAGGCAGCAAAGCAAATTCATTTCGTGCCGGATTTCTTCCTGCGCAACTCCGAATTTTTTCGTAATTTTATACTCTTTGCCCAGTTTACTTGTGCTGACGGAGTGGTATATCCCAATATTGTTTTGCGGTATAAATCGGAGTAAAATCCATTCGGAAAACTCATCTGAAAGGCTGTTTTTCTATACGGAAAAAGGACGTTCTCGAACAGGAATATCCTGACTGGAAGAGTGGAAAAAACTATGGAAAAACAACGGAAAACCTGCAAAAAACAAATAAAAAAATATCGCTCTTTTTTTCGAAAAATAAAACTTCTGAAACGCCTTCTGGCAGGGCGCGAAAACCGAACCATAACCGAACCATAAGCCAAGAGAAGAGAAGAGAGTATAAGAGAAAGAATAGAAACAGAAAGAAAAAGAAAGATAAAACTGCTGTTGCTGTTGCTGGTTGAATTTTTTCGGGGGAACTGCTGTTGCTGATATTGCTTTGTTTCTTCCGTAAGTCGTGGGCGGATTTTTCCCGTCCCGCAGCGGAGCGTCGTCCGGCCCCGGGATGAAGAACGCTTAGCCCACGGCGGAATCTTTACAAAGTGCGGGTATAAAAAAACTCCCGGCAAGAATCATTCTCACCGGGAGTTTTTTTATCTGTATCGTCAAGCGGAATACTTTCGGCTTAGAAAGGCAGATCGTCCTTGGCATCACCCGGAGTAAATTCCGGAGTAGCGGCAGGAGCCGGAGGAGGAACGGGAGCACCCGGAGCCATTGGAGCACCTGCGCCTACACGCTCCACTTTCCATGCACGGATACTGTTGAACCAACGGTCGTTCCACTGGCGGGCGTCAACGTCGAATGATACGGTCAGTTCTTCGCCCATTTGAATGTTGAACTGCTCGATTTTGTCTGCGCCAAACACGTCGAAACACATTTTACGCGGATATTGGTCATGGTTTTCGATTACGTACTCTTGTGATTTCCACTCGTTGCCGCTAGTTTTTGAAACTCCGCCTCTCGGAGAGAGGATAGCGATGATTTTTCCTGTAAATTCCATTGCAATAATTTTAAATTCTGCGGCGAAGTTACAATTTTTTAGTAATATCCTTCACACAAAGCCTGTTTTTTTCTTTTGTTTTTATTGGGTAGCCCCAATCTTTTTTCGTAACTTTGTGCGATAGAACATTTAAAACTTAAATACACGAAAATATATGAAATTTATCGTTTCAAGTACTGCTCTTTCCAGCCATTTACAGGCTATCAGCCGTGTGATTAATTCAAAAAATGCGCTGCCTATTCTCGATTGTTTCCTCTTCGAACTGGAAGACGGAACATTGTCTGTGACTGTATCTGACAGTGAAACTACAATGGTTACTACCGTAGAAGTGAATGAAAGCGATACCAACGGGCGTTTTGCCGTAGTAGCGAAAACTTTGCTCGACGCACTGAAAGAAATTCCGGAACAACCTCTCACGTTCTTGATCAATCCGGACAACTACGAAATAACAGTGCAGTACCAGAATGGGAAATACAGCCTAATGGGACAGAATGCGGACGAATTTCCGCAATCGGCTACATTGGGTGACAACGCAGTTCGTGTGGAAATGGAAGCGGAAGTGTTGCTGGGGGGAATCAACCGCTCGGTCTTCGCTACTGCCGACGACGAACTCCGCCCGGTGATGAACGGTATTTATTTCGATATTACAACAGAAGATATCACAATGGTGGCTTCGGACGGCCACAAGCTGGTACGTTGCAAGACGCTGGCTGCCAAGGGTAACGAACGTGCTGCCTTCATCCTTCCCAAAAAACCGGCTACATTGCTCAAAAACCTTCTGCCGAAGGAACAAGGCTCTGTGACGATCGAATTTGATGAACGCAACGCTGTGTTTATGCTCGATAGCTATCGCATGGTATGCCGTTTGATCGAAGGACGCTATCCGAACTACAACTCTGTAATTCCGCAGAACAACCCGCATAAAGTGACGGTCGACCGGCAACAGCTGATCGGAGCTTTGCGCCGTGTGTCTATTTTCTCGTCACAGGCCAGCAGCTTGATTAAACTTCGTATGCAGGAGAACCAGATCGTGATTTCCGCACAAGATATCGACTTCTCCACTTCTGCCGAAGAAACACAAGTCTGCCAGTATGCAGGTGCGGCAATGAGCATCGGATTCAAGTCTACATTCCTAATCGACATTCTTAACAATATTTCGGCAGACGAAGTTGTTATCGAACTTGCCGATCCTTCACGTGCCGGTGTCATCGTACCGGTGGAACAGGAAGAAAATGAAGACCTGCTGATGTTGTTAATGCCGATGATGTTGAACGATTAATATACATTTCACGACAGAGGACACGGAGGACACAGAGGATAATTTGAATGACATTCCTTTCATTTACTCTCTATGTCCTCCGCGTCCTCTGTTGTGAAACAAAATGAATAAAAATGAAATTAAATCTGAAAAACCCTATTGTCTTTTTCGATCTTGAGACGACAGGAACCAATATCAACACAGACCGAATCGTTGAAATCTGTTATTTGAAAGTTTACCCGAACGGGAATGAGGAAGCGAAAACTCTGCGCATCAATCCCGAAATGCACATCCCCGAAGCATCTTCCGCCGTGCATGGCATTTATGACGCTGACGTGGCAGATTGCCCGACTTTCAAGGAAGTGGCAAAGAATATTGCCCGCGACATTGAAGGATGCGACCTGGCCGGATTCAATTCCAACCGTTTTGATATTCCTGTGCTGGCAGAAGAATTTCTGCGTGCCGGGGTGGACATTGATATGAGCAAACGTAAATTTGTGGATGTACAGGTGATATTTCATAAAATGGAACAACGTACCCTGTCCGCAGCCTACAAGTTCTATTGCGAGAAGAATCTGGAAGATGCGCACACTGCCGAAGCGGATACACGGGCTACATACGAGGTGCTGAAGGCACAGCTCGACCGTTATCCGGATCTTCAGAATGACATCGCATTCCTTGCCGATTATTCCAGTTTCAGCAAAAACGTAGATTTTGCAGGACGTATGGTTTACGATGATAATGGAACGGAAGTGTTCAACTTCGGAAAGTATAAAGGAATGTCGGTAGCCGAGGTGTTGAAGAAAGACCCCGGATATTACAGTTGGATTTTGAATAGTGATTTCACGCTGAATACGAAGGCGGCCTTGACTAAGATCCGCTTGCGTGAAATGAGTAATTTGATTACGAAATAATGCTAAAAGGAAAAAAGATAATTCTTGGAATTACCGGCAGTATTGCCGCATATAAGGCTTGCTATATCATCCGCGGACTTATCAGGCAAGGAGCGGAAGTGCAGGTTGTGATTACTCCGGCGGGAAAAGAATTTATTACTCCCATTACTCTATCGGCTTTGACCAGCAAACCGGTCATCAGTGAATTCTTTGCCCAACGTGACGGAACGTGGAACAGCCACGTTGACCTCGGACTGTGGGCAGATGCGATGCTGATAGCTCCCGCCACTGCCTCTACCATTGGCAAAATGGCAAACGGGATAGCTGATAATATGCTGATAACGACCTATCTTTCGGCGAAAGCTCCGGTGTTTGTAGCTCCGGCTATGGACCTCGATATGTATGCTCATCCTGCCACTCAGAAGAATCTGGAGATACTTCGTTCTTACGGCAATTATATTATCGAGCCGGGTACGGGTGAGCTTGCCAGTCATCTTGTAGGGAAGGGACGTATGGAGGAACCGGAGAATATCATCCGTGTGCTGGATGAATTTTTTTCTGCAAACGGTGAGCTGCAAGATAAGAAAATAATGATTACAGCCGGGCCGACTTATGAGAAGATTGACCCTGTCCGTTTTATCGGCAACTATTCTTCTGGAAAAATGGGGTTTGCCCTCGCGGAAGAATGTGCACGTCGTGGAGCGCAGGTGACACTGATAGCGGGACCCGTGCAACTGAAAACACAACATTCCCGCATTCGTCGCATTGATGTAGAGTCTGCCGGCGAAATGTCGGTAGCGTCGAAAAAATACTTTGCCGAAGCCGATGCGGGTATTCTTTGTGCGGCAGTAGCCGATTTCCGTCCGGAGGTGGTAGCCGATAAGAAAATTAAACGTGAGAAGGAGGAAGAACTGACTCTGCATCTTCAGGCAACCGAAGATATTGCGGCAAGTCTGGGAGCGTTGAAAGGTAAGAATCAGTTGTTGGTAGGCTTTGCCCTCGAAACGAACAATGAACAGCAGAATGCCGAAGGAAAGCTCGAACGCAAGAACTTCGACTTCATTGTACTTAATTCGCTCAATGATGCGGGAGCCGGATTCCGTTACGATACGAATAAAATAAGTATAATAGACAGAAAAGGTCGTACTGACTACCCCCTGAAATCAAAAACGGAAGTAGCTCAAGATATTATCGATCGTCTGTCTGATGAATTGAAACTCTTAACTCTCAACCCTTAACTTTCACTGATTCAAATGTTACGTTCATTATACATTCAGAATTACGCATTGATAGAGAAACTGGACATCAGTTTTGAAACAGGCTTTTCCGTTATAACAGGTGAAACGGGGGCCGGAAAGTCAATTATTCTGGGAGCAATCGGTCTGTTGCTTGGGCAGCGGGCGGATATGAAGGCCATTCGCCGGGGGGCTTCCAAATGTGTAATAGAGGCACGTTTTGATATTTCAGCGTATGGTATGCGCCCGTTCTTTGAGGAGAACGAGCTGGAATATGATGAGGAGTGCATCTTGCGCCGTGAAGTGCAGGCATCCGGTAAAAGCCGGGCATTTATTAATGATACTCCCGCATCTTTGGTGCAGGTAAAAGAGTTGGGCGAACAGTTGATTGATGTACATTCGCAACATCAGAACCTGTTGCTCAATAAGGAAGGGTTTCAGTTGAATGTGCTCGACATTCTTGCACATAATGATGCGGCACTGGAGAAATATCACTCTCGTTATGCCGGGTGGAAACAGACTGAAAGAGAGCTGTCCGAGTTAATGGAACTGGCTGAGAAAAGCCGTGCCGATGAAGATTATATCCGTTTTCAACTGGAGCAGCTTGAAGAAGCTCATCTTGCCGAAGGAGAGCAGGAGGAACTGGAACAAGAAGCTGAAATGTTAAGTCATGCGGAGGAGATCAAGGCGGGGCTTTATCGGGTGGAACAGTCTTTTGCTTCGGACGAAGGAGGATTGCTTTCCTATTTAAAGGACAGTCTCAATACGCTGAATAACTTGCAAAGAGTTTATCAGCCTGCCAAGGAACTTGCCGAACGTATGGAAAGTGCCTATATCGAACTGAAAGATATTTCGCAGGAGGTATCTTCGCAAGGTGAGTCTATCGAGTTCAATCCTACAAGGCTGGATGAGGTGAACGATCGTCTGAACATGATCTATTCCCTGCAACAGAAACACCGTGTGCAGACACTTGAGGAGCTGATTGCTTTGACGGAGGAATATCGTGGCAAGTTGTCCGCTATCACTTCTTACGATGAGCGCATTGCCGAACTGACAGAACGTAAGGAAGAACAATATAAACAGGTCAAGCAGCAGGCGGAAGTGCTGACTAAAGCCCGTGCAGCGGCTGCGCGTGAGGTGGAAAAACAGTTGGCAGCCCGGTTGGTACCGTTGGGAATGCCGAATGTCCGTTTCCAGGTGGAAATGGGGTTAAAGAAAGAACCCGGATTACAGGGAGAAGATACTGTCAGCTTCTTGTTTTCTGCCAACAAGAACGGTGTGTTGCAGAACATTTCTTCCGTCGCTTCGGGAGGTGAAATAGCGCGTGTCATGCTGTCTATCAAAGCAATGATTGCCGGAGCCGTGAAACTGCCGACTATCGTATTTGATGAGATTGACACCGGAGTATCCGGTGAAATAGCCGACCGCATGGCAGACATGATGCAGGAAATGGGCGAACAGAACCGTCAGGTTATCAGTATCACTCACCTGCCGCAGATAGCTGCCCGGGGAGGGGCCCATTATAAAGTATATAAGAAGGACAGCGATACGGAAACCAACAGCCACATCCGACGTCTCACCGACGAGGAACGGGTAGAGGAGATTGCACACATGTTAAGCGGTGCTACATTGACCGAAGCTGCCCTTAGCAATGCCAAAGCCCTGCTTGCCCGCAACTGATAAATAGTAAATTATAAAACAGTAAATTAACATAGATGCTTGATAAAAGTGAAATGATTTTCGGCGTTCGTGCCGTGATAGAGGCCATTCAGGCTGGTAAAGAGATTGATAAGATTCTGGTAAAGAAAGACATTCAGAGTGATCTTTCCAAAGAACTTTTTGCAGCTTTGAAAGGTCTGCTGATACCCGTTCAGCGTGTTCCGGTGGAGCGTATTAACCGTATCACCCGGAAAAATCATCAGGGTGTGGTGGCTTTCATTTCATCCGTGACTTATCAGAAGACGGAAGATCTCGTTCCTTTCTTGTTCGAACAAGGGAAGAATCCGTTTTTCGTCATGCTTGACGGAGTGACCGATGTACGCAATTTCGGTGCAATTGCCCGTACCTGTGAATGTGCAGCCGTAGACGCTGTGATTATTCCGGCTCGTGGCAGTGCTTCTGTGAATGCGGATGCTGTGAAAACTTCTGCAGGGGCATTGCATACCCTTCCGGTATGTCGTGAGCAAAATCTGCGTGCGACTCTGCAATACTTGAAGGATAGCGGTTTCCGTATTGTTGCTGCTACGGAAAAAGGAGACTACGACTATACGAAAGCTGATTATACAGGACCGTTATGCATCATTATGGGTGCGGAAGATACGGGAGTCTCTTATGATAACCTGGCACTCTGTGACGAATGGGTGAAGATACCGATGTTGGGAACAATCGAATCCCTCAATGTGTCTGTTGCTGCCGGTATCCTGATTTACGAAGCTGTGAAACAAAGAAACAACGACTGATATGAAGAAGATTTTAATCCTACCTTTGGTGCTTTTCTTTCTGGTACAGGGAAGCATGGCACAAACCCCTAAATGGGTGGAGAAGGCGAAACGCGCAGTTTTCTCTGTGGTGACTTATGACAAGAATGATAAGATGCTGAACACCGGGAACGGATTTTTTGTATCCGAAGACGGATTGGCTTTATCTGATTATAGCCTTTTTAAAGGAGCGGAACGTGCGGTGGTTATCACGGCGGACGGCAAGCAAATGCCGGTAGACGTGATACTTGGAGCTAATGATATGTACGATGTTATTAAGTTCCGTGTAGCCATTACCGAGAAGAAAGTTCCTGCGTTGAACGTGGCAAAAGCTGCTCCGGAAGTGGGAGCCGATGCATGGATGCTTCCTTATTCGACACAAAAGAGTATTGCTTGTGTATCCGGTAAAGTGAAAGATGTCTCCAAAGTGGCCGGAGAATATCATTATTATACGTTGGGTATGCAGATGAAAGATAAAATGGTTAGTTGCCCGGTGATGAATGCGGAAGGACAGGTATTCGGTATTTCCCAGAAGTCCTCCGGAATTGATACGGTGACTACTTGCTATGCAGCAGGGGCCGCTTTTGCCATGGCACAAAAAATCAATGCGCTTTCTTTGGGTGATGCTGCGCTGAAAAGTATCGGAATCAGGAAAGGACTGCCCGAAGTGGAAGATCAGGCATTGGTTTACTTGTTTATGGCTTCTTCACAAATGACGGATGAAGAGTACGGCAAACTATTGGATGATTTTATCCGCCAGTTCCCGAACAGCACGGACGGGTATATTCGCCGTGCCAATTATTATGTAACTAAGGGACAGGAAGACCAATCTTGGTTTGACAAGGCGGTTGCCGACTTTAATAAGGCATTGAAGGTAGCACAGAAAAAGGATGATGTGTATTACAACATTGCCAAGTTGATGCATGCTTACCAATTATCGAAGCCTGAGAAGACGTATAAAGACTGGACGTATGACACGGCTTTGAAGAATCTCCGCCAGGCAATCGCTATTGATCCGCTTCCTGTTTACACTCAGCTGGAAGGGGATATTCTGTTTGCCCAACAGGACTATGCAGGTGCTTTGGCTGCTTATGAGAAAGTGAACGCCAGCAATATTGCTTCTCCTGCTACCTTCTTTAGTGCCGCTAAAACCAAGGAATTGCTGAAAGCGGATCCGAAAGAAGTTATTGTATTAATGGATAGTTGTATCGCCCGTTGTCCGCAACCGGTTACTTCCGCGTTTGCTCCTTATCTTCTGGAACGTGCACAGATGAATCTGAATGCCAATCAGGCGCGTAATGCGATGCTCGATTACGATGCTTATTTTAAAGCAGTCAACGGACAGGTGAATGATATGTTCTATTATTATCGAGAACAAGCTGCCCTGAAAGCACGCCAGTATCAACGTGCATTGGATGATATTGCCAAGGCGATCGAACTGAATCCGAAAGACCTGACTTATAAGGCAGAGCAAGCAGTGGTAAACCTGCGTGTGGGACGGTATGAAGAGGCTGTTCAAATATTGAATAATATATTGAAAGAAGATCCGAAATATGCCGAGGCCTATCGTCTGCTCGGACTTTGTCAGATACAGTTGAAGAAAACGGATGAAGCTTGCGGCAATTTTAATAAAGCAAAAGAACTGGGTGATCCGAATACGGATGATCTGATAAAGAAATATTGCAAGTAAAGATTGCTTTTTTCGAAGATATAAAAATGAACCCCTGCCAGCTTTCTCAGTTGGCAGGGGTTCTTCGTTTTTGGGGACATTTCTTTAAAACTCTCTCTCTTTTCTGTTTTTCCCCACACTTGTTAAGTTCAGGTTATAGGTCTTAATGATATATAGGTTTGATCATTCTACGTTTGCTTTTTATATAATAAATGCAGGGGATTGGGAAATACTGCATCGTATTAATTATTTTTTTTAGAAAAAATCTTTTTCTTATATTTGTGCTATATAAAAATTGATAGTCAAATGAAAAAACCTTTGTTGTTATTATTGTGCCTGTTTACTGTAATAGGCTATGCCAAAGACCCGCACATTAAGGCTGTTTATGCCTTAATAGAGCGAGTCACACCCGGATATGGGAAACAGATCAAACTGCAATTGATCGACCCCGCCAATGGAGAGGATGTGTATGAAATCTCATCAGAAAAAGGGAAAGTCCTTTTGAAAGGGAATAATGCCATAGCCCTGTCCACTGCATTTAACCAATATCTGAAATATACGTGTAACGCGCATGTTTCATGGTTGGGTAATCAATTAAACTTACCTGAAAATCTTCCGCTTCCCCAAAAGACTATCCGTAATACGATCAATGGTAAATACAGGGTATACATGAATTATTGTACGGTCAGCTATACTGCTGCCTATTGGGATTGGGAACGTTGGCAACGCGAAATAGATTTCATGGCTATGAATTCTATCAATATGCCTTTGGCAACAGTAGGATTGGAAGCTGTATGGTATAACACGTTATTGAAACATCGGTTTACGGATGAAGAAGCTCGTCGTTTTTTAGCCGGTCCGGGACATGCTGCCTGGCAATGGATGCAAAATCTGCAAAGTTATGGAGGTCCGCTGCCTAAATCTTGGATCGATAAACATATTATCTTAGCTAAAAAGATAATAGACCGTGAAAGGGAATTAGGTATGACACCGATCCAACAAGGATTCTCCGGTTATGTTCCTCGTGAATTGAAAGATAAATATCCTGAAGCTAAAATTCGCCTGCAACCCGGTTGGTGCGGATTTAAAGGAGCAGGACAGCTTGATCCTACCGATGCGTTGTTTGCAACATTAGGCCGTGATTTTTTAGAGGAAGAAAAGAAACTTTATGGCACGTATGGAATATACGCAGCAGATCCGTTCCACGAGAGTGCACCTCCTGTCAATACTCCGGAGTATTTAAGCGCAGTAGGGCATGCCATATATAAATTAATCAAAGATTTCGACCCGAAAGCTAAATGGGCTATGCAGGCATGGAGTTTGCGGGAACCGATTGTAAAGGCTGTTCCTCAGAATGACCTGATTATTCTGGACTTAAATGGAGAAAAGATAAAGGGCCGCAAAGGCTTTTGGGGATACCCGGCTGTGGAAGGAAATTTGCATAACTTCGGCGGGCGTATTAATATGCATGGAGATTTGCGTTTGCTGGCCTCCAACCAATATATGACGGCTTTAAAACAGTATCCCAATGTTTGTGGCTCCGGTTTGTTTATGGAAGCTATTGAACAGAATCCTGTATATTATGATTTGGCATTTGAGATGCCTTTGCATAAAGGGGAAGTAGCCATTGAGGAATGGCTTAAGCAATATGCCAACCGACGTTATGGGGCTGTCTCTCCCTCGGCTCAGCAAGCTATGATTTGTTTATTGGAGGGACCTTATCGTCCCGGTACAAATGGTACCGAACGAAGTTCTATCATTGCTGCACGTCCTGCTCTTAATGTAAAAAAATCAGGGCCTAATGCAGGATTGGGAATTCCATATTCTCCTTTATTGGTCATTCAGGCCGAAGGTTTGTTACTCAAAGATGCCGATAAACTGAAGAATTCTGAACCTTATCGTTTTGATG